>JACDEB010000079.1 GCA_013816595.1 Sphingomonas sp. | reverse complement strand
AACGAGAGCTCGCCGGGCTCCATGAAGGCCTCGCCGAGCTCGCCGCCGAGCAGGAGGAGGAACGCGCCCAGCGCCGCAGCGCCATCCTCCCAGCCGCCCGCCGCGCCGAGTTCGCCGCCGAAGACGACCGCCCCCATCCAGCGCCTCCGGCGCGCCGCCGCGGCCGCAGCTGGGTCGAGGAGCCCGCACCGGCCACCCAGGAGGATTATGACGAAGCGCGCGAGCGCATCCGCTCGCGGCTGCTCACCGCCCGCCGCCTCTATCTCCTGACCATCGCCGGTGATCTGGCCAAGCAAAATGCCTGGGACCTGTTGGTCGGCCCGGCCGATTGGGACAAGGCCGTCCGCGTTCAGGCGCAGGATGATGAAACGCCCGAGGGGCAAATACCGTGGATGCGGCAGCCCGACATGGTCCTGACCGCCCAGTCCGGCCTGATGCCCGACATTGCCGGAGGCGAGGACAAGGTCACCCCGATCCGCCAGGCCCTCATCGCCATGCGCCCCGCCCTCGCCGAACACCCCGATGCGCCCGCCGACACCGAGGAGGAAACCGCCGCCATCGCCGCCTACCGCGAACAGCTCATCGCCGACGGCTGGGAGGAAGACTCTCAAGGAAATTTGTGGAGCCCTGATCCGCCGAGCACAGGTGAGTGATTGCGCAGCAATCAGGAGGCAGTGCGCAGAGCCGGAGAAGGCCGGCCGACCACTGGCTTAAGCCGTGTGGATCGACGTCACGAATTTAGTTCGTGACGGCCCCCCCACCCCTGAAGGCCCCACGCCAAATGCCCCGCTGCCTAACCCCCACCCAACTCCGCGACGAAGCCCTCGCCGCCGCCGGCCTGCGCGCCCCCAACCAGCGCCAGTTCAAGCTGAACAGCGAGGAAGCCCACCGCCTCCTCTGCCACCCGCCGAGTGCCCTGCCGCAAATTCCGCTGATGCGGCATAATCCGGTGGAGAGGGAGGGGTAAGGGGTTGCCAGGGTCGGCGCACTGTCACCCGATGACCGGCTAAAATGCCGGTAGCCGAACACGACCAGAGTTACCGATGTGTCGCGCCTTGATAGCCCCCGCGCCACCGGCCATTAACCCCTCGGCAAGGACATGGGGTGCATATGCTGTTGACAGATGTAAACACAGTTCGCATATTGAGGGCAAGGGATGGCTAGACATCGCCATCCCGACAAGGAAATCGAGGGAGCAGTCTCTTATGCGGAGCAACTCGGTTGGCGCGTCATTCCGGTTAGCGGCCATGCCTGGGGCCGCCTTTATTGCGCACAGGCGGACGGCGACGGCTGCATGATCTCGGTGTGGAGCACCCCGCGCAGCGCAGGCAATCACGCGCGCAGCCTGTTGCGCGCCATCAACCGCTGCCCGCATCAGGACAGGAAGGAGGACGACCATGAAGGATCATGAATTCACCATCATCGCCTCCGGACTCGACCCGCGAGACGAAGCGTTCGAGGATCGTTTCTTCGAGGCCGGCTGTGACGACGCGACCCTGTCGTTCCAGAAGGGCGTCATCATCCTCGAATTCCATCGCGAGGCGGAGTCGTTCGCAAAGGCGGTCGCCTCGGCCTATGAAGCCGTGCTCCGCGCCGGCGCCCAGGTCGATCGGATCGAGCCCGACCACCTCGTCTCCCTGAGCGAAATCGCCGAGCGCTCGGGCCTCACCCGCCAGGCAATCTCGCTCTACACTCGCGCCGAGCGCGGCCAGAACTTCCCCGGCCCGGTCGCCAAGGTTACCTCGAAACATCCCCTGTGGGACTGGCCCGAAGTGGCGGAGTGGCTGTTCGAAAAGGGCTCGCTGGCTCGCGAGGACCTGGTCGCGGCTCGGGTGGTGAAGGAAGCGAATTTGCAGCTTGAGGCGAATGGGGTGGTGGGACATGATTTTACGAAGCGGCTGGAGGCGGTTGAGGGAGCTTAGTGCCGCATCGCGCGATAGGCTGACCTGAAGATTGGAAGGAACCGGATAAACTGCGCTATCGCTTGAAGCGCCGAGTCCAGCTTTCGACGAGGTCTTCCTCGTCGTCCTCTTCGTCTAAATAACGATCATCGTCTGGCAGCCCTGCGGCGAACAACAACGTCAGCACTTCCCCCGGCCAATGGAGCCGAGTCGCCTCCTCACGGGCCGGCTGCGGCCGATCGCAGCCGAACCAATCCTGCAAATCGGTTTCGCCATAAATGGGCTCACCCAAATAGGGAGTATTACCACAAAGGATTGAGGCAGTGACGCTGCAACCGGGAACGACGTCGCCCTTCTGGCACCAACCGACGTGCGCTCGTTTCATATTATCCGACTGGAAGCAGCACTTTACCTTGCCATAAACGCTCAAAATTACAGCCACCGGCGCATCCGTCATCTTGGCATAATTGATCGCGCTAGCAGTGATCGACGTTTGGCATTGCTGGGCAAGCTGCAGGACGCCTTCCAGCCCTTCTGGGACTCGTTCGCAGGCAATTCGGAAAAGCGACTTTGGCATCAATAATGCTGCGCCGAACAAATCAGCCTCGCGTTCGTATGCATCACTCGAACTGAAACCAGCCTTCGATATGTGCTGTCCGTTCCGCAGCACGTTCTCAGTATGCTCGGGCAAAAAGTAGTGCCCAAGCTCATGGGCTACGCTGAAGCGCTGGAATCCAACATTCTTCACGTCGGTCGAGTAAAGGATTCCGAAATTATCGCCGTTTCGAACGAGCATTCCCGAGCAGCCAGCCTGTCCCGATGACATTCCCTCAACAGTAATGTCGTTGCGTTCAGCGATTTCGATTGGGCAGACCGGCAATTGCGTAATCTCGTGGTCCCGAAGCACCTGCGCAGCGATCCTTTCAACGAGCGTGAGCCTTGGGCAGCTGATCATAAACTACGCTTTCAGCTGTGTTTGCCGCGGTTTCCGAGCATTTTTATGAAATCCGTTGCAAGCTCAACATCCTTGGAACTCAAATTCTCAAGATGGCGGTGAATGACTTCCGCTGGTCCTACGCTGTCCATTTGCTCAACTCGACCGACCAAAAAGTCGGTGCTCACATTCAGAGCGGTGGCCAAGCGTTTAAGATTATCGAAGGACGGTTTTCGAGCGCCGCTTTCGAAATGGGATATGGAACTTGCAGGCAGTTTGGCGGCCTTTGCAAGATCACCCTGGCTAAGCTCCCGCTTGTCTCGAGCAGCCTTAAGGCGCTGAGGGAAGATCGCCGACGTATTGTCGTTCATGTCGATTTCGCCATGTTTCTATTGACTCTTCCGCCGTGCATCCGCATATTGCGCGCACGCCATGCATCGTGTGGCGGGTTCGCAACTGCAACGCAAGAGGTTTAACATGGCAGGCAGGAAGGGTGGTGGTCACTACCGCAGCGCAATCAGTGGCCGATTTGTAACCTCGTCTCACGGGCGGCGTAGTTCGCGCACGACCGTCCGCGAGAGCGCGGGGCGGAGTGGTAGCACCGGCGGTGCTTATCGTAGCGCGATCACTGGTCGGTTCGTGACGACCTCGCATGGGCGGCGCAGTCCGAGCACGACCGTTCGCGAGAAATAATCGATGGCCGGCGACCGCAGTCGCCGGCCTTTATCCGTTGGAGACTAAAATGGCCGATGTTCAAGTTACCTGCATCAACAAGCAGCCTCGTCAAAATGCATACGAGGGAATCACCCACCTAGGCGGGCACAACTGGAAGTGGACTCGGGCCGAGGTGATCGCCTCAATCCAGAACAAGGCGAATACATTTTATACGCTCGTCGGTGGGAACAGGGGCAACATTGCTGTCATCGATGGCCCGACGGGCCCGTATCTTCGCACCTACGCTGATGGGCAATGGAACGATAATCTGCTCTCCCTTGCGGAATGCAGTTGACTTGATCAAGTTCGTTAGTTGTTGAATTGTGCTCAGGTAATAGCATTCGCGGGGGAGCTCATTATGGGAGCCGGACATAACTTTGTGAAGTTCAAAGCGGCTATTCTGGAGCTCAGTAACTCTGTCGATTGGTTAGAGGCTAAGCCGGAATGGGAATTGCATTTGGTGTATAACGACTCGAACGAGCGAGCGTGCGAATGCGGGCATCAACCGATCAATCAGATTTGTGTCATCAAAAATCGGGAGAATAAGAACGAGGCGGAGGTTGGCAACATATGCGTGCACAACTTCATGCAGCTGGCTTCGCGCCGCGTTTTTTCCGTTCTGAGGCGTGTTCGAGCCGAGATTACGAAATCGCTGAATCCGGCCGCGTTAGATCTATTTTGCCGAAGAAGTGTGATCTCAACGATCGAGCATGATGATTATCTTGAGTACTGGCGGAAGCGCACGAATCTGTCGGATGAGCAAAGAGCGCAAAAGCTCGACATCAATCAGCGGATCCTCGATTACGTCGATGCGGAGGCCGCCAGGTTGATCAAAAAATTTCAGGATTTCGGCCTTAAACCGCGGACTCGCTAAGGGGCGTCCAGGGCGTAATCCTGCGCCGTCGATCGTGTCGGACTTGCTTTGCTAGGGCCGCACGTCGGTCGTTTCGCGCGCAATGGCTTGCAGCCAGCTTGAAATCCAACAAAATTCTGTTATAACACCCGTATGAACACCCAGCTCAAAGTCACCAAGATCGGCAATTCGGCGGGGGTGGTCCTGCCTAAGGAATTGCTTGCGCATCTCGACGTTGCGGTCGGGGAAACGCTGTCAGTCAGCAAGACTCCTCGGGGGATCGAGATTTCCGCGCATGAGCCGGATTTCGAAGCGCAGATGGACGTGGCGCGTGAGGTGATGGCGCGGCGCAAGCGCGCGCTTCGCGAACTCGCCAAGTAACGACGGCAGCCGAACGTGCCGCACGTCTGGACCTGGGTCGCCACCGACGTCGCGGTCGCGGCGCACGCTGAACAGCTCGCCGAGCATGGCGGCGGCGAGGGTGTCCGCGACGGCGGGCTGCTCGAAAGCGCGATGGCGCGACCGCAAAACCTCGCGGCCTACGGCGAACCGGACGCCGCCGATCTCGCCGCCGCCTACGCCTTCGGCATCGCGCGCAACCATCCCTTCGTCGACGGCAACAAGCGCACCGCCGTGGTGGTCAGCGAAACGTTCCTGGCGCTCAATGGTCGGTCGCTTGGCGCGAGCGATGCGGAACTCGTGGTCGCGTTCCTCGCGCTTGCGGCGGGTGAACTGTCCGAGGTCGAGATGGCGGACTGGTTTCGTGGGCACCTGAACGCGGTCGGCTCGGAACAAGGATCCGTCACGAAGTGAATTCGTGACGTCGAACGGGTTCGGCTGCGCCGACCCGCCCTGCCGATCGTCTCTCCTTCTCGCTGCCGGGATTAGGCGGCTTTTAGCGATGCAAACGGGAGGGCGACCGCTTCGAGGGATGACAAGTCCAGCTTGTGCGTGGCCCCGTCGATATCGAGGCCCACCACATTGCCGGTGACGTCGAAGTCGGCATTCAGCCCATCGACAATCTCGCGCGTCTCCGTCGCCGGCGCATCGCGCAGCTCGATGTAGAGACTGTCGGTTTCCGGGTAATAATGCAGCTTCATGGCTCGTCCTTGCGAAAACCGCGATCGAGGAAGGCATTGTGGATGGTCTGGCCGTCTTCGAGCGTTACGACACGCAAGATGCGCTTGCCTGACTGATCTGGCAAGTTGACCTCGCCCCAGTGGCGGATGCGCCCATCGGCCTGCGTCTCACGGTGCAGGGGATCGGCGACCACGGTGACACAGAGGTCGATCGTCAGATAAGGCCGCTTCCGCCGGACCTGCTCATCGAAATAGCGTGTGGTGCTCAGCTCTCATCCCCTCCGGTGACCTTCCAACGATGCTTTAGCATCGCCGGAACCTTAGTCACCTTCGCCCATCCTCAACGCCGCAATGAATGCCTCCTGCGGGATGCTCACATTGCCGTATTCCCGCATCTTCGCCTTCCCCTTCTTTTGCTTATCCAGCAGCTTGCGCTTCCGCGTCGCATCTCCGCCATAGCATTTCGCCGTCACATCCTTGCGCATCGCGCCGATGGTCTCGCGGGCGATGACCTTGCCGCCGATCGCGGCCTGGATCGGGATTTTGAACAGGTGGCGGGGGATCAATTCCTTCAATCGCTCGCACATGCCGCGACCGCGCGCTTCGGCGGTGGCGCGGTGGACGATCATGCTGAGCGCGTCGACCGGCTCCTCGTTGACCAATATGCTCATCTTGACCAGGTCGCCTGGGCGGTGGCCGATCTGGTGATAGTCGAAGCTGGCGTAGCCGCGGCTGATCGATTTCAGGCGGTCGTAGAAGTCGAACACCACTTCGTTGAGCGGTAGCTCGTAGCGCAATTGGGCGCGGCCGCCGACATAGGTGAGATCCTTCTGGATGCCGCGCCGGTCCTGGCACAGCTTCAGGATCGCGCCCAAATATTCGTCGGGGACATAGATGGTCGCCTCGATCCACGGCTCCTCGATGCTCTCGATCCGGTTGGGATCGGGCATGTCGGCCGGGTTGTGCAGCTCGATCGTCTGCGCCGCTTCGGTCTTCGAATGGCTCAGCACCATCTTGTAGACCACCGACGGCGCGGTGGTGATCAGGTCGAGGTCGTACTCGCGGGTCAGCCGCTCCTGGATGATCTCGAGGTGGAGCAGGCCGAGGAAGCCGCAGCGGAAGCCGAAGCCGAGCGCGGCGCTGCTCTCGGTCTCGAAGCTGAAGCTGGCGTCGTTGAGGCGCAGCTTGCTGATGCTTTCGCGGAGCTTGTCGAAGTCGGCGGCGTCGACCGGGAACAGGCCGCAGAACACCACCGGCTGGACTTCCTTGAAGCCGGCAAGTGCCTCCGCGGCGGGGCGCTTGGCATCGGTGATGGTGTCGCCGACGCGGGTCTGGGCGACTTCCTTGATCTGCGCGGTGATGATGCCGATTTCGCCCGCGGCAAGTTCGCTCAGCACTTCCAATTTGGGCCGCATGCAG
>JACDEB010000008.1:32709-45073 GCA_013816595.1 Sphingomonas sp. | reverse complement strand
GGGCGAATTCCGGCATGGACGATCAGATAGTCGCCGAACCGGAAACTGTCGGCGAAACCGTGGAGAAAACGCGAATGTTCGGCCGGGATCGAGTTGCGGATCGCGGTCAGCGCTTCGGCTTCGCTGCTTGTCTGCAGGCTGACCGGATTGAGGCCGTAACTGGCCAGGCACTGGGCCCCGCCAAATTTGAGCCATTGGGCGATATGCGACGAATCGCCATCGAGGATCCGGAGCATGACCTCCTCGTGATTGCCGAGCAGGAATATCGATTTGACCCCGGGGCGGCGGTAGGTTCGGAGCCGCTCGATGACCCCGGCCGAATGCGGCCCGCGATCGATCAGGTCGCCGACGAAAACCAAGATCGCGTTCTTGACCGGCATCCGGTCGAGATCATGATGAATCTTACCGAGCAGCTCATCGAGCAGGTCGAGGCGGCCGTGGACATCGCCCACGACATAAGCGCGATAATTTTTCGCACCTTCCGCGAGGCGCTTGGGGGAGGGAGATTTCCTGAACATTTTCCGGCGCTTACAGGATGCCTGATAGGCCCAGAGCGGCAAGATAGGAAGCATGAACGAATTCCTGGTCGAATTCGCGCTCCATTTTCGCCCTGCCCCACTGGCCCATGGCTTCGAGTGCGGCGGGCTTGAGCAGCGCCATGCGGCTCATCGCTGCAGCCAGCGATTCCATCGATCCCGCCTGGCACTTGTACCCGCTTACGCCGTCGTCGACCGCAAGTCGGCAGCCGGCGGTGTTGGTCGTGATGACCGGCCGGGCCATCGCCGCGGCTTCGAGCAGGATGTGGGGAACGCCCTCGCCATAGTAGCTCGGAAGGACCACGCAATCCGCCTGCGCGACGGCCGACCGGACGTCGTCGGTCGAGCCAAGAAACGTTGCCGGCCCTTCCTCCTGCCACTGTTCGAGCGCCGAACTCGGCACCGCGGATTGGCCTTGTGGCTCGACCATGCCGAGGATCTGCATGGACACGTCCAGTCCCTGTCCCTTGAGCAATTGCCCCGCCTCGACAAATTCGGCGACGCCCTTGGCCCATAAGCGCCCGGCAAACAAGAAGGTGAAGCGCTTGCCGCGCGAACTCTTCACCGCTCGCGGTGCAAAATGGGCAAGATCGACCCCTGACCCCGGAAGCAGCCGCGTCTGGGCTTGAGTAACGATCTTGCGAGCGACGAACAAAGCGCGGTCGTCGGGGTTCTGAAACAGCACGACTGCCGGCGCTTTCAGGGTGCGCCGATACAGTGCCGCGACCAGTCGCATCAGCGGTCCCCGTCGCGCAAAGACGGCACCGAGCCCGCTGATGTTGGCGGACACCTGTATCCCCATCGAACGCGCCGCGAGCGATCCCCAGATGTTCGGCTTGGCCGTAAAGCCGAGAAAAGCGTCGGGCCGCAACCGCCGAAGAAGCCGCCGATAGCGCATGAGCAGGGCGAGATCCGCGACCGGCGAGCGTCCGCGCGGCTGCATTGGCAGCGAATAAAAACTCGCCCCCAGCGACCGCACAGCTTCAGAATACGGCCCATCGGGCGGGATCACTGCGACCTCGCAGCCGGCACCTTTCAGCGCTCCGATCAGCCCCGACCGGTAATTGACGATATTCCAGGCATTGTTCGCAGCAACCGCGATCAGCGGCATCAGCCGCTCGTCAGCTGGAAACGGGGAATGGTGACGTCGAACGCGCTACCGTTTTCGTCGACCATGCGGTAGCTTCCGGTCATGGTTCCGGTGGGCGTATCGAGCGGGCAGCCCGAGACATAGTCGAAGCTTGCATCGGGCGCGATCAATGGCATTTCCCCGACCACGCCTTCGCCGATCACCTCGTGGACGTGGCCCCGGCCGTCGGTGATCGTCCAGCACCGCGACAGCAATTGCACCGCTTTGTCCGACCCGTTTTCAATGCGAATGTGATAGGACCAGAACCAGCGATCCGACGCCGGGTCGGATTGTTCGGCGAGATAGCTCACCGCAACACGCACCGCGATATCCCGGGTTACCGCGACGTTTGGAAACAGCATTGCAAGGGCATCGACGCTCACTTGCTCTACCTAGGCGAGGAGCGGCGGTCAGACAATCGTCAAAGGCTGCCGGCGCGGCGCAATCGATCGACCAAACGCTGGCGCGAGGCGCGGATAATCTCGGCCCGGCCCGTCAGCAAGTCGCGATCGAGGAAATGGCCGGTCAGCCGGAGGCCCTCGCCGATGTCGGCCCAGCTCGCCTGACCACCATCGCGAACAAACGGCGGCAGAGGTAGCAACCGTGCCGCATAAGGCTCGGCCGAGGGCGCGCTCACGGCGCGGCCCGATGCCGGGCTGACCGCGATCAGTCGCTCGTCGCTGCCACTGATTGCGCAGCGGTCGAGATCGAGTCCGAAGCCGAGTTCCGCGAGCAGCAGCAATTCATAACGCACCAGCGCCGCCCCCCAGCCCGACGCCGCCGGTGCCGCCTCGATCGCGTCGAGCAGCCCGCCGAGCGCGTCGTAGAGCATCGGATAGGCCTGGGCCTCGGGCAAGACGGTTGCCGTCAGCACCGTCGCCCAATCGATTGCAGCGACCGGGAGCGGTTCCGACAGCAACGGGCCGCGGCTGTGGATGAGCTCGATCACCGCCTGGGGCAATTGGGACTCGTTCCGGGCGCTGAACTGCGCCTCGACCACATTGCCGGCCATCAGTACCGGACGCATGCGCCGGCCCCGGGCACCGCGCACATAGGCTGCCTGAAGCCCGTGGTCGCGGGTCAGCAGCCGGACCACCGCGCCATGCTCGCCATGGGCCCGAAGCGCGCAAAAGATGGCGGTCGCCTCGAACCTCATCGCTCAGCCGCGCGGATGAAAATAATCGTACAGCTGACGCGCCATCGCACTGCTGATCCCAGGCGCCTTTTCGAGATCCGCGAGCGCCGCGCCCTTAACCGCGCGCGCAGTGCCGAAATGCATCAGCAAAGCGCGCTTACGGTTGGGGCCGATGCCCGGAACCTCGTCGAGGGTCGAGGTGGTCAAACTTTTGGCGCGCTTGGCGCGGTGCGTTCCAATGGCGAAGCGGTGGGCCTCGTCACGCAACCGCTGGAGATAGAATAGCAAGGCCGAATTGGGCGGAAGCGTGATTTCGCGACCGCCGGGGAGGTGGAACACTTCGCGCCCGTCGCGGCCGTGATGCGGACCCTTGGCGACCCCGACCACCGGGACGTCGCTGACCCCCTGCTCCTCCATGATGTCGAGCACGGCCGACAATTGGCCCTTGCCGCCGTCGATCAGGATCAGATCGGGCCATTCGCCCTGTTCGCGATTGGGGTCGTCCTTTTCGAGCCGCGCGAAACGCCGCGTCAGCACTTCGCGCATCATCCCGAAATCGTCTCCCGGGGTAATCGCGCTCTTGATGTTGAACTTGCGGTACCCGTTCTTGGCGAAGCCTTCGGGGCCGGCCACGACCATCGCGCCGGTCGCATTGGTGCCCATGATGTGGCTGTTGTCGTAAATTTCGATCCGGTTCGGGGGGCCGTCGAGCTTGAACATCTCGGCCAGCTCGCGCAGCAATTTTCCCTGCGTCGTGGTCTCAGCCATGCGCCGGTCGAGCGCTTCCTCGGCGTTGCGGCTGGCCTGATCGATCAGCTTGCGCCGGCTGCCGCGTTGCGGCCGGTCGATTTCGACCCTGCGTTCCGAGCGCGCCGAAAGGGCTTCGGCGATCAGCTCGGCCTCGGGCAAGGCGCGGTCGACCAGAATCCGCCGCGGTGGCGGCACATCTTCGTAAAATTGCATCAGGAAATCGCCCAGCACCTCGTCTTCGGGAACGTCGGCGACATGGGCGGGAAAGAAGCTTCGGTGGCCCCAATTCTGCCCGCCGCGAATGAAGAACGCCTGGATGCAGATGTGGCCGCCCTTGCAGGCCAAGGCGAAGATGTCGCCATCGCCGAGCCCTTCCGAATGAACGGTCTGCGAGCCCTGGACATAAGTCAAAGCGCGCAGCCGGTCGCGATAGACCGCGGCCAACTCGAAATCCTTCTTGTCCGCCGCCTCGGCCATCTGCTTGCCCAGCCGCGCCTGAACCCCTGTCGATTTGCCCGCCAGAAACAGCTTGGCGTCGGCAACCAGCTCGGCATAATCGGGCTTGCTGATGCGATCGACGCAGGGCGCCGAGCAACGGCGAATCTGATAGAGCAAGCAAGGCCGCGTGCGGCGCGCGAAAAAGCTGTCCGAACAACTTCTTAAAAGGAACAGCTTCTGTAACGCATTAAGCGTCGAGGTGACCGAACCGGCGCTTGCGAAGGGGCCATAATATTGGCCCTTGGAGCGCCGCGCACCGCGATGCTTGCGGACTTGCGGAAACGGGTGATCCTCGCGCAGCAAGATGAACGGAAAGCTTTTGTCGTCGCGCAGAAGCAGATTGTACGGCGGCCGGAATCGCTTGATCAGCTGCGCCTCGAGCAGCAGCGCCTCGGCCTCGGTCTGGGTCGTGACGATCGTCATCCCGCGCGTCTGGCTGACCATCCGCAGCAGCCGTTTGGGCAGTTTGGCAACCTGAGTGTAGCTGGTCACTCGATTTCTGAGGACGCGCGCCTTGCCGACGTAGAGGACATCGCCGCGGGCATCCTGCATCCGATAAACGCCGGGCCGCGACGGCAAGGTTTTCAAGACGTTGCGGATCGCCCGGACGCCGGCATCGAGGTCGGGCGCGCCCTCCCCCTTGGCCGCGCCGCGAACCGTATAGGTCGCCTTGTCCTCGTTGAAACGCTCGGACGAATTGGGTTGATCGGGACGGTCGGCTTTGCTCACCACCCCGACTTAGGCACTCTCGCACCGCCTTGCGAGCGCCGTTTGGCCGCTCGACTTTCCAGAGGCGAGAATCGGGCGTTCAGCTTGCAGCGAAAAGCGATCAATCCGCGCCAACATGAATTTTGCCATCCCAGCGGCAAGCCGGTAACGGTTATATTACCCGCGATTGAACAGCGCTGCGGCGAAGCGTTCAAAGGGCTTGCCAGGTCGTTGCGGCTGGCGGCATTGGGATGCAATGCGCGACGATCGGCAAACGAGCGACACGGTGCTGCTGGTGCGGCCGGTCGGTTTCGGCTTCCATGCTGAAGCGGCGTTGTCCAACGCGTTCAGCAGCGCCGGCGATGGCGGGGATGCGCGCGCGGCGGCAGTGGCGGAGTTCCAGGCATTGCGGGCTGCGCTTGAGGAGGCGGGCGTCCGCTGCCGGGTCCTGGAGGATACCGACGACGTCGTCCGCCCGGACGCAGTTTTCCCGAACAATTGGGTGAGTTTTCATGGTGATGGAACGATTATCACCTATCCCATGACAAATATCGCGCGGCGCCTGGAGCGGCGGCTGCCCGAACTCATGGGGTTGCTGTCCGCAGCTGGCCTCCAGATGGGCGAGACGATCGATCTCAGTCCGCTCGAGCAGGAAGGCGCATATCTTGAGGGCACCGGAAGCCTGATTTTCGACCGGCCCAATGCCCGCGCCTTCGCCTGCCGCAGCCCGCGAACGAGCGACGCGGCGGTCGCGGCCTTCATGGAGGCGACCGGCTGGGAGGTATTGCTGTTCGACGCAGCCGACCGCGACGGCCGGCAGATCTATCACACCAACGTCATGCTCATGATCGGGTCGCGGTTCGCGATCCTGTGCCCCGACGCGATCGCGCCCGGCGACAGGTTGCGGGTGGTGGAGTCGATCGCGGCCAGCGGGCGCGAACTGATCGCAGTCGACTTCGGCCAGATGGAGCGCTTCGCCTGCAACCTTATCGAGCTTCGGTCGGCCGACGGATCACCGCTGATCGCACTGTCGACGACCGCGCTCGACGCTTTGGCTCCCGATCAGCGCGCCGCACTGGAACGGCTCGGCGGCCGGCTGATCGTGGTCGACATTCCGACCATCGAGCGCGTCGGCGGCGGCAGCGTCCGCTGCATGATCGCCGACCTTCACCTCCCCCGCGCCTAGGAGCGGCTCCCACTCATCACAGGTTTTTTACAATTTCTTCGACCATCTTCTTGGCGTCGGCGAGCAGCATCATGGTGCTGTCGCGATAGAATAATTCGTTGTCGACCCCGGCATAGCCGGCCCCGCCCATCGAGCGTTTGACGAACAAAGTGGTGCGTGCTTTTTCGACATCGAGCACGGGCATGCCGTAAATCGGTGACGTCTTGTCGGTCTTGGCCGCGGGGTTGGTGACGTCATTCGCGCCGATCACGAAGGCGACATCGGCCTGGGCGAATTCGCTGTTGATGTCTTCCAGCTCGAACACTTCGTCATAAGGGACATTGGCCTCGGCCAGCAGGACGTTCATGTGCCCCGGCATTCGCCCAGCAACGGGGTGGATGGCATATTTGACCTCGACCCCCTGCTTCTTGAGCTGATCGGCCATTTCGCGCAGCGCGTGCTGGGCCTGGCTGACCGCCATTCCGTAGCCGGGGACGATGATCACCTTGTCGGCCTGTTTCATCAGGAACGCCGCGTCCTCGGCCGATCCGCGCTTGTACGGGCGGTCGATGGCCGCGCCGCCGCCAGCGACGACGGAATCGCCACCAAAGCCGCCGGCGATGACGCTGATGAAGCTGCGATTCATCGCCCGGCACATGATGTAGCTGAGGATCGCGCCCGAGCTTCCGACCAGCGCTCCGGTGATGATCATCGCGCTGTTGTGGAGCGTGAAGCCCATCGCTGCCGCCGCCCAGCCCGAGTAGCTGTTGAGCATGCTGACCACGACCGGCATGTCGGCCCCGCCGATCGGGATGATGAGCAGGAAACCGATCAGGAAACTGAGGCCCATCACGGTAAAGAACACCCAGGGCGACTGATCGACGGTGAAGTAAGCGATCAGCCCGATGATCCCGGCCAGCGTCGCTAGATTGATGACATGGCGCAGCGGCAGCAGGATCGGCTTGCCGCTCATATTTCCGTTCAATTTGAGGAAGGCGATGACCGAGCCCGAGAAAGTGATCGCGCCGATCGCCACGCCAAGCCCCATTTCGACCCGGCTGACAGGCAGGATCGCGCCTGCGGCATCGACAATGCCGAATGCCTCCGGATTGAGGAACGCGGCCGCCCCGACCAGCACCGCGGCCATTCCGACCAGACTGTGGAACGCGGCGACAAGCTGCGGCATCGCGGTCATCTGGATCCGGCGGGCGGTGATCAGGCCGACACCGCCGCCAATCGCCATCGCGGCGATAATTTCGACGAGCGACGCGACCTGGTGAACGAACAAGGTCGTCGCCACCGCAATCGCCATGCCGATCATGCCGAGGCGGTTGCCGCGTTGGCTCGACGCCGGGCTCGACAGTCCGCGCAGCGCGAGAATGAAGCAAATGCCGGCGATGAGGTAGGCGATCAGCACCCAGGCCGGGGTCGCGGCGGCTTCATGCATCACCCAGCTCCGTCATTGCGAGGAGCGTAGCGACGCGGCAATCCAAGAGGCGCAAAGGTGGATTGCTTCGCTGCGCTCGCAATGACGAAAGGGTCAACTAGCGGTCCTTTTTCTTGTACATCGCGAGCATCCGTGCGGTCACCGCAAAGCCGCCGAAGATGTTGACGCTGGCCAGCGCGACCGCGGTCAGGCCGAGCCATTTCGAACTCGGGCTTCCGGCGGCTGCGGCGGCGATCAGCGCACCGACCACGATCACCGATGAAATGGCGTTGGTGACGCTCATCAGCGGCGTGTGCAGCGCCGGGGTCACCGACCAGACGACGAAATAGCCGACGAAGCAGGCGAGCACGAAAATCGACAATATCGAGATGAAGTCCATGGGTTCTCCGCGCATTGGCCCTGCACCAGCGGCGCCGTTGTGCCGCCGAAGCCGCGCCCTGTCGAGAGGGCGATTATCGTTCCGCTCATCGGATCAAAGTTTCCGGTTTGATAACCTTTCCTGCCAATGCGGTGGAGACGTTTGGGAAGGAACCGCGCACTCGTGCACAAGCGCGCCGTATCTGCCGCCGAACCGTCGCCGTGGAAATTGCTTCTGTGGACGGCGGTTGCGGGCCTCATCTTCGGCCTCATCGCATTCGGTGAGATTGCCGAGGACTGGCTGCGCGTCGCCCGCAACGGCTTCCACAAACATCCCGCGAGCGGCGACATCGTGCTCGTCAATGGGATCGCCGCGCGTACAGGCTTGGCTGGCCGCCAATGCGCCCGATTTGAGGCTGATCGAGGTCGAGCAAAGCACCGCCACGGTGGCCGAAGCCGCGGCCGCGCTCGGGGTTGAGCCGGGCCGGATCGCCAAGAGCCTCGCCATCCGCGTCGGCGATCTCGTTTTTCTGCTTGTGACCTGCGGCGATGCCCGGCTCGACAATCAAAAATGCAAGCACGAGCTCGGTGCCCGGCCGCGCATGCTCGGGCCGGAGGAGACGCTTGAACTGACCGGTCATCCAGTTGGCGGAGTCTGCCCGTTCGCGCTGGCAACGCCGCTTCCAGTCTATCTCGATCGCTCGCTTGACGGCTTCGACCTGGTCTATCCGGCTGGCGGGACGCTGAAGTCGTCAGTCGAGGTGTCGCCGCAGCGATTGTTCGACCTCGTCGGAACCCGCTGGGTCGATCTATACCGCTTGCCGGAGGAAGCGCCCGGGGCCTAGCTCCTCAGGGACGAGATCGGCGATCGGCCATTCGCCGCCGGTGATTAGCGCCGCCACGACCGCCGCCGCGGCCGGCGATGTCTGGAGCCCCGACCCGCCCTGCCCCGCGCACCACATGAAGCCGTCGCCATCGGGTGCGAAGCCGAGCACCGGGACGCCGTCCGGGGCGAAACTCCTCAAGCCCGACCATTTGGCGCGGATGTCGCGCACCGCAACGCTCGTTCGCTGTTCCATGCGCCACGCGGCGGTCGCGATATCGACTTCGTCCGGCTGGCTGTCGCAGGGCGCGCTTTCGCCTTCGTCCATGGGCGAGGCGAACAGCCGCCCGCTTTCGCCCGAGAAATAGAGCTCATCGCCCACGGTCTTCACGAACGGCAAGCGCGCCGGATCGACGCCGGCGGGAGCGTCGAAGGTGATGATCGTCCGCCGCAGCGGTCTGATCCCGACTGGAGCCACGCCCGCGAGTTGTGCCACCTCGTCCGCCCAGGCGCCGGCAGCATTGACCAGGAGCGGTGCGCTGTAGGTATCTTTTGCGGCGGTGGTGACGGTCCAGGTCCCCCGCTCCTGCGCAATGGCCGCGGCGCGCTGCCCGGTCACGATCAGCCCGCCCGAAGCGCGTAACTGACGGACATAGCCCTGCATCAGCGCATGCTGGTCGATCCTCAGCGCGGTCAGATCGGCAAGGCCGCGCACCGCGCCGCCGTCACCCAACTTCAGGATCGGGCACATCTGCGCCATCGCTTGTTCGTCGAGCCGCTCCAAGCTCGTGAACGGCGCCATATCCGCCTCTGTCCGGTCGAGGGCCTCAAGCTCGTCGCCGCGGGCGTGAACCAGGATCGGAACGGAGTGCGCTGGCGCCGCCTCGAACGCTGCCGGCGGATTGTCGAATGTATCCCTGCTCGCCTTGGTCAGCGCACGCACCGCACGGTTGCCAAGCGCATAATGAAACATGGTCGCGCTTCGGCCAGAGCTATGGAAGCCGGTCTGCTCCTCCGCTTCGAGCAAAATTACCCGCGCGTGCGGTGCAAGCGCCGCCGCCGCCGACAGCCCGGCGACCCCGCCCCCGACGATAATGATGTCGCTGGTCCGGGACACCGCCTCAGGCGGCGGCGAGGCGGTCGCTGACCAGCTTGCCGTCTTTCGTCAGCCGGATCGCAGCGACAATCTCGTCATCGTCGGGAAGCACCAGCCCGCCCTTGTCCTGGTCCCAGAAGGCGGCCAGGAAATTGTACAGATTGCGCGCGAACAGGGCCGAGGAGTCGGCGGCGAGCGTACGCGACAGCTGCATCGCGCCGATGATGCTGACGCCATGCTTGACGACCGTCTTGCCGCTGATCGTTCCTTCGACATTGCCGCCAGCCTCAGCGGCGAGATCGACGATCACGCTGCCGGGGCGCATGGTCGCCAGCTGCTGGTCGCTGATCAGCCGCGGCGCCGAGCGGCCGGGGATCAGCGCGGTGGTGATGACGATGTCCTGCTTGGCGATATGGCCCGACACCAGCTCGGCCTGCGCCGCCTGATATTCCTTGCTCATTTCCGTGGCATAGCCGCCAGCGCCCTCGCCTTCGATTCCGGCGACCTGCTCGACGAAGATCGGCTTGGCGCCAAGCGACATTATCTGTTCTTTCGTAGCCGAGCGAACGTCGGTGGCGCTGACTTGCGCGCCCAATCTGCGTCCCGTGGCGATCGCCTGAAGCCCGGCGACCCCGACCCCCATGACGAATAATTTCGCCGGACTGATGGTGCCCGCGGCGGTCATCATCATCGGGAAGGCACGGCCGTAAACAGCGGCGGCATCGACCACCGCCTTGTAGCCGGAAAGATTGGATTGCGACGACAGTATATCCATCGACTGGGCGCGGGTGAGGCGCGGCATCCATTCCATCGCCAGCGCCTCGATCCCGGCCTTGGCATAGGCCTTGATCGCCGTCTGTTCGTGCAGCGGATTGAGCCCACCGACGAGGATCGCGCCCGACTTCGCGCCGGCCAGCGACGCCGGATCTGGCGCGTTGATGGCAAGGATGATGTCAGCCCCCTTGACCGCATCCTTGCGGGCGGCGAGCGTAGCGCCAGCGTCGGCGAAATCCTGGTCGGCGATGGAGGCGCTTGAACCGGCGCCGCGTTCGACCGCGACATTCGCGCCAAGGGCGATGAATTTCTTCACCGTTTCGGGAATCGCGGCGCAGCGCGGCTCGTCCGCGGCTTCCTTGAGAACGGCAATTTTCATCCTAGCGATCAGCCGATGATCAAGAGGACGGCCAAGCCGATGATCGCGCTAATGCTCGCGCCCCATTTGAACATCGTCGTGAAGCGACCGTAATCGCGCACATGGTCGGTCATCTCATGATGCGTCGGACTGTTTGGAATCGAGGTTTGTTCGGCCATAGTCTGCCCCTGTCATGGCGTCGGAAGAAGGCTGTCCATAACAAGCGATAGCGCGCTGCCCAAGCCCTCGTTGCACGAACCAGCGATTAACGCCGCTTTTAGACATTCGTCCTAATCTGGCACGCGAAGGGCGATATGCGACAGGAACCAACCCGATCAGTGCTGCTGGTGGATGCCAATGCCGATGAGCGACGACTCATTTCGGCGGTCGCCGCGCGTGCCGGTTGGAGCGCGATCGGAGCCGCCGACGAGGAAACCGCCGTCGGTCTGCTTCAAGGCCCGCATGGCCGCGACGTCCAGTCGGTCCTGCTCGGTGCGTGGGATGAGAAGGACGGGCCGCACCTGGTCGCCGCATTGCGCAAGCTACGGTCGGATTTGCCGATCATCGTCCTGTCGCATGTCGATACCGTTTCTGTCGCGGTCGAGGCGATGCGCAGTGGCGTTTCCGACTTTCTCGTCCGGCCGGTCGCCGCCGAGCGCCTGCTCGACACCCTTGCCGCCAATGCCGACCGTCGCCGCGGGGCGGGCGAGCTCGCACCCATTTCGGAAAAACTGGCGCCAAGTCTCGAACTGGAACAATTGGTCGGATCGACCCCCGAATTTCGCGCCGCGCTTGCGGTCGCCGCAAAGGCCGCGCGCAACCGCTTGCCGATCCTGATTGTCGGCGAGCCCGGGACCGGCAAGGAAACCGTGGCGCGCGGAATTCACGCTGCCAGCCTTCGCTCCAAGGGGCCGCTGATCGACCTCGATTGCAAGGCGATTCCAGCCAATATCGTCGACAGCGAATTGTTCGGTCACGAAAAAGGCGCTTTTCCCGGGGCCTTCGCCGCCAAAACCGGAAAGATCGTCCAGGCCGATGGTGGGACCCTGCTGCTCGACGAAGTCGGCGACCTGCCACATGAAACCCAGGCATTGCTCGACCGAGCGCTGTCCACCGGCGAAGTCCGACCGGTCGGACTCAACGGCAGCCATTCGGTCGATGTCCGGGTCGTCGCCACCTCAAGCCGCGCGCTGCCCGACGATTTTCATCCCGGCCTGGCCGAGAAATTGGGTTCGACCCTGGTCTCGCTGCCATCTTTGCGCGACCGAAGCGGCGTCATCCCCGCCCTCGCCCGCCATTTGCTTGGCCGGATGTCGGTCCAGGGCGTGATCGGCAATCTCAGCATGAACGACGACGCGCTTGCGGTCCTGCTGCGCTACGGCTGGCCGGGCAATGTCCGCCAGCTTGCGGGCGTCCTGTTCCGCGCCGCGCTCCAAAGCAGTGGCGGATCGCTCGGAGCGGAAGATTTCCCGCACATCGCGGTCCAGTCGCGCTTTACCAGCCGACGCACCGATTTCGCGCCCAACATCAGCGCCTCCGGCCAGGCCCAGGCGATTGCCGGCGTGTCCGACGTGACGCTTTATTCCTC
>JACDEB010000008.1:0-32699 GCA_013816595.1 Sphingomonas sp. | reverse complement strand
GACGACATTGAGTCCGACATCATCCGCCTCGCCCTCGGCCATTATCGCGGCCGCATGACCGAAGTCGCGCGGCGGCTCGGGATCGGCCGCTCGACCCTTTACCGCAAGCTCGGCGATCTTGGCATCGACACCGCGGCCTGACCCCGATTGAACATGGAGTAAGTGATGAATTTCCTGGCCCGCTTTCGTCCCGCCCCCGAGGTAGAAATCGCTTCTGACGCGGTGGAAAACGTCCGCCGCAGATCCTTTTCCGCGGCGCAATTCCGCGACGAGGAACTCGCCCGCGCCGCCGAGGAACGCGCGCTTCAGGACGCCGCCGAGGCAGCGGCCGCCGAAGCCGCGGCTCAGACTCGCGCTCAACGCCTGGCGCATGAAGAGGAGGAGCTTCGCGATCAGATGGACGGCGAAGGCGATGATCCCGACAGTCCTGCGGAACCACCGATGGACTGGGAAGAAGCCGTCGGCTGGTTGTCGACCAAGTCGCCCGAGGCCCGCAACTTCGTCGCCCAGAACTGGAACTGGGAGCATGATTTGCGCGTGCTCCAGTTCCTCGTCGCCCAGCCGGATATCGACATCGGCGTCGCAACCGGGATTTTCAGGCTGACCGGTGCGACCGACGATTTCTTCCCTTGGGGCGATGAAGAAACGCCCGAAGATCCGCAATTCCAGCGCGCCGCGCAGATGGTCGACACGCTCGGCCAGCGCTTCGCCGCGGACGATTTCAGCAGCCGTCGCTTCGGCTTCGACGACAGCTGGGACTGCTCCCAACTCAAGGAACGGCTCGAAGAGCTCTACCTCGACGGACGAATCGACTGGTCGCCGGCCAATCTGGCGACGGTCTCGCCGGGCCCACAACCGACCAAATCCGATATTCCGTCGGACGAACGCAATGAGGTGATGGATTTCCTCGCCCGACACGGCGCCGACTAAGCATCGACAGCCGGGCCTCGCTGGCGCTAGCCAGTGAGTGTGAGGTCCGTGTTCCGCTCCTGCCTGATGCTGGCGTTCCTGCTCGCCGCCTGCGCGCGCGGCGACAGCCCCCAGGCGCCGGTTTCGCAATGCGCTCACCAGCGCTTCGAAAATGCGGGATTTATCGTCTGTTCGCCGCCCGCGGGGGCCACGCTGAAGCTGTTCGCAGCGGACCGCAAACAGTCCCCCAGGCGCCGTTTCAAAGATCTCGGCCTGGGCGATTCCGCCGTCGCCTTCGCCATGAATGCAGGGATGTTCGGGCTCGACGGACGGCCGATCGGGCTGGCGATTGTCGATCGCAAGCCGGTCCACGCCATCAACCTGCGCGACGGCGGCGGCAATTTCCATTTAAAGCCGAATGGCGTGTTTATGGTGCGCCAGGACGGACGGGCGCAAATCGTCGAAAGCAGCCGCTTCCGCACATCCTCCGACATAATTCTGGCGACGCAATCCGGTCCGATGCTGATCCTTGGCGGCCAGATTCACCCGAAATTCGACGCCGACGGCGAAAGTCACAATATGCGCAACGCGGTCGGGATCGATCCCCGCGGCAAGCCGCTGTTCGTGATCACCGAGGACCCGGTTTCGCTCGGCAAGATGGCACGGTTTTTCCGCGACCAACTCCATGTCCGCGACGCACTTTATTTCGACGGTTCGGTCAGTTCCCTATGGGACCCCGCCAACGGCCGAATGGACGATTTCACCGATTTGGGACCGATTATCGTCGCGCTCAGATAAACGCCCGACCTCCTAGAAAAACGGCAGGGATTCGAGGTCGAGCTGCGACAAATGGAAGGCCAGCAATATCCCACAGCGCGCCGCCATCAAGCCCTTGCGCGCGAACCGTTGCATGATGTCGAGATCGGGCGCTCCATTGCCCTCCACTAGCACCGGCCCGTCGGGCGTGACAGCGACGTCCCAGCCAACCAGAACCCGGTCCGCGAATTTGCGGTGCGTCGCGACCGCGAAGGCGCAGGTTTCATTCCACATCGGCACCGGGAAGCCAGCGATCAGTGCGCCACTGTCGGGGTGGTGGTCGATCCAGCCGATGCTGTTGGCCGCGCCAAGATTGCTGGCCTGACCAAGTCGTCCTGAATCAAGGTCCACCGCGGTCGCGATTCCGCCCGAGTGGAGGTTATCGACCGTCCGGTTGCTGCCAATCGCCATGCGCATTGCGGCGCCGACCAACTCCGGTTCGCCGCGTTCGTCGATGCAGGTCAACATTCGGATCGTTGACAGCGCGCCATTGTTCAGGGGATTGAGCGCCGGATGGTTGAATAGGCGCGGCTGGATCAGCAATGCGGCCTTGTGCGATTGGCTTTCGAGGCGTTCGAACAACTGGTTCGCGTTAAGATCCAAACCCGACAGAGACCGGTACCGGCCGCCGCTGAAATCCCAGCGTTGGGCCCCTTTCCCGCCGCGTCCGAACACCGGTTTGACGAACAGGTCGCGCTCGAACCCCAGCGGATCGACCAATCGATCGGTGCGCCCACCATCGATCACCGCGAGCAGTTGTGGACTGCGAATGGCGGACGCCGAGCAATATTGCGCGAAAACGGCCTTGTTGCTGAGCTCGGAGATCGGCGTTCGCGAGCCTTCCTTGAGCATTCGCAACACCCCGCCCTTGCTTCCCAGCGATAGATGAAATCGCGCGCCTGATTGTATTCAGGTCCGCGATGAAGCTCGAAAATGTAATACCACGGCGGAAGCACGCCGGTGCAGAGATAGAATTTTAGCTGGTCGATCGTCTGGCGGACCAGCGGCCGGCCCGACTGGCGGGCGGCAGCGGCGCCGTTTTTGACCAGAAACATGATTTCAAGCGCGACCACGACGATTGGCCAGGTGACCAGTGCAAGTCCAAGGCGGACGAGTTCGGCTGCGTTGCGCGGACGCCAGTAGCGCTTGGCATAGGCCCTCCGGATGACCGCCTCGGGCGACGTCTCGCGGGTGAAGGCGCCACGTACCGCGACTGGCAATCCGCCGATCTGGTAACCGAGGTCGCGAACGAAATCCTTTGCGCGGGGCCGCTCAACCGGAGGCGCAAACCGCTGTGTTCGCTCGAGCAAGGAGACGTTGTTCATGCACCCTCGTTGCAACAGGCAGCGTGATGGCAAAGCGCTTGCGAAGATGAACGGGCGTTATACCAATTGGCCGGAATGTCGGAAATTCCGCTACAGCCGCGGCGTTAGCGCTTGGTCGCGAAGTCTGCGCCAGATGCGCAGAGCCTGCACCGTCGATGGGACATCGTGGACGCGCAGGATCTGGACGCCCTGCTCCGCCGCCTTGAGCGCAAAGGCGATGCTTCCGCCCAGCCGCTGGTCGGGCGGGGCTTCGTTGGACAGTGCGCCAATGGTGCGCTTGCGGCTGGCGCCGAGGACGATCGGGCAGCCAAGCGAATGAAACAGCGCGAGGCCGTTCATCAGCTCGAGATTATGGGCGACCGATTTGCCGAAACCAAAGCCGGGATCGACGAGCAAATTGTTGCGCTCGATCCCCGCCGTGGTCGCCGCCGCGATGCGCTCCTCCAGCCACTGGTAAATTTCGACCAGCACATCGTCATAGCGCGGATCGTCCTGCATCGCCTGCGGCTCGCCCTGGTGATGCATGAGGACTACCGGAACGCCAGCCGCCGCGGCCACCGCAAGCGACCGTTCGTCATAGGTCAAAGCCGACACGTCGTTGATCAATTGCGCCCCGGCCCCGAGCGCCGCGGTCATGACATCGGCCTTACGCGTATCGACCGAGACCGCGGTACCGCCGGCGGCCAATAGCTGGATGACCGGGAGGATGCGCTCGATCTCGTCGCCTTCCCACACCGTTGCGGCGCCGGGGCGGGTTGATTCTCCGCCGACATCGACGATCGCTGCGCCTTGAGCCGACATTCCCGCGCCAGCGTCGGCAGCAGCGGCGGCAGAGGTGAATCGCCCGCCGTCGGAGAAGCTGTCCGGAGTGACATTGAGGATGGCCATGACCTGCGGCTGTTCGAGCCGGATGGTGCGCTGGCCAAGCTGAAGCGGAGCGCGAGGCCCGGTCAGTGCCGCCCATTGCCGCGCCATGTCGTCGTCGAGCTGGTCCTCGATATCCGCGACCGCAACCAACTGAGCGCTGGTCCGGACATGGCCGTCCACGGTCAGGATTTCGACCGCGCTGAACCAGCTCATTCCGCCGGCGAGGCGAGCGACCTGGCCGTCATGACCGAACGGCGCGTCGACGAATGCGGTCGGGCGGAGGAGTTTGCGCATCGCTTCGCGCTATAGCGCGGCGAGGTGCGATTGCCGAAGCGAGTCGATCTCGACCAACTTGCCGCCTTGTTCGACATGCCAGAAGGTCCAGCCATTGCACGACGGCGCGCCCTGCAATTCTGCGCCGACCTTGTGGATCGACCCCATATGGCCGTCGCAGGCGAGCGACCCGTCGGCCCGGACCTGTGCTTTCCAGCGGCGCTTTGAATCGGTGAGGGTCGTGCCGGGCGACAATGCACCGCTTTCGACCAGCAAGCCGAAGGCGACCCGCGGCTGGCTGCGCATGTCGGCGACGGTCTGCATCGCGCTTTCGTCCAGCGGCAAGGTGGAATCGATGCGCCGCCGCGCGACCTTTACATAATCGCGCTCGCGCTCGATCCCGATCCACCGCCGGCCCAGCCGCCGCGCCACAGCGCCGGTCGTCCCGGTCCCGAAAAACGGGTCGAGCACGATGTCGCCCGGCTTGGTACAGGCGAGCAGGATTCGGTACAGCAGCGACTCCGGTTTTTGCGTCGGATGGGCCTTGTGCCCGTCATCACCCTTGACCCGTTCGCCGCCGCTGCAGATCGGCAGCATCCAATCAGAGCGCATCTGAAGATCGTCGTTCAACCCCTTCATTGCACGGTAATTAAAGGTGTAGCGCGCTTTCTCGTCCTTGGCGCACCACAGCAAGGTTTCATGGGCGTTGGTGAAGCGCGTTCCGCGGAAGTTGGGCATCGGATTGGTCTTGCGCCAGATGATGTCGTTGAGGATCCAGAAGCCCTCGTCCTGAAGCAGCGAGCCGACGCGGTAGATGTTGTGATAGCTGCCGATGACCCAGATGGTGCCGTCGTCCTTAAGGATTCGCCGCGCCTCGGTCAGCCAGTCGCGGGTGAAGTCGTCATACACCGCGAGGCTGTCGAACTTGTCCCAATCATCGTCGCAGGCATCGACCTTGCCGCCTTCGGGCCGGAACAAATCGCCGCCCAATTGCAGATTATAGGGCGGGTCGGCGAAGATCATGTCGACGCATTTGTCGGGCAGGCGCGCCATTTCGGCGATGCAATCGCCAAGGATGATCGTGTCCAGCGCGAGCGGGCTCGCCGCGCTTCGGCGGCGCGGGCGCACAGGCGCCCTGGTCTCCGCTATTCGGGCAACGACATTCATTCTGGCTCAGCCCCCCCTGAACTTGGCCCCGTTGAACCGGGCACGAGAGGGTGAGTCAGTGCGGACTCGCGGTCAACATTCAAAGGGTTAACGGCGCTTTCGAAGCGCTCGGAACAATAGGAGTCCGAATCGGCCCAACCACAAGATGTTGAGTCAGATCGCGGTGAGCGGACTCAATCCGTGGTGGTGTGGCGCCGAGGACTCGCCTCGCTCATTTTCGCTCAAAGCGAGTTCGCTTTGGGCCAATCGCACGACGATCGCGCGCACCGGCCCGAAGCTCCGGCGATGGTGCGGGGTGAGCCCGAGCTCGCCCAAAGCGCGGCGATGATGAGCGGTCGGATAGCCGCGGTTGGTCTCCCAGCCATAGCCTGGGAATTCGCCCGCCAGATCGGCCATCAGCCGGTCGCGGGTAACCTTGGCGACGATCGAGGCCGCGGCGATCGAGCGGCATTTGGAATCGCCGCCGACGATCGCCTTCGACGGCCGCTGCCAGCGCGGACAGGCATTGCCATCGACCAGCACCCAGGCGGGTTCGAGCCCAAGCGCCTCGACCGCCCGGCTCATCGCCAGCATCCGCGCCCAATAAATGTTGATGGTGTCGATTTCCTCGACGCTAGCCGAGCCGACGCCCCAGGCGGCGCATTGCACGATCCGGCCGTAAAGTGCCTCGCGCTTGGCCAGCGGCAGGGTCTTGCTGTCGTCGATACCGCGCGGAAAGCTCGAGCGGTTGAGGATCACCGCCGCCGCGACGACCGGCCCGGCAAGCGGTGCGCAACCCGCTTCGTCGACCCCGGCCAAGGGCTCGGGAAAGCCGATCTCGAGCTTGAAGGAGCAGTGCCGTGGCATGCCCCCTTATTCGTCATTCCCGCGCAAGCGGGAACCCAGATTCTAATGCCTGAGTGGGTGCGCGCCTGCTTATCCACAAATTCGTCATTGCGAGCGCAGCGCGGCAGTCAAGTCACTGGATTGCCACGGCTCCTTCGGAGCCTCGCAATGACGAGCTTAGTTTTTTTCCACTCGCCACGGGGGGAAGCGGCGCGCTTCGCCGGCGTGGTAGAAGAAAATGATATTGCCATCGGGGTCGCGAAGGCGCGCCTCGCACCACATCCACGGCTGGTTGCGCGGTCCATGTTCGAACGCGATTCCGCTCCGCGCCAGCCGCTCCACCCGCTCGTCGAGGTCGTCGCATTCGAAATAGATCGCGGTCGTCGCCTGGATTTTCTCCTCGGGATCGATCTGGACGGAGAACGTCGCTCCGCCAGCGGATTCGAACCGGGCATAGCCATTGTCGGGGCTGTCGACGATCTGCTTGAGGCCAAGCCGGCGGTAAAAATCGACCGAGCGGGCATAATCGCTGCCGGTGATGGTGACCTGATTGAGGCGCGGGCCGGCGCCGACGTCGAGCCGGACGTTGGCCTGGCCGATCGGCCCCGCCCCCTGCCCCAGACCGGGCCGGTCGTGGAGCGCGATGCGGACGAATTCGCGGGCCCGGGCGACGGCCTGCGCCGGGCCATTGCCCTGGGCGAGAAACAAGGCGATCGCGCTGGCCAATGTACAGCCGGTGCCATGGGTATCGTCGGTGACGATGCGCTGCCCCTGCCAACTGGTCATATTGTCGGTTTCGATGAGCGCGTCGGCGAGCGCGTCGCCCTCGTCATGCCCACCCTTGATCAACACCGCGCAACCATATTGCCCAACCAGATGAAGCGCCGCGGACACCGGATCTTCCTCCGAGGTCAGGCGCTGGAGTTCGGGCAGATTGGGCGTTGCGATGGTTGCGACGCTCATCAGCCGGCCGAAGGCGGCGACGGTCGCGTCGTCGGCGAGCGAGGCACCACTGGTCGCGACCATCACGGGATCGAACACGATCGGCAAACCCGGCTGCTCGGCGCGCAACTGCTCGAGCCGGGCCGCGACTTGCTCGGCGGCAAAGGCGCTTCCGATCATCCCGATCTTGACCGCGTCGACTCCAATATCCGCGACCACCGCGTCGATCTGGGCGAGGATGATTTCAGCCGGCACCGGGTGGACCGCGGTAACTCCAAGCGTGTTCTGCGCAGTGATCGCGGTAACCGCTGTCATGGCATGGCCGCCAAGCATGGTGATGGTCTTAATGTCCGCCTGCACGCCCGCGCCGCCCCCGCTGTCGGAGCCGGCGATAATCAGGATCCGAGCCGTCGGCGTCACCTGACCCGCCTTCGACCGGCCCTGGGGGGCGAAATTCTCCATGTGCATAGCATCGTCGTTTGACAGACAAATGCGAACAAAGTGTTCACGCCGCCGACTGCACCGCCGCGCAGATATCGTCGACCAGCCGCTCGACCTGAGCTGCGTCGTCGCCTTCGGCCATGACCCGGATCAGCGGCTCGGTGCCCGATTTGCGGATCACCAGCCGGCCGCGGCCTTCAAGTTCGGCCTCGGCGGCGGCGATCCGCGCCTTGACGCTGTCATCGCGGAGCGGTGAGCCGCCGTTGAAACGGACGTTCTTGAGCAATTGCGGGACCGGTTCGAACTGGCGCAGCAATGCGCTCGCCGGACGCTGATCCTCGACCAGTGCGGCAAGCACCTGGAGGCCCGCCACCAGCCCGTCGCCGGTGGTCGAATGGTCGCTCAGGATGATGTGCCCCGATTGTTCGCCGCCGACATTGCAGCCGCTGTCGCGCATTTCCGCGAGCACATGGCGGTCGCCGACCTTGGTCCGCTTCAGCGCTATGCCGCTGTCCGCCAATTTGCGTTCGAGACCGAGGTTGGACATGACGGTCGCGATCACTGCTCCGCCCTTCAATTCCCCGCGCCGGTGAAGGCCAAGCGCGATCAGCGCCATCAGCTGATCGCCATCGACCAGCTGACCGTGCTCGTCGCACACGATCAGCCGGTCGGCATCGCCGTCGAGCGCAAGCCCGATGTCGGCGCCGCCCACGACCACCGCTTGCTGAAGCGCTTCGGGATAAGTCGATCCGCATTGGGCGTTGATGTTGATGCCATTGGGTTCGACCCCGAGCGCGACCACTTCGGCGCCCAATTCCCACAAGGCGTCGGGAGCGACGTGATAGGCGGCGCCATTGGCGCAATCGACCGCGATTTTCAGCCCATCGAGCCGAAGGTGATCGGGGAATGTCGATTTGGCATAATGGACGTAGCGGCCGCGAGCATCGTCGATGCGCCGGGCGCGGCCAATCAATTCCGGCCGAGCGAGCTTCGGCGTTGCGGTCAGCAAGGCCTCGATCGACTGCTCGTCTTCGTCGCTCAATTTGAACCCGTCGGGTCCGAACAATTTGATGCCATTGTCGAAAAACTGGTTGTGACTGGCAGAAATCATCACGCCCAGGTCCGCGCGCATCGATTTGGTCAGCATCGCCACCGCCGGGGTCGGCATCGGCCCAACCATGACGACGTCCATGCCGACACTGGTAAAACCCGCGACCATCGCCGATTCCATCATGTAGCCGCTGAGGCGCGTATCCTTGCCGATGACCACCCGGTGGCGGTGATCGCCGCGCAGGAAATGCGTCCCCGCCGCCATTCCAACGCGAAGCGCGGTGGCGGCAGTCAGCGGCTCGCTATTGGTGGTCCCGCGAATCCCGTCAGTGCCGAAGAATTTCCGTGTCATGATTGGAGCTTATCGCGAGCGCACCCCGCGCGCGTCAATGCCGGTACGCCTCCGGCACGTCGCGGCGGGGCAAATAGCGGTAACGATCGCGCAATTTGGTCTGGTGATTGTCGAGCGGCTGGCGGATGCCGTCGATGAACACCTGCTCGGCCGCGCTCGATGCCTCCAGCGGGTCGTCCGACCAGATGACGATGTCGGCGCGGCGGCCCTTGGCGAGGCTGCCGATTTCGCCGCCCATGCCAATCGCTTCGGCCGGGCGCGAGGTGATCATCGCCAGCGCCTCGCCCCAGCTTACCCCGGTGTTCCCGGGCAATCGCGACAGGCCGACGAGGTTGCCCGCATATTGGCGTTCGACGAACTGGTTGCGGGTGTCGGTATCGTCGATCATCCCGATCGCGACCTTGACCCCGGCATTGACCATCCGCCCGACATTCGACTGGGTCGCGGCCAATTGTTCGAACGAGGCCGGCAGATCGTTGACCGCCGAGGCGATCACCGGAACTCCGGCGCGGGCGATTCGATCGGCCACGGTCCAGCCCTCGGTGGCGCCGACGAGCACCAGCCTCAGCGCCGGAAAATCGCGCTTGAGGTCGAGCACCGCGAGGATGTCGCTGGCGCGCTCGACGTGGACGAGGAGATATTGCCGCCCCTGGAGCACCGGGACCAGCGCCGCGGCATCGAACCGGGTCAGCAGGACGTCGTCGCTGCGCTGCGCATTGCGGCCCATCAGACGCGATTCATTGGGGTTGCCGGGCCGTTCGACTGGCGGGCCGGTGCGCGACGACGATATCGACGGCGCGTAGCGGCTCAGCTCGGCGGCTTCACGCAATGCGTTGCGGAACAAGGCATGGGCCGAGGAGCGCGATCCGCCGGCCTTGTCGGCGCCGGTCTCGCCCAGCTCGACGAACTGGAATTTCCGCGCCGCGGTGATCGGATCCATGTCAGCGCCGGTGTCGATGACCGCGCCCTGGCCGGCGAAGATGCTGCGCGCCGCCGCTGGCGCGACCAGCGCGCGCGTAACCCCGTCGGCGCGGTTGACGGCGATCGCGGTGGTCAGCGGATTGACCGATGGAACAACGTCGATCGCCGCGCTGAACGGACCGTTGGCGCTGGTGTCGTCGCTGCCCTCGGCCGACAGATCAACCTCCGCCAGGCCGAGCCGCGAAAAGCCCGCGACAATGCCCGGCGTGACCCATTTGCCGGTGGCGTCGATGACCAATGTTCCGGCCGGTAACTTCATCCGGATATCGCCGGCGGCGACGATGCGGCCGTCGCGGACAATAACCATGCCGTCGCGGATCGGCGCCGAGCCATCGCCAAGCGCGACCGTGCCGCCGGAGATGGCAAAGGTCTGGGCTGCGGCGGGGAATGCCAGCATCGCCGTCATCCCAGCGAAGGCTGGGATCCATGAACGCAAGCGCTTGCCGATCATTGAGACCCTCGAGTTGCTGGATCCCGGATCAAGTCCGGGATGACGGCCTGTCGGGGCCGTCACTTCACATCCCCTTCGCCCGGTTGGCCGAGTTCGAAATCGCTCACCGGCCGCTTGCCCGGATGATTGGCATCGTACATCGCGGCACCGTCGATCCACACCCGTTCGGGGCGCGTATAATCGCTGTACGGATTGCCGTTCCACATCACCACATCGGCCATCTTTCCAGCCGTCAGCGTTCCGGTCTTGTCGAGAATTCCAAGCGCCTTGGCGGGGTTTCGGCTGAGCCATTCCCACGCCACTTCGTCGGATACGTTGATGCCCGCGCGGCGGCCGTCGGCAAGCGCCTTCGCGGCTTCCTGATTGAGCCGCTGGATACCGTTAGGGTCGTCGCTATGGACGATCGCGCAGGCGCCGGCATTGTGAACCAGCGGGATATTTTCCTTCACCGCGTCATAGCTTTCCATCTTGAAGCCGTACCAGTCGGCCCACATCGCCGAGCAAATTCCCTCACGCGCGAGGATGTCGGCGATTTTGTACGATTCGACGGCGTGGTGGAAGGTTGAGATCTTGTAGCCAAACTCCTTGGCCATATCGATCATCTGCGCCATTTCGTCGGCGCGATAGCAATGGTTGTGGACCAGGATCTGGCCGTTGAGAACGCCCATCAACGTTTCATTGGCGAGGTCGCGCTCGGGCATTTCGCCGCCGATGCGATAATATTTATCCCATTTGCGCTTGTACTGCTGGGCCTTGATCCAGACGCCGCGGGCATAAGCGATATTGCCCATCCGGGTCTGGGGCATATTGCCCTTCGAGCCATAGACCCGCTTGGGGTTTTCGCCGCACGCCATTTTGAGACCGTAAGGAGCGCCGGGAAACTTCATCCCCTGGGCGGTCCGCGCCGGCACATTCTTGAGCACGACCGAGCGCCCGCCGAACAAATTGGCCGATCCCGGAAGGACCTGGAGCGTGGTAATGCCGCCGTTGATCAGCGCTCGGGAAAAGCCCGGGTCCTGAGGCCACACGCTATGTTCGGCCCACACTTCGGGCCGCGCCGGCGAGGTCGCTTCATTGCCGTCGGACATGGATTCCACGCCCGGCGAGGGGTAATCGCCAAGGTGGCTGTGGATGTCGATGATCCCCGGAGTAACCCATTTGCCGGTGCCGTCGACCTCGATCGCTCCCGCCGGCGACGCGAGACCGGCGCCGCCAATGGCCTTGATCACGCCATCGCCGAACACCACAGTTCCATCGTTAATCCGCTGCCCGTCGCCATCGAATACGGTCGCGTGGCGAATGATTGTCAGAGCGCCGGGGTAGCGCTCGTAGGTCGAAGGATAGGGATTCTCGTTGACCCGCACCGCCGCCGCCGGCTTGGGCGCCAGCGCCGCGCAGCCCGGAAGCAGCGCGGCGGCGGTCGCCAGCAGGATCAGTCCTTTATTTGACTCCATGCATCAACCTCTTGAGCGGCCAGCTCAACACCAGCAGAGCAGCGCCAAATCCGATCGCGATCCAGCCAATCAGGGTGAAGACGCCGAGATAGGTTTCGAGGCTGACCTTGAGGTTGGTGACCTGGCCGCCGACCGTCTCGACACTGGCCACCTGAGCAACCGCGCCGGCAACATATTGCGCGACCGAAATCGACAGGAACCAGACGCCCATCATCATGCCGACGATGCGCGCGATCGACAGCTTGGTGATCATGCTGAGGCCGACCGGCGAGATGCACAGTTCGGCGATCGAATGGATCAAATAGAGCCCGGCAAGCCACGCCAGCCCGACCTGATAATTGACCGCGAACTTGGCGCCCCAGACGAGGAACAGGAAGCCGGCCCCGACGCCCATCAGCGCAAGCCCGAACTTGATCGGGATCGACGGTTCCAGCCCGCGCGCGGCGAGCATGTTCCACAGCAGGCTGAAAATCGGCGCCAGCATGACGATGAACAGAGCGTTGAAGATTTGCGTCTGTCCGGCAGGCATGACGTAAACCGCTTCGCTGCCAAAGCCGCCCAAGCGCGCGAAGTGCATGCCGATCAGCGCCGCTACCGCGACTACGATAGTAGCGATCGCCATCGTCCGCCGAGTCTTGGCATCTTCGCCCCAGGCAAAAAACCAGAAAGCGAGCCATGCGATCGCACCGATCACCGCCCCGAAGAACAGATAGTAACTGATGGCGGCAGACCGGAACATTGCGAACAGCGGCGCGGTCCAGCCGATTTCCAGCACCGTGTTGCGCTCGGCGAACAGGGTCAGCGACGATCCGGCCTGCTCGAACAAGGTCCAGAACACGACGTTGAAGACGATCAGGACCATCGCCGCGACCATCATCTGGAACTCGGCCTTGGTCCCCTTCAGCCACGACCACACCAGAATCGCGGGGACGCTGACAAGGAAGGTGAAGAACAGGATCTTGCCCATGATCGGCAGTGACAATACGTAGCCGAGCACGCCAGATCCGGCGGGCGGAGCAACGTAATTCATCAGGTTCCAGAACAGGAAGATGACCACCGGCACGAACGCCAGAGCACCACCGTAAAACATCCAGTCGCGATCGCTGCGGGCCTTGGCCGGGCGCTCGCCATAGCCGTTGAGGCGCCCGCCATCGAACTGGAACAAGGCCCAGCTGCACGCCATGCCGATCGCGGCCAGGCCAAAGCCCGCCCACCATCCGACCGACGCGGCAAGCAACGGGCAGAAGAATTGCGAGATCAGCGAACCGAGGTTGATGCCCATGTAAAAAATGGTGAATCCGGCATCACGCCGGCGATCCCCGTCGTCGTAAAGTGATCCAACGATGGTCGAGATATTGGGCTTGAAGAAACCGTTGCCGATGGTCACCATCGACAAGCCAAGCAACAGGATCAGGACCATGAGCGAGTTGCGCTCGGCATCGGCCTTGAAGGCATTGGGGGCGAGATGGCGCGCCTCGCTTCCGTCCGCAGCCATCAACGACACCGATTTGTCGTCATTGCCCTTGATCAGCAGCTTGTCCTGGCCGTCGACGATATAGCGCTGCTGCGCGTCGCCGGTGCCCTCGACGCTGACATCGTAGCGCTGGCCCTCGATGGTCGCGAACGGCTTTGCGCTCTCACCCCCGAAACAGAGGATGAGATAGCCCAGGCTCATGACGATCGCGCCGAACTTCACCGATCGTTTGGAGCCGAGATACTGGTCGGCGATCAGCCCGCCGACCAACGGCGTCAGATAGACCAAAGCAGTGAACCCGCCGTAGAGGCCGGTCGCCGCGGAATCGCTAAAGAGGAAGTGATTGACGAGGTAGAGCGTAAGGATCGCCCGCATTCCGTAATAGCCGAACCGCTCCCACATCTCGGTCGTGAACAGCCGCTTGAGCTGGCGCGGATGACCGAACCAGGTGCCGCTGCCGGCGGGGTTTTCGTGGCTGATATCCGGCTCGCGCGGATTATCCGCGGTCGGTGTGTCGACCATATTCAATGTCTCCTTGGCCCGGCCGCGAGCGATCGCTGCGGCCTCCTCTCCTACGCCGCGGACACTAACGCCAACGGGGGCGGTGTAAAGTTGCACAACCGCCGCTATTGCGCTGAGCGATGCTCAACGACCGCAAATCCTTACTGTCGCTCCTCCGAACCCGCCGCTCGGGCCGCCCGCGTGAGATGGTCGCGCCCGGCCCGACCCCGGCCGAGCTGGAGGAAATCCTCACCATCGGCGCCCGCACGCCCGATCACGGCAAGCTGTTCCCGTGGCGATTCGTGACAATCGCCGCCGACCAGCGCGATGCGCTGGCGCAGTTGCTTCGCACGGCGCTGGCCGAGGATGATCCCGATGCGCCTCAAGCGAAACACGACAAAGCAGCGGAATTCGCACGCCAGGGCGAAGCGCTGATCGTGCTCATTTCCGCGCCCGTACCAGATCACAAAATTCCGCTGTGGGAACAGGAACTGTCGGCCGGCGCCGCGGGTATGAACATCCTCATCGCGGCCCACGCACTGGGTTTTGTCGCGGGCTGGCTGACCGGGTGGCAAGCCTATTCCGAACGCGTCCGCGCGGCGTTCTGCGGCCCGGGCGAACGGATCGCCGGATTCATTTTCATCGGAACTCCCGGACGTGCGCTAGAAGAACGCCCGCGCGCTCCGCTCGCGACACTATGGAAACCATGGCAAGTCCCGGAAATGTGAAGATTGAGTTTGAATTTGGTGCGATTAGCTGTATTATGACAGCATGACGCTGAAGACCGGCCACGAGAAACCCGTTTACGTTCGCCTGCGCGAGGTCATTGCCGACGCCATTCTGGCCGGCGAATATGCGGATGGCGATCCCTTGCCGTCGGTCCGCGCATTGGCCGCCGATCAGCAGGCCAACCCGCTGACCGTTGCCAAGGCCTATCAGGGTTTTCAGGACGAAGGGCTGGTGGTGGTCAAGCGCGGGGTCGGAATGTTCGTTGCGCCCGGTGCCCGCGCACGGCTTCGCGACGGCGAGCGCGATCGCTTCATGACCCAGGAACTGCCCCAGATCCGTGCCCGGATGCGCCGCCTGGGTATCGATCCGTCGGTCCTCATTCAGACCGAGCGCGCCTGAACGCGGGCATTGAGTTCGCGCCTGAACTTTCCGCAGCGCGGTTGATCGGCTAGCGCCACGCCAATGGCGCCCGCGACTACCAAAATCCTCCCGTTCAACGATCCGGCAATCGCCGAAGCCGCGCGCCTGATCCTTGCGGGCGAGATTGTCGCGATGCCGACCGAGACCGTTTACGGCCTCGCCGCCGATGCCACCAGTGCCGACGCGGTCGCCAAAATCTACGCCGCCAAGGGCCGGCCGAACTTCAACCCGCTGATCGTCCATGTTGCCGATCTTGCCGAGGCTGAAGCGCTGGCCGAGTTTTCGGACGAAGCGCGAGCGCTTGCACTGGCTCATTGGCCGGGGCCGCTGACCCTGGTCATGCCGTTGCGCGGCGGCACAGCAATCGCTGCTCTGGTCACCGCCGGGCTCGGAACGATCGGCCTTCGAATTCCCGCTCATCCGGCGATGCAGGCGCTGCTGCGCGCTTGCGGCCGGCCGCTCGCCGCCCCTTCCGCCAATGCCAGCGGATCGATCAGCCCGACCCGCGCCGACCATGTCCAGCGCAGCCTTGGCGGCAGGATTCCGCTGATCATCGATGGCGGGCCGAGCGAGCGCGGGCTGGAATCGACCATCGTCGCCGCCACCGGCGGGCGGCTGCGTCTGCTTCGCCCGGGACCGCTCAATATTCCCGCCCAGCTGGCGAGCGGCGGGATGATCGAGGCGCCGGGCATGCTCGCCAGCCATTATGCGCCGGCCAAGCCGCTGCGGCTCGGCGCCACCACTGCCCAAGCCGACGAATATCTGATTGGATTTGGCGCCGTTGCCGGCGATTCCAGCCTTAGCGCGAGCGGCGACCTGAACGAGGCCGCGGCGCGGCTGTTCGACTTGCTCCATCGCGCCGATCTATCGACACAGGCCCGGATCGCGGTCGCGCCGGTGCCCACTGACGGTCTTGGCGAGGCGATCAACGACCGCCTGCGCCGCGCCGCCGCCGCACGTTAAGCGGTAGCCGAAGCGCTTTTCGCCCGCGCCTGAAAGCTCTTGCGCAATTTCTGCAGCTTGGGCGGAATGACCGCCATGCAATAAGGGTTGCGCTGGCCTTCGCTGGCCCAATAATCCTGGTGATAATCCTCCGCCGGCCACCATTTGGCGGCAGGCTCGATGGTTGTCACCACGCGCCCGCCATTGTCCGCGTTGGAGCGTTCGATCGCTGCCCGCGCCTCACCGGCTTGAGCCTCGTCGAGCGGAAAAATCGCCGAGCGATATTGAGTGCCGACGTCATTGCCTTGGCGGTTGAGCTGGGTCGGATCGTGGGTAGCGAAGAAGATGTCGAGCAGGTCGGCCAGTGACAGCCGGTCGGGATCGAAGGTGATTCGGATCGCCTCGGCATGGCCGGTGTTGCCGCTGCAAACCTGCTTGTAAGTCGGATTGTCGACCGCTCCGCCGATGTAGCCGCTTTCGACCTTGGTTACGCCGATGACGTCGAGGAACACCGCTTCGGTGCACCAGAAACACCCGCCGGCGAGAATTGCGACTTGTTCGGCCATCGGCTCACTCCAACCTGTTGAGGAGCCGATTAGATAAGGACTCCTAGTTGGTTTGGTAAGACGCCTTCAGGCTCGCAAGTTCGAGCCGTTTGCCGACCCATTCGGATAATTGGTCGAACTCGAGCGGCTGGTCGAACACGATTCCGGCGCGGCGGTCGGAGTACCAGCGCACTTCGCCCTTCACCGGGCGAAGGCTTTCGACCACCACGATGACCTTCTTGCCGACGCAATATTCCTCGATCGGCTCGACCTTCATGCCGCCGAGTGAGATGTCATGGACGTCGACCCCGTAATAGGTCTTGCCGATCCGCACCGACGCCTTGCACGGGATATCGAGCCGCGGCGGCCGGGCGCGAAAGCCGTGGCGCGGCTTGCGCCCCGCTAGAAGCTCGCCGAGGTCGACATTCTGGTCGAACTTCAGCCCAATCGTGTCGTCGCGCGTCCACACCACGGTCGCCGGAATCTTCTGCGACGACAGCTCGATTTCGACTTGCGCGCCGACCTCATACAATCGGCCAACGATCGCCATCAGGCCGCCGGCCGACATGTTGCGGACCTTGATTAGCTGCTCAGCGCCTTCGCCATCGATGATCTTGCCGTTGCGCAAATGGGGCGAGACGCGCTCGTCGTCGCGGCGCTCGAGCGGCCTTGGCACCGCCGTCGAGAGGGACACGGTGGTCGTTTCGAACGCCGAGTCCGGCCCGCTAGCGCTAAAATTCGGCTTCTTCCGGCGGATCAAAGCTTCGAACATCCGAATCGTCCCCATTGAGGCGCGACATGCACCAACCAGGGACATTGTTGGACATTCCGGTTAAAAGAGCGTTTCTTTTAGTTAACGAGCGGTCTTCGACGGACCGTTCAACCAGGGAGTGTGACGAATGCCGCAACCGCGGTTGCTGGTAATCGATGACGAGCCCAAGCTCGGCGAATTCCTCGCGACCATTGCCCGCGAGAGTGGGTTTGCGACTGAAGTGACCTCCAATGACGCCCAATTCCGCGCTCGGTTCGAAGCTGAACGGCCGGCCCTGGTGGCGCTTGATCTGGGCATGCCGGGTATGGACGGGGTCGAGTTGCTGCGCTTTCTCGCCGAGCAGGATTTTCGCTCGCCGGTCCTGATCGTCAGCGGGTTCGATCGCCGGGTGCTCGATTCCGCCTTCCGGCTCGGCCAGGCGCTGGGGTTGACGATGGCCGGTCCGATCGAAAAACCGATGCGCGCCGACATCCTGGAAGAAACCCTGTCGCTGATCAGGATCAGCCTCGCGGCATGAAGACGTCGATCGACGACGATCTGCTGCGCGCGTTCGAGCAGGCCCTTGCCCGCGACCAATTATACATGGCCTACCAGCCGACGATCGCGCTTGCCGATGGGTCGCTGTCGCGGGTCGAGGCACTCGTCCGCTGGGACGATTCCGAAATGGGCAAGGTCGAACCGTCACGGTTTGTCGCACTGGCCGAAGACAATGGATGGATCGATGAACTGACCATCTGGGGGCTCGGCGCCATCCTCCAGCAATGGCGAACATGGCGCGAGTCGGGCATCGACACCCACATCGCCTTCAATATCTCCGCGATCAGCCTCCAGCGGCTCGACTTTCCCGACCTCGTCGAGCGATTGTGCCGGTCGCTCGGAGTTCCCACCAACCGGATCATGCTCGAGCTTACCGAAGGCGCGACGCAGCCGTTGATCAAGCTGATGGACACGCTGACCCGCTTTAGGATCAAGGGCATCGGCCTTGCGATCGACGATTTCGGGACCGGCTATTCATCGCTGCTCCAGCTTCGCCGACTGCCCTTCACCGAGGTCAAGATCGATCGCGCGTTCGTCGGCGACGTCGAAAAGTCGAAGGATTCCGCGCTGATCGTCAAGACCATCATCGACCTTGCCCAGGGGCTCGGCCTCAGCGCCACGGCCGAAGGGGTCGAGAACGCCGCCCAGCTGACAACATTGCGGGCCATGGGCTGCGACCTCGCCCAGGGTTATCTGATCGCTGCTCCGCTCGCCCCCGACCAGTTGGCGGGGTGGATCGAAGAATTCAAACACCGCTGGCCGGCACTCGCCAACAGCCCGCGCTCAGCCGCTGCCGAGATCGAAGCGAACGCCCTGAGCCAGGGGTAAAGCGGTCCCGTAATTCACGGTGTTGGTCTGACGGCGCATATACGCCCGCCACGAGTCCGATCCGCTTTCGCGCCCGCCGCCGGTTTCTTTCTCGCCCCCGAACGCACCGCCGATCTCAGCGCCCGACGTGCCGATATTGACGTTGACGATGCCGCAATCGGAACCAGCGGCGGAGAGAAAGCGCTCGGCCTCGCGCAGATCATTCGTGAAGATCGCCGACGACAGGCCCTGGGGAACGTCATTGTTGAGCGCGATAGCCTGGTCGAAATCGCTGTAGCGCAGCAAATAGAGGATCGGCGCGAACGTCTCCTTGAGCACCCGCCCCTCCTGCGCCTCGACCTCGATCAATGCCGGTCGGACATAATGGCCGCCGGCGACCGCAGCGACGGTTTGCAGATGGTCACCGATCACCAAGCGCATCGCATTCAGCGCACCCTCGTCGATCAGCGGCCCGACCAGCGTCGCCGGATCGCGCGGGTCGCCGACCGCGATTCCCGCGATCAATGTCCGCAGACGTTGGACCAGCGCGTCGGCGATGCTGTCGTGGACGATCAGCCGGCGCAATGTGGTGCAGCGCTGGCCGGCGGTTCCGGCCGCGGAGAACAGGATCGCGCGCGCCGCCAGTTCAAGGTCGGCGCTGGGCGCAACGATCATCGCATTATTGCCGCCCAGTTCGAGCAATGAGCGGCCGAAGCGCTTGGCCACTGCCGGGCCGACCAGGCGGCCCATCGCGGTCGAACCGGTCGCCGAGACCAAGGCTATGCGCTCGTCCTCGACCAGTTGCTGGCCGATATCGCGCCCGCCCTGGACCAATTGCAGTAGTCCGTCAGGAGCGTCGCCGAAGCGATCCAGGGCGCGCTTCGCCAGCGCCATCACCGCAGCCGCGGTCAGCGGCGTCTTCTCGCTCGGCTTCCACATCACCGGGTCGCCGCAGACCAGCGCAAGCGCCGCATTCCACGCCCACACCGCGACCGGGAAATTGAACGCGCTGATCACCAGCACCGGGCCGAGCGGGTGCCATTGCTCCATCATCCGGTGCTCAGGCCGCTCGCTGGCGATGGTCAAGCCGTAGAGCTGGCGGGAGAGGCCGACCGCATAGTCGCAAATGTCGATCATCTCCTGGACCTCGCCCAGCCCTTCGGAAACGATCTTGCCAGCTTCGAGCGTGACCAGCCGGGCGAGCGGTTCCTTGGCCGCGCGCAATTCCTCGCCGAGTAACCGCACCAGCTCACCGCGGCGCGGCGCCGGGACGCTGCGCCAGTGCCCAAAGGCGCTCGTCGCAGCGGCCGCCGCAGCCGCTGGATCGCCAGTCGCGACTCGGCCGATTTCCTGGCCGTCGATCGGCGACACGCTGATCAGATCGCCGCCCGATTGTACGCCAAGCCTGGCGAGCAGCTCCCGCGCTTCCTCGGCCGGGTTCAAGCTGCAAGCGCCTTGGCGCGGGCCATTGCCGCGACCCCGCGATCGATCGTCTCGTCCTTCTTGCCGAAGCACAAGCGGATGAGGTGGGTCGGCTTGTCCTGGTCAGCGAACGGCGACAGCGGAACCACCGCCACCCCCGCCTGCTCGACCGCCACAGCGGCAAAGGCTTCGTCGTCGAGCGCGATGCCCGAGGCGGCGAGATCGACGCACAGGAAATAGGTCGATTGCGCGTCGAGCACGGCAAAGCCGGCACCGCGCAGACCCTCGGTCATGCGGTCGCGGGCGCGGGCGAAGCGTTCGCGCATCGGTTTGATCCATCCATCGCCCTGGTTGAGCCCGAACGCGACCGCGGCCTGGAGGTTGGGCGCGGTGCAGAAGGTCAGGAACTGGTGCGCCCGGGCGATCGTCCCGGCTAATGCTTGCGGTGCGACCATCCACCCGACCTTCCACCCGGTGAGCGAGAATATTTTCCCCGCCGAGCCGATCTTGATCACCCGTTCGGCCATCCCCGGCAGGCTTGCCAGCGGGATGAAGGCATCGTCGTCGAGGACGATATGCTCCCACACCTCGTCGCTGATGACGGTCAGATCATGGTCGCGCGCGACTTTGGCAACGGTCGCGAGTTCGCCTCGGTCGAACAGCCGGCCGGTCGGATTTTGCGGATTGTTGAAGATGATCGCCCGGGTCTTCGGCCCGACCGCGGCGCGCAATGCCCCCTCGCCAATATGCCAATGCGGCGGCTTGAGCGCGATTTCGCGAACCACCCCGCCGGCGCGGCGGATCATCGGCGCGTAGCTGTCATAAGCCGGGGTGAAGATGATGATTTCGTCGCCCGGACTGACCGTGGCGAGGATGGCCGCGCCAAGGGCTTCGGTCGCGCCGCTGGTGACGCACACCTGCTCGGCCGTGACGTCCGCTCCATAATGGCGGCGATAATGGTCGGCGACGGCCTGGCGCAGCGCCGGCACTCCGCGCGACGGCGCATATTGGTTGGACCCTTCGACGACCGCTGCGGCGGCGGCTTCGAGCACCTCGTCCGCCCAGCCGAAATCGGGGAAGCCCTGCCCCAGATTGATCGCGTCATGCTTGGCGGCAAGCAATGACATGCGCTCGAACACGCTGGTCGCCATCTGTTCGTAAAGCGGATTCACGTCCGGCCCTTTCGTCGCTCAAGACCCCAATAGCGGCGCTACTCGGCGATGAAAGGGAATTTGCGCGACCGGCGCAAACCAGCCGGGCCGGCTAATTGCCGAGCGCCGCGCTGATTGCAGCGAAGGGCCGGAACAGGACCGATGCCGCAAGCGACGCCACCGACACCGCGATCAGTGCTGCAAAGGCGACGATGGCGATGAATTCCAGCTTGCGCGCCAGTTCGCGCGATTGGTCGTGGCTGAGCCGAACCGCCCGCCGATTGACCCTCGCCGCGACCGGGCCGGATCCGCTCTTGGCTCCGCCCTGCTCCTCCCATGCCGCAAACCCAGTCGCCCAAATCGATGCGCTGGGCGCAGGTCAGTCCGGCGCGAAAGCCGTCCTGCCACACCACCGTCGCGCTCACCGCCCGGCCGTCGTTGCGGACTTCGATCTGGCTGCCGATGGCGATCGGGCGGCTGTGATGAAGCAGCATTCCGCGTGACGAGATGTTGAGGGTGTGGCCATCGGCCCAATCGGTCCCAAGCTTGATGCGTGCCGCAATCGACACTCGGCGGCGCCATTCGCGGGGGCGTTGTGGTGCATTGGGGGCAAGGCTCGCCATGCGCCGATCTTACTTCGAGAGCGGTTCGCGGCTCTTAACGATCCGTCCATTTCGGAGCGGATTGGTTCTGTGCCGGATCGATGGCGTCAGGACACTCACTGCAGATGCTGGCTGGGGCGGCAGGATTCGAACCTGCGAATGCCGATACCAAAAACCGGTGCCTTACCACTTGGCGACGCCCCAGCAGGCGACCCCACGGATGCGGGAGAAGCGCGGCTTATACCGGCCAAATCCGGAGTTGGAAGGGGGTGCGCTGGCGAATGGCCGCCACTATATCGGGTCGATGAGCAAATCCCCCATCCGCGACTTCCACGCCCACCTTTATTACGACCCTGGCGAAGTCGACCACGCCCGCGCCGTTGCGGCGGCGCTGACGGAGCGTTGGCCCCTCCCCGTCGGCCATTTTCACCTCCGTCCGGTCGGGCCCCATCCGCGCGGAAGCGTCCAGATCACGGTCCCGGTCGAGCGTTTCGGCGACGTCGCGCAATGGCTTGCGATCAATCGCGGCGGCCTCACCGTCTTCGCCCACGCCAGCACCGGCGACGACCTTGCCGACCACACCAACCATGTCATCTGGTTCGGGCCCAGCGAGCCGCTCTCCCTCGGTATGTTCAGCTAAGCGTTGGCGATCCGGCCGTTGACTAGATCGTCATAGTCCGCGGCCAGCTGGCGGGACATCTCGCCGACCTCGAACGTCCACGGTCCGACCGACTGGACCGGGGTGATTTCGACCGCAGTGCCGGTGAGGAACATCTGCTCGAAGCTCTCCAGCTCCTCGGGCCAGATTTCGCGCTGGTTGACCGCGATTCCCCGGCGCTTGGCCAAATCCATGACGGTGCGCCTGGTGATGCCGTCGAGGAAGCAATCCGGGGTCGGGGTGTGAAGCTCCCCGTCGCGGACGAAAAAGACGTTGGCGCCGGTCGCCTCGGCGACCTTGCCGCGCCAGTCGAACATCAAGGCGTCGTTATAGCCGCGCTGCTCGGCATGCTGCTTCGACAAGGTGCAGATCATGTACAGGCCAGCGGCCTTGGATTGGGTTGGCGCGGTGTAGGGCGCGGGCCGCCGCCACGGCGCGATGTCGAGCCTCAGGCCCGCCTCGGCATGGCGCGGATCGTAATATTTGCCCCATTCCCACGACGCGATCGCCAGATGCGGCTTGGTATTGCCGGGCGCGACCCCAATCGATTCCGCGCCGCGCCACGCCACCGGGCGCATGTAGGCATCGGTGAAATTATTGGCCGCAAGCACGTCGCGGCACGCCGCGCTGATCTCCTCGACGCTCCACGGCAGCTCATAGCCAAGCAAGGACGCGCTTCGCCGCAAGCGCTCGCTATGCTCGTTGAGCTTGAAAATCTCGCCATTGTAAGCGCGCTGGCCCTCGAACACCGACGATGCATAATGAAGCGCGTGGGTCAGGACATGGACCTGGGCGTCGCGCCACGGCAGCATTTTGCCGTCTTTCCAGATAAAGCCGTCGCGATCGTCAAATGGTGGTTGTTCGGCCATCAAGTCCCTGTTCCTGTCCCGGCTCGCGCCTAGGACAGCTGGGCGTCGGTAGCAAGCGAAGCGGACCGGGCTTCTTCGGCCAGTTCGCCGCCGCGCAGCGATGCGGCGTCGATCGCCGATGCCAATAAAGCGTCGAGGGCGTGGTCGCGGTCGAGCACCGCAAGCCCGGCCTCGGTCGTTCCATTGGGGCTAGCGACGCGCCGAGCGACCGAATCCATATCCTCGCCGGTCGTCGCTGCCATCCACGCCGTTCCAAGCGCGGTTTCGAGCGCGATGGTCGAGGCAATTTCGTTGCTCAATCCGCGCTTCTCCCCAGCCTTGGTCAGCGCCGCGACAAAGCGCGCGACATAAGCGGGGCCGGCTCCAGCGACCGCTCCAACGGCCGCGAACCTGGCCTCGTCGATCATCCACGGCGCGTAGCCCAGTGGCGCGAGCAGGGTTGAGAGCTGGACCCGAAGCGCGTCATCGGCGTCGTCGCTGGCAAGCGCGATCACCCCGCGCCGGATCGAAACCCCGAGATTGGGCATCGCCCTGACGATCGCCGCGGCCTTTGGGTAGTGCTTGCGCAGCGTCGTCAGTTCGACGCCTGCAAGCAGCGACACAATCACCGCCTTGCTCGTCAGCCAGGGCCGCAATTGCGCGGTCACTTCGGTCAGTTTCTGCGGCTTGACCGCAAGGATGACGAGCTTGGGCTGAGGTCCGGCATCGGCGAAGCTGGCGACGGTCCGGACACCCTCGACCGCGGTTCCACTGGGGCGGATGACGACCGCGTTCGACAGATCGATTCCGGCCGAGCGCCAGCCGCTGATCATCGCCTGGCCCATGTTGCCGCAGCCGACGAACCACGTCGGTGACGGAAATTGCGGAAGGTCGGTCATGCCAATACGCCTTTAAGCTTCGCCGTGGGTGTCGATGAGCGCCGCTGCAATCGCTTCGCCGGGCGATTTGCCGCCCCACAGAACGAATTGGAAGACGGGATAAAAACGCTCGCATTCCTCGACCGCGGCTTCGGAAATGGCTTCGGCCTGCTCGAGGCTAAGTCCGTCGTCGTTGCGGGTGTCGAGGATGGTCGAATGGCGGAACACGATCAGTCCGCTGCCCGACCACAGTTCGAAATGGCCGAGCCACAATTGCTCGTTGATCAGGCTCAGCGCCTCGTGGATCGCGCTGCGCTTTTCGGGACCGACCTTGATGTCGGGAAAGGTCAGGAACTGGAGCACCTGGTCTTCGGGCCGCCACACGCCGCGCAATTCATATTGCGCCCAGCTGCCGGTGGCGGAGGCGACGATCTCGCCCTCGCCGGTGCGCTCGCACGCCCAGCCCCTGGCCTCGAAATATTGCTCGAGCACCTCGATCGGGGCGCCGTCCTCGCGCTCCTCCTGCAGTTCCTCTTCGTCCAGGGTCAGGCTCCCGGTTTCGCCTTGGGCTTGGGCGAAGCTTTTGGCGCCGGCGCCGAACCGCCGCTGAGCCTGGCTTCGAGCGCGACGATGCGCGCCTTGAGCGCCTGATTATCGTCGCGCGCCGCGGCCGCCATCGCTTTGACCGCCTCGAACTCGTCGCGGCCGACGAAATCCATTCCCCCCGCCCAGTCGCGCATTTTCTCGCGCAACGAGGATTCAGCCTCGCGGCCCATCCCGGCCATCGTCCCGGCGACCCCGTTGACCATCTTGACCAAGTCGTCGAACATCTTGTTTTCGGACTGCATAATCGCCTCCATTCAGCCGAACAGCGAGGTTCCCGCATCCGGATTGAGGTTGAGAATCGTGGCATTCAGCGCTGCCGCGAACACCAGCCACCCCAGATAGGGAGTGAGGAGCAATCCCGCCACCCTGCGCAGGCGAAAGAATTGGCCGGCGGCACCGGCGGCGATCGCCGCCATGGCGAAGATCACGACTTGCGCCAGCTTGATGTCGTGCATCCCGAAAAAGATCGGCGACCAGGCCAGATTGAGCGCCAGCTGAGCGAAGAACAGCGCCAATGCATTGCGCCGCCGCGGCGATGGGGCAAGCGCCAGGATCATCGCCAGCGCGGCGCCCATCAGCGCGTACAATATCGTCCACGCCACGCCGAACAGCCAGCCGGGCGGCATGAAGGCGGGCTTCACCAAGGCATCGAACCAGCCATTGCCGTAGCCGGAATTGCTCAACCAGCCGCTGGCCGATCCCAACAGGATCAGCGCCGGGACGGTGAGCAATGCGATCCGCGTCCACGGGCGGACCTGCGTTCCTTGATCAGTCATGGTTGCGCGCTCCAAGCAGGAATTCGACATTGCCTTCGGGCCCGGTGATCGGGCTTGGGACAATCCCCAACACGCCCCAGCCGTGCGATTCAACCCAGTCTTTGGCCGCGGCGCAAACGCGGGCGTGAATGGCGGGGTCGCGCACCACCCCGCCCTTGCCGACTTCGCCGCGCCCGGCCTCGAACTGCGGTTTGATCAGCGCCACCAGCATCGCCCCCGGCCGCGCCAGTCCGATCGCAGCCTCGAGCACTTTGGTGAGCGAAATGAAGCTCGCATCGCAGACGATGATGTCGATCGCATCGGGGATGATTGCGGCGGTCAAATGGCGGGCATTGGTCTGTTCGTGGACCACGACGCGCGGGTCCTGGCGCAATTTCCACGCCAGCTGGTTGGTGCCCGAATCCACGGCATAGACCTTGGCCGCGCCGCGGCTCAGAAGGACATCGGTGAACCCGCCGGTCGAGCTGCCGACATCGAGCGCGACCGCGCCGGCGACATCGAACCCGAACTGGGCGAGGCCATGGTCGAGCTTCACGCCCCCGCGCGACACCCACGGATGGTCCTTGCCGCGAACCTCTAGGACCGCGTCGTCCGCGAGCAGCTCCCCCGCCTTGGCCAGCTTGCGCTCACCGCTGAACACCAGCCCCGCCATGATTAGCGCCTGAGCCTTGGTCCGGCTCTCAGCAAGCCCGCGCGCAACAAGCAATTGATCGGCGCGGATTTTCGCGGGTGAGCTTGTCATTTGAAAGGAATTTCCTTACATTTCTACTTATGATCATTGGCCGCATCACCGCCAAAGCGCAAACCACCATTCCGCGTGCGGTGCGAATGGCGCTCGGGATCAAGCCGGGCGACGAGATCGCCTATGAGATTGACGGGGACCGAGTGATCCTGCGCCGCGCCAGCGATCCGTTCGACAAGCCCTTCGCGTCTTTCGGCGAATGGTCCGACACGCTCGACGAGGCCTATGACTCGCTTTAAGCTTGGCGCCGTCGTCCGCGTCGCCTTTCCGCACGTCGAACGCGACGTCCATCGCTACCGCCCGGCACTGGTCGTCACCGACACACCAATAGGTCCCGACGGCTTGCTGATTTGGGTGGCGATGATCACCAGTGCCGAACGCGCGCGCTGGCCTGGCGATATCTCGATCGCAGATCATCAGGCCGTCGGATTGCCGATCGCATCGGTCATCCGCACGGCCAAGCTGACGACGCTCGAAGCTGCGGCCGCCGAGCCGCTTGGCCGTCTTTCCGAATCGCAAATCGGCGACGTTCAAGCACAGCTTCGAAATCACCTCGGTCTGAACTAGGCCCGCACCTCTTCGATGCCGGCGCTGTTGATGCGCAGCGCCTTCAGCACCGTCTCGACGATCTGCAGCGCGTTCAAACCGGCCTCGTCATATTGCCGGTCGGGCTTGTCATGCTCGAGGAAGCGGTCGGGCAGACGCATAGTGCGCAATTTGAGCCCACCGTCGATCAATCCCTCGTCGCTGGCGAGCGTCAGGACATGCGCTCCGAACCCGCCGATCGAAGCTTCCTCGACCGTCACCGCGACGTCGTGGGTCGCGAGCAGTGTGCGGATCAGCGCGACGTCGAGCGGCTTGGCGAAACGCATGTCCGCGACCGTCGTCGACAGCCCCTTGGCCTCGAGCAAATCGGCGGCTTTTTCAGCTTCCTCCAAACGCGTTCCAAGCGACAATATGGCGACTTTCTTGCCTTCGCGGACGATCCGCCCCTTGCCGATTTCGAGACGCTGCGGAACATCCGGAAGCGCCAGCCCGCGCCCCTCTCCGCGCGGATAGCGGACCGCGATCGGTCCTGAATCATGGACCGCCATGGTGTGGACCATGTGGCACAATTCAACCTCGTCCGCCGCGGCCATGACGGTGAAATTGGGCAGAGTGCAAAGGTATGCGAGGTCGAAGCTTCCGGCATGAGTCGCGCCGTCGGCGCCGACCAGGCCAGCGCGGTCCATCGCGAAGCGCACCGGCAGATTCTGGATCGCGACATCGTGGACGACCTGATCGTATGCGCGCTGGAGGAAGGTCGAATAAATCGCGCAAAACGGCTTATAGCCATTGGCGGCCAGGCCGGCGGCGAAGGTTACCCCATGCTGTTCGGCAATGCCGACGTCGAACATCCGGTCGGGAAAGCGGGCGCCAATCTTGTCGAGCCCGGTGCCCGAGGGCATTGCGGCGGTGATCGCGACCACTTTGTCGTCGCGCTCCATTTCGTCGCCGAGCGCTTTTGCGAACACCGCGGTATAGGCCGGCGGGCCGCCGCCGGGGCCCTTGTCCTGTTTGCCCGAGACGACGTCGAACTTGACCACGCCGTGATATTTGTCGGCGCTGATTTCGGCCGGTCCGTAGCCCTTGCCCTTTTGGGTAACGATATGGACCAGCATCGGCCCGATGGCGGCGTCGCGGACATTTTCGAGTACTTCGACCAGCGCCCGAACATCATGACCATCGACCGGCCCGACATAATAAAATCCCAATTCCTCGAACAATGTCCCGCCGGTCATCCAGCCGCGGGTATATTCCTCGGCCTTGCGCGCCCAGTCGTGGAGCGCATCCGGCATCATCCGCGCGATCTTCTGCGCCACCGCGCGCGGCGCCAGATATTTGTTCGAACTGACCAGCCGCGCGAGCGAGTTGCGCAGGCTTCCAACCGGCGGCGCGATCGACATGTCATTATCGTTGAGGATGACGATCAGGCGGTTGCCGGCGGCTTCCGCATTGTTCATCGCTTCATAGGCCATTCCGGCGCTCATCGCGCCATCGCCAATGACCGCGATCGCGCGGCCCGGATCGCCCGCCAATTTATTGGCCATCGCAAAACCGAGCGCTGCGGAGATCGAGGTCGAACTGTGGGCCGCTCCAAAGGGGTCGTATTCGCTCTCCGCGCGGCGGGTGAAGCCGCTCAGCCCGCCGCCTTGGCGGAGCGTGCGGATGCGGTCGCGGCGGCCGGTGATGATCTTGTGCGGATAGGCCTGGTGGCCGACGTCCCAGATCAATTTGTCGCTCGGTGTGTCGAACACATAATGGACCGCGACGGTGAGTTCGACCACGCCGAGTCCGGACCCCAGATGACCGCCCGACTGCGATACCGCCGAGATCATTTCGGCCCGCAGTTCGTCGGCGAATTGCGGCAATTGTTCCTTGTCCAGAGCGCGCAGGTCAGCGGGCAAGGTCACGGTGTCGAGCAAGGGGGTTTCGGGGCGGTCGGACATCAGTCGCGCGCCTTACGCGCTTGTGTGCGCGCTGTCACCAAAAGCGCTCAGTCGGTGTCGCAATCGCCGCAGGTGCCGCGCACTTCGATCACCGGCCGCGCCTCGGTGAAACCGGCGTCCTTGGCGGCGTCGCGGACCCCGCCGGTAATCCGGTCATTGTCGATATGGATGGCCTGGCCGCAATTGTCGCAAATCAGGAAGATGCAGTCGTGCAGGCAATCGGGATGGGAATTGGCGACATAGGCATTGGCGCTTTCGACCCGGCGCGCCAAGTTGGCGCCGACGAACAGATCGAGGATCCGATAGACGCTATTGGCCGCGACCCGCCGTTCCTGCGCCTTGGACACCGCTTCGGCGATATCATAAGCGGATGCCGGCTTGTCGAACCCGGCGAGCGCCTCGAACACTGCCTCGCGCATTCCGGTCCATTGCTCGCCTTGGCGGGTCAGCCGTTCGCGCGCCGCCTCGCGCAGCGATTCGCCTTCGTGGAGCTGGTGGTCATGTACTGGCATATGCGTTGTTCCGGTTGGACCCAGCGTGGGTCCCGAGAATCCCAACCGCTAGTCGTTGGCGATCCGGTTGAGACGATGGCCGAGCGCCAGGATCATCACCCCGACGACCGTGAAAACAGGCTCATTGCCGTCGTGCGGCATGGTCAGTGCGCCGGCCATCACGCCGAGTCCGAGCGAGCCGATCGCGCTCGGCAGAATGAAACCATGTTCCATGACCCCGCGGCCAAGCGCGATGCTGCCGAGAATCATTGCGATGCTGAGGCCGACCTCGTGGACCAGCGGCGAGCCGAGCAGTCCACCGGCGGAAGCGAGCAGGCCAAACAGCACCGCCGTGGCCAGACAATGGACCAGGCACAGGCCGGACAGGCCCATGGCGATGCGGTCGAGCCGGGAGGTCGGAATGGCGAATGGCGACACGATGCGCGCGATATAGGCCGGTTCGCGTCAAGTTACAACATAACATTCACTTCGCTGCGCTTGGCGCCTCTTGCCGCCAGCCCCTCCCCGCGGGCATAGGCGCGGTCGATGATCAGCTCCACTCGCGCGACTCGCCCAGCCGCAATCGCCAACCTCCTGTTCGTGGTCGCGCTGATGGTGTTCGCGATGGTCGTTGTCGGCGGAATCACGCGATTGACCGAAAGCGGGCTCAGCATCACCCAGTGGAAACCGCTGTCGGGGGCGATTCCGCCGCTCACCCAGTCCGACTGGAACCATGCTTTCGATCTGTACAAAGCGACCCCCCAATATCGCGAAGTCGTCGCCGCCTCCGGAATGACCCTGGACGGGTTCAAGTTCATCTTCTTCTGGGAATGGATCCACCGTCTGCTCGGGCGGATCGTCGGTCTGGTGTTCGCTTTGCCCTTGCTGTGGTTCGCATGGAAGCGGCAAATCCCTAGCGGATATGGGCCGCGCCTTGCGATCCTGTTCGTGCTCGGCGGGATGCAGGGGCTGGTCGGCTGGCTGATGGTCGTCTCGGGTCTTGAAGGTCGCACCGAGGTCAGCCCCTATCGGCTGTCGGCGCATCTGCTGCTGGCCCTGTTCCTGATGTCCGCTTTGCTGTGGACCGCGCTCGATTTGCGCGCGCTGGCCCGCGATCCGAAGTCGCGCCCGTCGCGGCTGACCCGGCTGGCGGCGATCACCCTTGCGATGCTGTTCGTCCAGCTCATGCTCGGCGCGTGGGTCGCGGGGTTCCGCGCCGGTGCGGTCGCCAGCGACTGGCCGCTGATGAACGGCCAGCTCGTGCCGGCGGGCATCGACTGGTCCAGGGGCACGATTTTCGCGCTCACTCATGACCCCTATCTGATCCACTTTCTCCATCGCTGGTGGGCGTGGGCGGTGGTGGTGGCGCTGGTGCTGTTCGCGCGCCGGGTGAAGGCGGCGGAAGGCGCGCGCGCCGCGTCAATCGCCATCCATTCGGCGTTCGGAGCCCAGATCGTGCTAGGCATCGCCACCGTCATGAGCGGGGTCGCCTTGTGGCTCGCGGTGCTTCACCAGGCGACCGGCGCATTGCTCCTCGCCGCGACGGTATGGGGCGCGCACGTGGTGGGAAGCCATCCACCGCGCTCACGCTGAGCCTGTCGAAACTCTGTTTTTTGCCTAATCGTCAAGGAACGTGCACTCCTTCGACTTCGCTCTGGACGAAAGAATCCTATGGCTGTCGTCACCATTTACGTTGTTTTCGCGAATATCATGGAGAGCCGACGCATCGGCCGGGTTGTCGTCGAGGAGCGCCTTGCCGCATGCGTCAACACGCTCGGCGCTGTCCGCTCCATCTACCGCTGGCAAGGCAAGGTCGAGCAAAAGTTCGAGGCGGCAGCCTTGTTCAAGACAACCGCCGCCGCCGCCGATCGCCTCATCGCCCGAATCGCCGAGCTCCACAGCTATGACGTGCCGTGCATCGAGGCCTGGCCAGTCGAACCGGTCCTGCGCGGCTACGCCCACTGGGTCGAAGACAGTGTCGCGGGCTAACGCCTAGAGGCTGATCCGGGCCTTTTCATCCTCGGCGCGATTGACGTCGACGAACGCCGCCATCGCCAGCCAGCGCCGCCCGCGGCCCGGCGCGAATCCCAGTTCGACGGTGCGCTCAACCGGCGCGCCGTAGGTCCCGAACAGGCGATCCCATAGCGGCATGTCGCCAAAATTGCGGGCGTGGACCGCGCGCTCATGGTGAAGCATATGCGCTTCGGGCCGCTGGATGAACCAGCCGGTCCAGGCCGGCGTGCGGACGTCCCAATGCTGATAGACTCCGACCCAAAAGCCCCACAGCCCGGCCCAGGCCGCGGCATAAGGGGTCGAATTGAACAGACCAGCGGCGAGCAGCGGGCCAAGCACCCCCTGGATCAGCGCATCGACCGGATGAAACATCATTGCCGAGGCGACATCGATCCGGGCAGCGCCGTGATGAAGCTGATGTCCCGCCCGCCACAATAGGTCGAAATAATGCATCAGCCGGTGAAGCCAGTAATTGAGGAACGTGCCCAGCACCCACACCGGAAGCGCGGCCCAATTGCCCCAATGATTGAGGTCGATCAGCGCCATCGGCGGCAGCAACGGGACGAGGAACAGCGGCGCATATACGAACACCGCCAGGGTCACCGCGAAGGCGGCGATGCCGATCAGCCGCCAATGGCGGATCGCGGGCATTGCGCGGCCCGACGGGATCAGCGCCTCAATAGCCATGAAGCCGATAAAGCTGGCGACCAGCGCAAGCAGCATTGCAGTGTCGAAATTCATCAGGCCCTCCCCCGCGGCGGTCCGCCATCATAACCGCGTTTGAAGCGCTTCGACAGTGCCAGGGTAGCATTTTACCCGTCAGGAAACGCGCGGAATGCTTGACTTTTTACCCCTCTGCCGCAATTAGGCCGCGACGGCGGTACCACCAGGTGCCGCTTTTCTTATTCACATGAAGAGGTCTACGCCCATGAAGGCGCTGATGAAGACGACCAAGTCGATCCGGCCGCAGGACGTCGAAAAGAACTGGCATCTGGTCGATGCCGACGGGCTCATCGTCGGCCGCCTGGCAACGATCGTCGCCAACATCCTGCGCGGCAAGCACAAGCCGAGCTATACCCCGCACGTCGACTGCGGCGATCATGTCGTAATCGTCAACGCCGACAAGGTCCGCTTCACCGGCAACAAGCTCAAGAACAAGATCTATTACAAACACACCGGTTTTCCCGGCGGGCTCAAGGAAACGACCGCGGGCAAGGTGCTCGAAGGCCGCTTTCCCGAGCGCGTGCTTGAAAAAGCGATCGAACGCATGATTCCACGCGGCCCGCTTGGCCGTGATCAGATGCGCGCGCTTCACCTCTACAATGGCACCGACCACCCGCACGGTGGCCAAAATCCGCAAAATCTCGATGTCGCCGGCATGAGCCGCAAGAACAAGGTGGGTGCATAACATGGCCGACAAGAAGAGCCTTTCCGACCTTGGCG
>JACDEB010000078.1 GCA_013816595.1 Sphingomonas sp. | reverse complement strand
GACGATGGTGAATTCGGTTTCGGCCATGCCCGGCTCGATCGAGGTCACGCGCACCCCGGTGCCCGCAAGATCGCAGCGCAGATCGAGCGAGAATTGGCGGACGAACGCCTTGGTCCCGGCATAAACGGCGCCGCCCGGATAGGGATAGGTCGCGGCCACCGACGACAGGTTGATCAATGCCCCCCGGCGCTCGATCAAGCGCGGCAGGAGCGCCCGGGTCAACGCCACCAGCCCGGTCATATTGGTGTCGAAAACGGTCTGGATCTGGTCCCATTCGACCTCTGGCAACGGCCCCATCGGCGGCGCCAGTCCGGCATTGTTGACCAGCAGGTCGATCTTGCCCCAGCCGCCGTCGAGCTGCGCCAGGCTTTCGACCGCGGCGCGATCGCGCATGTCGATTTCGAGCGGCAGGAACGCCTCGCCAAGCTCATCCTGCAATTTGCGCAGGCGGTCGCCGCGGCGGCCGGTTCCGACCACCCGCCAGCCGTCGGCGACAAAGCGCCTGGCCGCGGCTTCGCCGATGCCCGCAGTGGCCCCGGTGACAAGCATGGTCTTGGTCATTGGTCCTCGCCTTCCTGTTCGAGCTGGTGCCGCGCCGCAACCAGCGCCTTAGGCTCTATAGCGATTGCCTGAGCCACCGCCACGAGATCGGGTTCATGGCCTTCGAGAAACAGGAGCAAGGCGACGAGCAAGGACGGGTCGCCGGCCCGCTGACGCAGTTCCTCGACGTCGATCCCGGTCAGATCGAGGAAGCGCTTCGCCCGCCGCTCATCGCCGAGCGTCGCAGCGAGCGCTGCAAGGCCCAGTGCGAAGGGATCATTTGGCGTATCGGACCGCACCGCTTAGATAGTCGGCGGTTCGAATAAGGGAAATGTCTTGGCCAAGATCCTGATCGTCGAGGACAATGCCCTCAACATCAAGCTGTTTTGCGACCTGCTCGCGGCGCATGGCCATCAGCCCGAAGCGGTCACCGACAGCCGCAACGCGCTCGACGCGGCGCGCAATTTCCAGCCCGATTTGGTGATTACCGACATCCAGCTGCCCCATTTGAGCGGCCTCGACCTTATTCGCCTGATCCGCCGAGGAAGGGATTGCGGAGGTCCCGATCATGGCGGTGACCGCTTATTCGGCGCCGGGCGACGAGGAACGGATCCGCGCCGCCGGGGCCCAGGCCTATGTCTCGAAACCGATTTCGGTGATGCGGTTCGCGCAAACGGTCGAAGACCTGCTCAAGCCCGGCGCCCCGGATCCCGGCGAATTGACGCGCGACCGTCACCCCGGACGTAACCCGGGGTCGGCCTGAATTGGAACTGTAAAAAAGACAGGCGGATCCCGGGTCGAGTCCGGGATGACGGCTTGAGCGGAAACCGCTCAGCGCGTCACTTGATCTTGGCTTCCTTGAAATCGACGTGCTTGCGCACCTTCGGGTCATATTTGCGCATGACCATCTTCTCGGTCTGGGTGCGCGGATTCTTCTTGGTCACATAGAAGAAGCCGGTATCGGCACTGCTGACGAGCTTGATCTTGACGGTTGCCGGCTTGGCCATCGGACACATCCAAAGCTGAAATAATGAAGGCGGCACACAAGCGCCGCCGGACCCGCGCCCAATGGCGGTGACGAGGAATTTTGTCAAGTTTGCGCGAGCGACTTGCGGCGGTCTTCCATTTTGGGTGAACTCTCCAGCGGCAATCGGGGAAAGAGTTATGGCCGACGATAGACTCAGCATTGTCCGTGCCCGAATCGGCGAACGGATCGCCGACATCGAGGCGCGCATGCCGCGGCTCGACTCGCAGGCGATCAGCAGCAGGATGAACGCGATCCGAGCGCTTGCCGCCGAACATGGCCTGGCCGCGCTGGAGGGCCTGGCCGATTATGGCGCCCACCATGCGATGATGCCCGGCTGCGTCCAAGCGACCCGCGCCTGCCTTGACCAAATGGGCGCCGCGCTGACCAGCAAGGATCAGGCCCGCGACCGCGAATCGATCCTCGCCGCGCTATCCGTTCGTCTGCACTAGGAAGCCTTTCCCGGCCCCGCGCATTATGCGTTGGCGATGCGCGCTTTTTCCCAGCTTCTCGACGACCTCGTCTACACCCGGTCGCGCAACACCAAGCTGCGGCTGATCGGCGATTATCTCAAGTCCACCCCCGATCCCGATCGTGGCTTGGCGCTTGCGACTCTGACCGGAACACTCGACATCCCGTTCGTCAAACCGGCCGCGATCCGGGCGCTCGCGGAGGAGCGCATCGACCCGGTGTTGCTGCGCATGAGCCGCGATTATGTCGGCGACGGCGCCGAGACGATTTCGCTGTTGTGGCCGGTGCCGGACGGCGAACCGCCGGAGCTTGACGATGGGACGATCCGGCTGAGCGATGCGGTCGATCAACTGCGCAGCGCGAGCAAGGCCGAGGCGCCGCGGGTGCTTGGCGCCATGCTCGACCATCTCGATTCGTCGGGCCGCTATGCATTGCTCAAGCTCGCCACCGGTGCGCTCCGGGTGGGGATTTCGGCGCGACTCGCCAAACAGGCGCTGGCCGATGCCTTCGCCATTGACGTCGAAGGGGTTGAGGAAGTGTGGCACGGCCTAAAGCCGCCTTATGCCGAATTGTTCGACTGGGGTGAGGGCCGCGCCGGCCAGCCGATCGCGCGCGACATTCCCGTGTTCCGGCCGTTCATGCTCGCCCATCCGCTCGATGACACCAAGGTATCGCTCGATGATTTTGCGGCCGAGTGGAAATGGGACGGGATTCGAATCCAATTGGTCCATGCAGGGGGCGAGACCCGATTGTTCAGCCGCACCGGCGACGATTTCTCGGGCAGTTTCCCCGACATCGCCGAGGCCTTTGCGACGCGCGGCGTGCTCGACGGCGAATTGCTCGTGCGCGGCACCGGCCAGGGTGTCGCCGATGTTCATGGCGGCGCAGCGGCGAGCTTCAACGCGCTCCAGCAGCGGCTCGGGCGCAAGACCGTGAGCAAAAAGATGCTGAACGAGGCGCCGGCGTTCGTCCGGCTGTACGACATATTGTTCGACGGCGAGGAGGATGTCCGGGCGCTGCCGTGGAGCGAGCGGCGGATGCGGCTGGAATCCTTTGTCGCCCGCCTCGATCCCGAGCGCTTCGATCTGTCGCATCTGATCGCAGCGGAGAGTTTCGAAGCGCTTGAGGAGATGCGCGGCGGCGCTCGCGACGAAGCGATCGAGGGGATGATGCTCAAGCGACGCGATTCGCCATATGTCACGGGCCGGCGGACAGGCCTGTGGTACAAATGGAAACGCGATCCGCTGACCGCCGATTGCGTTCTGATGTATGCCCAACGCGGGTCGGGCAAGCGCTCCAGTTTCTATTCCGATTTTACCTTTGGATGCTGGGGCGAGGCAGGCGAATTGCTGCCCGTCGGAAAGGCCTATTTCGGGTTCACCGACGCGGAATTGAAGTGGCTCGACAAGTTCGTTCGCGGGCACACGCTCGAGCGCTTCGGACCGGTGCGCGAGGTCGAAAAGAGCCTGGTGCTCGAAGTTGCGTTCGATTCGATCCACGCCAGCAAGCGCCACAAGTCGGGGCTTGCGATGCGCTTCCCACGGATCAGCCGAATCCGCACCGACAAGCCGGCCGCCGAGGCCGACACCATCGCCACGCTCACCGCGCTTGTGACCTGAGGCCAATTGCCTAAAGTCCCGCCCTCGACTCGGAGGGGCTTCACATGAACAAATTTGTCGTCGGACTGGCCGGGCTCATGCTTGGCAGCTCCGCAAACGCTCAGACCTATGCCATTCAGGCGGGGCGGCTGATCGTCGATGCCGCCAAGCCGGCGCTTGGCCCGTCGACGGTGATCGTCGAAAACGGGCGCATCAAGGCGATCGAGAACGGCGCCACCGCCCCGGCCGGAGCGACCGTCGTCGATATGCGCGGCGACACCGTGATGCCCGGACTGATCGATGTCCACGTCCATCTGACCCAGGATGCCGGAGTGCCGTGGTACCAGTGGATGACGACCAAATTCAGCGAGCCTTATTCGGCCACAGTCGGACTCAAGAACGCGCTTGTAATGGCGCGTGCCGGATTCACTACCGTGCGCGACCTTGGCAGCTCGGGGGTCGCTGGCCTGGCCACGCGCGACGCGCTTCGCGACGGCAGTTTCCCCGGTCCGCGAGTGCTCGTGTCAGGCCCGGCGCTGTCGATGATCGGCGGCCATGGCGACCTTGCCGTCGGCCGCAATCCCGAGCTTGCCGAGGCAATCAACGAGCGCGGCCAGCTCGGCGTGTGCACCGGCGCTCAGGAATGTGCTCAGACCGTGCGCAAGCTCGCCGCGCTAGGCGTCGACGTCATCAAGTTCCACGCCACCGGCGGCGTACTCGATCCCGGAGCGCTCGGGCTCGAACAGCATTTTTCCGACGACGAGATGAAAGCGATCGTCGACACCGCCCATTCGCTCCACCTGAAAGCAGCGGCGCATGCCCATGGCGCGCGCGGTATCCTCGCGGCCACTCGGGCGGGGGTCGATTCGATCGAGCATGGCACCTTCATCGACGCGGCGGGGGTTGCCGAAATGAAGCGGCGGGGGACCTATTTCTCGGCCACTCTGATGGCGTTTAGCGGCCTCAACCAATATATCGGCAAAGGCATTTTCAGCGCCAATAGCGAGATGAAGGCGCGCCAAGCACTGACCTTGTGGGGCAATGGCCTGAACCGCGCCTATCGCGGCGGAGTGCGGATCGTGCTCGGCACCGATAGCGGAGTCGCGCCGCATTCTCAGGCCAATCAGGAACTGGCGCTGATGGTCACCAAGGGCGGGATGACCCCGCGCGACGCGCTGATCGCGGCGACCAGGAACGGCGCCGATCTGCTTGGCCTGAGCGGCGAAACCGGCACCCTCGATCCGGGCAAGTCGGCCGATCTGATCGCGGTTCAGGGCGACCCGTTGGTCGATCCAGCCGCGGTCCAGCACGTCGATTATGTAATGGTCGAGGGACGCCCCATCCCGCTGAAGGGATATTGAGCGATGCGCGTTTCAGCCTTCGCTTTGTCGCTATTGCTGTCGTCGGCGGCCGTTGCCGCGGACCCGCCGCCGGCGGGCGACACCCCAGCCGGGCCGTCCGCCAAAACGGAAACGGCGGCCAAGCCCGACCCGGACGTCGCCGCTGCAAGCGTGATCGAAAGCGCTCAGCCCCAAAAACGCACCATCCCGTTCCGCCGCAGCCGCCTCAATTACACGGTCACGCCGGGGACATTGACCATCCGCAACGACGACGGCGCGCCGACCGCGAGCATATTCTACACCGCTTACACCATGCCCACGGCCAACGGCAGGGCGCGCCCGGTGACGTTCCTGTTCAACGGCGGCCCGGGGTCATCGACGATGTGGCTGCACATGGGATCGTTCGGCCCGATCAAGGTCGACGCTTCGATCCCCGAAACCATGGCCGGCCCGCCCTTCCGTTATGGCGCCAATCCCGACACCTTGCTCGATGTCACCGATCTGGTGTTCATTGATGGCCCGACCACCGGATTGTCGCGCCCGCTGGGCAAAGCCGAGCCAAAGGACTTTTTCGGAGTCGACAAGGACGTTGACGCCTTCAGCCGGACGATCCAGCGCTACCTCAGCAAATATGGCCGCTGGAATTCGCCCAAATTCCTGATCGGCGAAAGCTACGGCACCTTGCGCGCGGGCGGGCTGTCGACCGCGCTCGCCGAAAAGGGGGTGCAATTGAACGGCATCGTGCTGGTTTCGACCGTGCTCAACTTCGCCGATTTTTCGGGCGACCAGATGCTGGTCAATTTCCTTCCAACGTATGCCGCCGACGCCTGGTATCACGGCAAGATCCAGCCCAAGCCTGATTTGATGGCCTTCGTCGCCGAGGCCAAGGCCTTCGCCAGCGGACCGTATGCGAGCGCGCTCCAAAAGGGCGGAGCAATTGGTAGCGAGGAGAAGCAGACGATCGCCGCGGCGATGGCGCGGATGACCGGCCTGTCGCCCGAGTATATCCTGCGCGCCAACCTGCGGGTGAACCCCGACCGCTTCCAGCGCGAATTGCTGCGCGACCGGCGCCAGGTCATCGGGCGAATCGATTCGCGCTATGTCGGGACCGATATCGATGGCGTTGGTGAAGCCCCAAGCTACGACCCGCAGGCGGCGGCGATTTCTGGCGGTTTCGTCGGCGCTCTCAACGATTATCTGTTCCGCGACCTCGGCTATCAGACCCCGCTCAGTTACCGCCCGAACAATTATGGCGGCATTGGCGAGGATTGGAATTTCCAGCACAAGTCGGCCGAGGGGCCGCAACTGGCGGCGGATACCAGCGTCGATCTGGCCGCGGCGATGCGCCAGAACCCGCGGATGAAGCTGCTGTCGGTCAATGGCCTTTATGACCTCGCGACCCCGTATGGTGGTGCCGATTATGAAGTCGGTCACATGGCGCTTGAGCCATCGGTCGCGGCTAATATCACCTACACTTACTATCCGGCCGGCCACATGATGTATCTCGACCCGGTCTCGTCGCGGCAGCTGACCGCCGACCTCGACGCCTTTTACGCCCGGGCACAATAGCGCCGGGCCATAGAAAAAGGGCCGGCGGTTTCCCGCCAGCCCTCCATTTTTCCCCCCGGAAAATCCGAAGCCGGGATATAGCGAATCAGATCAGCTGATCGTACTGAGGTTCACCGCCGCATGTTTGCCGCGGCGATCGACCTCGAGTTCGAACTCGAGCCGGTCGCCCTCGTTGAGCGTCGCGATACCCGCGCGCTCGACGGCGGAAATGTGAACGAACGCATCGGGCTGACCATCGTCGCGCTGGATGAAGCCAAAGCCCTTCATCGAATTGAAGAACTTGACCGTCCCGGTCGCCTTTTCACCGGTCAGCTGGCGCTGCGGAGCGGCGCTTGCACGCTCGACCGCAATCGGTTCGCCATCGATTCGAATGTTGGTCGCCGAAACCTTGCCGCCGCGATCGACCAACGTAAATTCCAGCGGCTGGCCGTCGGCGAGATCGCTCAGACCGGCCTGCTCGACCGCGGAAATGTGAACGAAGACATCTTCGCCGCCATCATCACGAACGATGAAGCCGAAGCCCTTTTGCGGGTTGAAGAATTTGACGATGCCCTTGCCTTCGCCAACGACCTGGGGAGGCATTCCGCCACCACCACCGGCACCGCCGCCGCGGAATCCACCGCCGCTGCTGGCAC
>JACDEB010000007.1 GCA_013816595.1 Sphingomonas sp. | reverse complement strand
GGCCCATGTCGAGGAAATGATCGACCGCCAGGATGAGCAGGATTCCGGCTTCGGGGATCTTGAACATCGCCAGCGTCGCGGTGATCACCACCAGACTTGCGCGCGGCACCCCCGCCATGCCCTTGGACGTGATCATCAGCACCAGCAGCATGGTCACTTCCTGACCCAGAGTCAGGTCGATGCCATAGGCCTGTGCGATGAAGATCGACGCGAACGTCATGTACATCATCGATCCGTCGAGATTGAACGAATAGCCCAGTGGCAAAACGAAGCTGGCGATGCGCGGCGGGACCCCAAACCGCTCGAGCGCTTCGAGCGTTCGCGGATAGGCCGCTTCGCTTGATGCGGTCGAGAAAGCGAGCACGATCGGATCGCGGATGTAGCGCACCAAATGGCGCGCGCGGGACCCGACCATCGCGAACGCCGCGCCGATCAGAAGCGCCCACAATATCGCCAGACCAAGATAGAAAGCGCCGACGAACTTGCCGAACGTCATGATGATTTCCGGGCCGCGCTCGGCGATTGCGCTGGCGACCGCGGTGAACACCGCGAACGGTGCGAACCGCATCACGTAATCGGTCACCTGAAGCATCACCTTGACGAGCGAATCGACGCCCTTGACGATCGGTTCGCCGACCTTTCCGATCGCCGTCAGAGCAACTCCGAAAAAGATCGAGAAAATGACGATCGGCAGGATTTCGTTGGCGCTCATGGCCTCGAAGATCGAGGCGGGGATGAGGTGGGTGACGAAATCCTTTAGGTTGAAGGCGGCGGTTTCAACCCCGCTCGCGGCGTCGACCGGCGGGATTGGCAGGTTGAGGCCGACCCCGGGCTGGAGGAAATTCACAAGCACTAGGCCAAGGCTGAGCGAGACCAGGCTGGCGAGGATGAACCACCCCAACGCCCGTGCGCCGACCCGGCCAAGCGCAGCGACATCGCCCATGTGCGCGATCCCCGCCACCAATGTTGCGAACACCAAAGGCGCGATGATCATCTTGATCAGGCGCAGGAACAACGCCGTGACGATCGACAGATATTCGGCGATCGATTTCAGGCGCTCGCCGCTCGCCGGGCTGCCGTCATCGATGGTTGCATTGAGGACCCAGCCGGCGATGACTCCAAGCACCAATGCGATCAAAATGTAACGCGTCAATCGCTTGGCCATGAATCACCCCTTTGCCTGAGCCGCCATCGAAGCTGCGGCATCGCTCCGCGTCAAGCGCTTGCGCACAAGCGGCTGCGCTCGCTAGGGCCGTATCATGAGCGACAAGATCGTCAATTTCGGCCGCGACGTGCTCCACGATGAGGCGCGCGCGCTCGATGCTTTGGCCGACAGCCTCGGTGCCGAATTCGAACGCGCGATCGAGTTGATCCTGCGTTGCGACGGCAAGCTGATCGTCTGCGGCTTGGGCAAATCGGGCCATATCGGGCGCAAGATCGCTTCGACCTTCGCATCGACCGGCACGACCGCGATTTTCCTCCATCTCGCCGAAGCCATTCATGGCGACCTTGGAATGGCCGCGAAGGGCGATGTCGCATTGTTGATTTCGCTCAGCGGCGAGACCGCGGAGCTGGAACCGGTGATCGACCATTTTACAGCGACCGGGATCGCGATCATCGCCATCACCGCCAATCCCGGATCGACGTTGGGCGAGGCCGCGGACGCTCCGCTGGTCCTTCCGCACTGGCGCGAAGTGGGCCCGGAAGCGGTCGCTCCCACGACCTCGACGACCATGACGTTAGCGCTCGGCGATGCGCTGGCGATGACGGTCATGCGGCAAAAGGGATTTTCGCGGACCGATTTTGGCCGGCTTCACCCCGGCGGATCGCTCGGTGCGCGGCTGAAACTGGTCACCCGGGTCATGCACGGCGGCGATTCCATGCCATTGATCGACGCCGCTTCATCGATGCACGATGCAATCGTTGAAATGAGCGCCAAACGGCTCGGTCTGGTCGGCGTGACCGGCGAAGCGGGGGCATTGGTCGGGATCATCACCGACGGTGACCTGCGCCGCAATATCGAGCGCGGGCTCGATCACAAGGCAGGCGATTTCATGACCGCCGATCCCAAGACGATCGCTGCCGACGCGCTGATCGACGAAGCGCTCGGGCTGTTCGACGAATATCGCATTACCGCATTGTTCGTGGTCGATGGCGCAACCCCGGTCGGTGTGCTCCATATCCACGATTGCCCGGTCGCGCGTTGAGTCCCGAGCGATGAAGGCGACCATCCTCATCCCGGCGCGGTTTCAGTCGAGCCGCTATCCGGGCAAGCCTTTGGTCGACCTCACGGGCTGCAGCGGCGTCGCCAAGCCCCTGATCCAGCGCAGCGTCGAGGCGGCGCGACGGGTGGCCGGGGTCGATGGCGTATTCGTCGTCACCGACGATGAGCGGATCGCCGATTGCTGCACCGGCTTCGGGGTCGGGGTGATCATGACTTCCCCCCATTGCCGCAACGGCACCGAGCGCTGCGCCGGGGCACTGGCGCAGCTCCACGATCCCGATCTGGTAATCAATTTCCAGGGCGACGCCCTCTTGACTCCGCCCGGCTTCGTCGAGGCGTTGATCGCGCGCATGGCGGACGATCGGGATGCACTGGTGGCGACCCCGGCGATGCGCCTGCGCAGCAGCGACGTCCGCGCTTTGCAGGCCGAGGAAGCCGCCGGCCGGGTCGGCGGGACCAGTGTCATCGTCGATCGCCAGCGCCACGCGCTCTATTTCTCCAAACGGCTGATCCCCTATTTGCCGGAAGCCGCGCTGGCCCATGAAATGGCGCCGGCCTACCTTCATGTCGGGGTCTATGCCTATCGCCCGCAGGCGCTCCATCGCTATGTCGCGGCGCCGGTCAGCGAGCTCGAGCAGCTCGAAGGCCTCGAGCAGCTGCGGTTCCTGGTCGAAGGCGTCAAAATGGCGGTGGTCGAGGTTGCGACGCCGGCGTTTGCGCTGCGCGAGCTCAACAATCCCGAAGATGTCGCGCCGATCGAGGATGCACTCGCCGAGGCGGGGCTCGAATGAACGTCATTTTCCGAGCATCACAAATGGTCGAAAAATGACGTTCTGGGAGACGCTCGACCCCACCTACCGAGCGATATTCTGTGACGTCTGGGGCGTGATCCATGACGGAGTCTCGCTTTATCCAAATGCCGCGACTCGCCTTCGCCAGTGGCGCGAGGAAGGGCGAACCGTGATCCTTCTGACCAACGCGCCGCGCAGTGAAGGCGCGGTCGCCGCCCAGCTCGAGCGCATTGGCCTGACCCGCGATTGCTGGGACGGGATCGCGACCAGCGGCGAAGCCGGCATTGCGGCGCTGGTCGCGCTGGGCAGCCCGGTCGGATTTATCGGCACACCCGGCGATCGCACGGATCTTGAAGCACGCGGAGTCACGTTCGCCGACGGAGAGGCGTTCAGCGACCTCGCGTGCACCGGGATCAACGGCTTCCGGCGCGAGGTCGGCGACTATCGCGAGGAGTTGGCGGCGGCGGCGGCGCACATCGTAACCCTTCACTGCCTCAACCCCGATTTGATGGTCATTCGCGGCGGCATCGCCGAACCTTGTGCCGGGGCGCTGGCCCTGGCTTATGAAGCGATCGGCGGCACGGTCGCACGTTACGGCAAGCCCGATCGGGCGATCTACGATCATGCCATGCGGCTGGCGGGCAATCCTTCGCTGAGCGCGGTGCTTGCGGTCGGGGATGCGCTTGCGACCGACATCCTTGGCGCTGCGCGTTACGGCATCGACGCGGTGTTCGTGACCAGCGGAATCCACCGCGGCGACGATTTCCCGCCCGATTTCGCGGCGACTTACGACCTTGGCGATTGGCAACCGGTGGCGGTTGTCGATGGCCTCGCCTAAACAGGCTTCATGAAACTCCTCGGACGCGACATCGGGCTCGACCAGCCGCTCTTCCTCATCGCCGGCCCGTGCGTCGTCGAAAACTACGAATTGCAGGTGCGGACGGCAGAAACGCTCAAAGCGATCACCGACAAGCTCGGCATCCTGTTCATCTTCAAATCCTCGTTCGACAAGGCCAATCGGTCGAGCGACCAGAGCTTTCGCGGCCCCGGAATGGACGAGGGGCTGCAAATTCTCGCCCGTGTCCGAGACGAACTTGGCGTGCCGATCCTGACCGACGTCCACGACATCCCACAGGTCAAGCCGGTCGCCGAGGTCGTCGATGTGCTCCAGACCCCGGCGTTCCTCGCCCGCCAGACCGATTTCATCCACGCCGTCGCCAGCGCCGGCAAGCCGGTCAACATCAAGAAGGGCCAGTTCATGGCCCCGCACGACATGGTCAATGTCGTCGACAAGGCGCGCGGCGCCGCGATCGCGGCCGGCGGTGACGGCGCCAACATCATGGTGTGCGAACGCGGCGCAAGCTTCGGCTACAACAATCTGGTGAGCGATATGCGCAGCCTCGCGATCATGCGCGAAACAGGCTGCCCAGTGGTCTTCGACGCGACCCATTCGGTGCAATTGCCGGGCGGGCAGGGGACATCGAGCGGTGGGCAGCGCGAGTTCGTTCCGGTGCTTTCGCGCGCCGCGGTCGCGACCGGGATTTCGGGCCTGTTCATGGAAACCCATCCCGATCCCGCCAATGCCTTGTCCGACGGTCCCAATGCGTGGCCGCTCGAGCGCATGGAAAGCCTGCTCACGACGCTGGTCGACATCGACCGGCGGGTGAAGGAGGCAGGGTTTGAGGAAATGACCGGATGAGGCCGACGGTCTTCATCCAGGCCAATGCGCGGCAGATGCTCGGGGCGAAGATTTCCGCCTTCAGCTATTCCAGGAACAGCAAGCGCTCCGGCGACTTTGATGTCCACATCATGGACGCTGCGGATTATCCGCGGCTGATGCAGCCGGGCCAGTCGATCCTGCGCGGCGGCCATGTCCGCGGCTGGGACCCCGACGACCTCCAGAGTTTCACTCCGCTGCGCTTCGCACCGCCGACGTTGATGGGGTTCAAGGGGCGGGCACTGGTCACCGATCCCGATTGTTTCGGTGTCGCCGATGTCGCCGAACTGTTGTTCGACCATGACCTTGGCGGCAAGGCGATCGCAGCGGTGCCGCGGCCGGGGCACAATAAGGATCCCGATTATATCGCAACCTCGGTGATGCTGCTCGATTGCGCGCAGCTTGAGCATTGGGATTTCGAACCCTTGCTCGACCGTTTGTTCGCCCGCGACCTGGATTATGTCGAGTGGATGCAGCTCAAATATGAGGATCGCTCGACCATCGCCGCGCTTCCGCCAAAATGGAACAGCTTCGACCGGCTCGAACCCGGAACCGGAATTCTCCACACCACAAAGCGCCGGACGCAACCGTGGAAGAGTGGGCTTCCGGTCGATTACACCTTGCGCGAAAGCGGCCCGCTCGACCTCTTCCGCCGCTTCGTCAATCGGCGCTACGAACCGCATCCCGACCAGCGCCAGGAGGCGTTCATTTATGCGCTGTTGGCCGAGATGGTCGATGGCGGCGTCCTGACCAAGGACGAACTGGTGAGCGAGATGGCGGCCAAACATATCCGCCACGACAGCCTCGATCTGATCGAGCGCTATCGCGGCTGGGCGTTAATCGAACAAGCTGCCTAGCCGCTGTTTCAGAGCGGCGACGGCCATCGCAACCGGCTCTTCGAACTTTCCGCTTTTGGGTTTGTCCACACTACCGACCAGTCCGCGCGCCGCGACGTCGCGCCAGAAGCGCCGCGGGTCGCGCACTTTGGTTGTCGCCGGATCGGACCCAAGCCGGCGCCGGCCCCGCGCGTCGGGCTCAACCGGAATTAGGCCGACGGGCTTGCCGGTGAGTATGGCTTCGGAAATCATCGAGACGCTGTCGGCGGTGACAAAATGCTCGTCGGCATTGGCCAGAGCGACCGGATAGCGCAGCTCGCCGGGATCGATCAGAACCACGCCGTCGGTGCTTCGAACCAGGTCGAGCGCGACGTCGGGCGTGCGCGGGCTGCCGATTGCGATCACGGTCCCGCCGTTGATCCTGACGCGCTCGGTCAGCGTGCGCAGAGCATCGCCAAGCGCCGCCATATCGAGCCGCCACATCGGCGCCGTGCCGCCGAGCGACAGCAGCAGATGCGGGCGCGGCCACCGCTCGATCAACGCCGTTTCGGCCAGCGTCGGCTTAGGCGGGACATGAAAGCGGTTCATCGCCAGCGGCAGGCGAAGCACATTGTCGCCATCTGGAACCGGGTATTGTCGGGTGGTTATGACCAGGTCGAACAACCGGTTTGCCGCGCGCGGATGGCCCAGTCGGACTATCCGCGTGCGGCCTTCATTCTGGCGCTTGATCCAGCGCGCCACGGGGACCGTTCGGCGGCCGATTCCGATCACCAGATCGGGCCACGGCGGCTTCAGCCAGGAGCGGGCGTCGGCGGTGACATGCCCGAGACCGACCGGGAATATATTCATCTGCAGCCGCGCCAATATATGGTAATGGATGGTCCGCGTTTCGAACGGGACTCCGAGGGCCTCACCCAAAGCCAGCAGCTGGTTATTATCGCCGCGCCTTTTGCCCAGAAGCAGCCAGATGCGCGGGCCGTTCACCCCTTTCGCACCTGGCGGTATTCACCGAACACCAGCATCAGCATGATCGCCAGATTGACCGCTGTAGCAAGCACCAGCGCCACCGCCGCGCCGACTACGCCGAACCTCCAACATAAGGGGGCAAGAACGGCGAAGAACACCGCGCTGGCGATGATCTTGGCCTTGAGCGGCCCGCCGCCGCGGCCAAGCGCGTAGAGCATCGGCCCGAGGGGAAAGCTGATCACGCCGAGGACCGGCACCAGGATAAGCACCAAAAGCGGGGTGTAAGCGCCAAGGAAATCCTTGCCGAACAAGGCGCCGATAAGCGGCTTTCCGCCGAGCAACAGACCGATAACCGCGATGACCGCAACAATCATCGCGAAGGCACTGCCGCGGAGCATCAGATTCCACGGTTTCTTGGACGTGAAGTCCATCCGGACAACTTGTGGATAAAAGGCCTTGCCGAGCATATCCGCGGGCTTCTGAGCGCTGTCGGCGAGGCTCGAGGCAATGCGGAAGAATGCCGCTCCGGTCGGCCCCAGCAAACCCCCGACCGCGAGCCGGGCGATCGGTCCCCAAACCGTCTGGACGCCGACCGCGAGGTTGATCTGGATGGCGAATTTCCACGCCCCGGGAAGCGTGGTCGGCTTGAGCGTCGGGCGAATTCCGACATGCAAATCGTGCCGCCTCAGTTCGCGCCATGCCAAAAACCATTGATACATGTCGCCAGCCATGTCGCTGACGAACCAGATTGCGACATAGGCAGCCAGCGGAGCGTCGTAGAGGAACGCGATTCCCGAGAGGATCGCGCGCATGATCGGCGCCAGCGTTCCCGACCAGCTGATCAGATCGAACCGGTCGAGCGCCCGAAGCACGCCGTTGGGGCTGGCCGCACCCATGGTCGGAAGCAGCGTGCAATAGAGGATGGCGAGCCACCAATATTGGCGGTCGATGCCGACCCAGCCGGCGACCAGTGGCAGGATCATGACCGCAAGCAGCATCCCGATCAGGCCGCTGACGATGTCGAGTGCGGCGGCGAAGCCGGTCGAGGACTTGAATTGTTCGGGATTGCCAGCGGCGAGGCCTTGTCCGCCGTACCGGACGATCAGCTGCCACGACTGGAACTTGGCGATTCCGCTCGCTGCCCGGACATAGCTGGTGATCAGAATCAATGTCCCGAACAGCATCACCCCAAGTCCGCGGCCGGCAAACGCCAGGGTCGCCAGCGAACACACCGCCGCAATCCCGCGCGACATGGCGAGATAGCTGCTGTTTTTGAGCAGCGACCGGAAATGCTGGTCCCTAAACCAGTGCCTCATGGATGCGCGTCTAAGGTAAGAGTCTCGTCATTGCGAGCACGGCAAAGCAATCCAGCAGCGTGAGAACTGGATTGCCGCGCGGGCCGCGGCCGCTAGCAATGACGCCGCTTAAGCCGGCTCGGACTCGCGCGGCTGGACGACCTTGTCGGCAAGCGTCCCGTTGAGTTCGGACAAATGGTCGAATTCCGCCTCATAGGAGGCCAGGCCCTGGCTCTGCGAGCGAAGCTCCGCCTCGAGCCCGGTCAGTTCCGCTTCGGGCAATAATGCCTCGATCCTATCCCAGCCGTTCCAGCCATCGCGCGGTGTCATTCCGAGCATCTGCCCGCGCCGTCCCGCAACCGCCGAGGTGATCCGGCTGGTGGCGCTCGACGGGCATACGATGGTGAGTTTGTGGATCGGTTCGAGCAAATGCGGTTGCGCCGCCTGGAGCGCTTCGTGCATCGCCATTCGCCCGGCGAGCCGGAACGCCAGTTCGGAGCTGTCGACGCTATGGTAGCTGCCGTCGGTCAAGGTCACCGCGCAATCGACCACTTCGAACCCGAGCGGGCCCTTGACCATCGCTTCCTTAATACCGTCCTCGACCGCGGGAATATATTGTTTGGGGATCGCTCCGCCGTGAATTTTCTCCTCGAAGCGAAAGCCCTCGCCGCGCGCCAGCGGGCGGACTTCGATGATCACGTCGCCGTACTGGCCGTGACCGCCCGATTGCTTCTTGTGGCGGCCTTTCTGGGTGACCGGACGGCGGATCGATTCGCGATAGCCGATCGCCGGCGCGTGGCTTTTCACCTCGACTCCGAAGCGCCGTTTCAATCGCGCGACTACGGTGTTGAGATGTTCGTCATTGATCCCGCGCAGCCGCAATTCGTGATTGGCATCGTCATGTTCGATGACCAATGCGCAATCTTCCTCCTGAAGCCGCTGCAGGGCGCCGGACAATTTGACATCGTCCTTGCGGTCGGCGGGCTCGATCGCCTGGGCGCAATTGCGCGCCGGAAAGGCGATGTCGATCGGCGGCGGAAGCGCCCCGGTGGTCAGCCATTCGCCGGCTTTGGCGTGATCGACCTTGGCCACCGCGACGACGTCGCCGGGGCACGCGACATTGAGCTTCTGGGTCCTTTCTCCCTGGACGCTGAACAGCGCGGCCAATCGGGCGGTCGCACCATCCGCGGCCTTGAGCTCCGCGCCCTCGCGGATAGGCCCGCCGAGCACTCGGGTCATGGCCAGGCGCCCGATCGCTCCATGAACGACCTTGAACACGTACATCGACGCGCTGGTGACGTCGAGGCGGCGGGCGGCGGCATCGGGGCCAGGCACTTCGTGGCGCAATGCCTTGAGCAGCCGGCGCACGCCCCACGAGCTGCTGGCCGAACCGAACAATACCGAAATGCCGAGATTCTCGCCGGTTTCGCGGGCCAGGTCCTGGAACACTTTTTCGGGCGCCGGGACCTGGTCCATCAACAATTGTTCGAGCAGTTCGTCGTCATGGTCGGCCAATTGTTCGAGCATTTGGGTGCGCGCCTCGGCCTCGCGGCCCTGGGCATCGCTTGGAATGTCGATCCGCTCGCTTTCCTTGCCGGGACGATATTTGAACGCGCGTTCGAGTGCCAGATCGAAGAACCCGGTGACTTTCTCGCCCTCGCGGATCGGCACTTGGCGGGCGATCAGCGGCGACACGCTCATCGGCTGAAGCGCAGCGAGCAGGTCGCGGATCCGGCCATGCGCCTGGTCGATGCGGTTGGCGAAGATGATGTGCGGGATCCCAAGCTCGTCGAGCGCGCGCAGGGCGGGAGCGGCGAGCGGCGCCCGGGCGGGGTCGGGATCGACGACGACGATCGCGACATCGGCGATCGCCAGCGCCCGCGCGCCATCAGCCGCGAAACCGATCGATCCGGGGCAGTCGAGGATCGCGAAATGATCGCCCAAATAGTCGAAATGATAGAGGTTGGTTTCGGTCGATCCGCCGCGCGCCCGCGCTTCGGGGCTGAAATCGCCAATGCTCGAACCATTGGCCGTGGAGCCCAATCGGTCGGTCTTTCCCGCCGCATATAACATCGCTTCGGCCAGACTGGTTTTTCCCGCGCCAGCGGGTCCCACCAGCGCGATGACTCGAGTACCTTTGGTTGCTCCAGCGCCATTGTCCGACATGTGCGACTCTCCTTCGTCCGGCTTAACGGGCGCGCGAGTCGCTGCGGAGGTGCGCTCTCGCGCAGGTTGAAGATTTCACCGTCGAACGGATTTACGCATTATGCAAGGGGCTCGGCGCGCGCCGGCGACGACCAGCGCGCTTTGATCGATAATCGACTTACGGAACGTTAAAAAGCCGGGAGCAATCTGCGTTCGCCGGCGAGGCGCAGCAGCGCCGCCTGCAACTTCTCGAACGCGCGCACTTCGATCTGGCGGATGCGTTCGCGGCTGACGCCATAGACCTGGCTCAGTTCCTCGAGCGTCTTAGGATCGTCGGCCAGCCGGCGCTCGGCGAGGATGTGCTTTTCGCGGTCGTTCAAGGAATCCATCGCCGACACCAACAGATCGTGGCGGACACGGCTTTCCTCGTCGTTGGCGATGATCTCATCCTGCAGCGGGGCTTCGCTGACGAGGAAGTCCTGCCATTGGTTCTCGGCCCCTTCATCGCCTTTCAGCGGAGCGTTGAGGCTGGTGTCGCCGCCCATCGCCATGCGGCGGTTCATGCTGATGACCTCGGCCTCGGTGACGCCCAGATCGGTTGCGATCTTGGTGACGTCGGCGGGCTTCATGTCGCCGTCTTCAAAGGCGTCGATCTGATTCTTCATCCGGCGCAGGTTGAAAAACAACTTCTTCTGCGCCGCGGTGGTGCCCATCTTGACCAGCGACCAGCTGCGCAGGATGAATTCCTGGATCGAGGCGCGGATCCACCACATCGCATAAGTGGCGAGGCGGAAGCCGCGATCGGGCTCGAATTTCTTCACACCCTGCATCAGGCCGATATTGCCCTCGCTGATCAGCTCGCTGACTGGCAGGCCGTAGCCGCGATAGCCCATGGCGATCTTGGCCACGAGGCGAAGGTGGGAATTGACCAGCTTTGCCGCAGCCTCGGTGTCCTCATGCTCACGCCAGCGTTTGGCGAGCATATATTCTTCCTCGGGGGCGAGGATCGGGAATTTCTTGATTTCGCTCAAATAGCGATTGAGCCCAGCTTCCCCACCGGACGCGGGGATCGAGACGATTCCTCGTTTAGCAGCCATGTGTCGTCTTCGCTCCCTTGTGCCGTCAGGCAGCATGCCGCCCTAGCGTGTTAAACCCTATACACCAAGTGCGGTGAACAGTTGCTGCATGTCCGCGGGCAGTGGCGATGTGAACGCCATCCGTGCCTTCGTCACCGGGTGGATGAACCCCAATTCGGCCGCGTGCAGCGCCTGCCGCTTGAAATCGAGCCGCTGGAGCAATTCGCGGACCCGCTGATGCGGTGCCCGGCCATAAACCTGATCGCCAAGCAACGGATTGCCGATCGATGCCATGTGAACCCGCACCTGATGCGTTCGCCCGGTTTCCAGCCGGCATTCAACCATTGCCGCATCGCGAAAGACTTTCTCGATACTCCAGTGCGTTACGGCACGTTTCCCACGTCCATCCTTAACGATTGCGACCTTCTTTCGGTCGTGTGACGAGCGCGCCAGCGGGGCGTCGACCGAGCCTTTGGACCGCGCCGGTGTTCCTGACACGATCGCTTTGTAACGCCGTTCGATTGAATGGTCGGCGAATTGCCTTGCGAGGCCTTCATGAGCGACATCGGTCTTGGCCACGACCAGCAGGCCCGACGTGTCCTTGTCGATGCGGTGAACGATCCCGGGCCGGGCCACTCCGCTAATCCCCGACAGACTGCCGTGGCAATGGTGGAGCAGTGCATTGACCAGGGTGCCGTCGAAATTGCCGGCCGCGGGGTGGACGACCAGGCCGGCGGGCTTGTCCACCACCAGCAGATGCTCGTCTTCGAAGATGATGGACAGCGGAATATCCTGCGCTTCATTATGCGCTGGTGCCGGTTCGGGGATGGCGAGGGTCAGCGCCTCGTCGCCGTGGACCTTGATTGCGGGATCGCGGACAAGCGCTCCGTCCTGGGCCACGGCGCCACTCTTGATCAGAACCTTGATCCGCTCCCGCGACAGGGTCGGGACCGCCGCCGCCAGAGCGCGGTCGAGCCGCCAGCCCTCGTGGCCGGGCTCCAGCCGAACGTCGATGCTTTGAATTGCCCCCATCCGGTTGGGATATGGGAATTGGACCGAGCGGGTTCAACCGCGGTTTGCTGACTGCCTAATTGCCGGCGGGACCGACGTAATCCGCTCCGTAAACCGCCCGGCGAATGTCATGGTGGAGCGAAAAGTCGTAGGGGTCCTTCTGGACGAGAAACACCACGGCCATGTCGTTCGCCGGATCGACCCAGAACAAGGTCGACCATGCGCCGTCCCAGAAGAATTCGCCGCTCGCGCCGCGATTTTCCGCTTTCGTCTTGGCTTCGCCGGTACGCACGAACAGGTCGAACCCGAATTGGCTTTGGTCGGGAGCCACCATCGGTCGGTCATCTTGGGATCAAGCTGGTCGGTGGTCATCAATCGCACGGTCGATGGCTTGAGGATGCGAACTTCGTTCAGTGCTCCGTGGCCAAGCATCATCCGGGCGAACCGCATATAATCATCGGCGGTCGCGGCCAGTCCGGCCCCACCCATCGTCAGCTTGCGGTCGCTGAAATTGAGCTGCCGCTTCTGCTCGCTCGTCTTGGGCCGAAGCTTGGTATCCGGACCCACCTCATAAGGGGTGGCAAGCCGGGGGAATCGCTCTTCGGGCTCGGTCCACGCGCTATCTGTCATCGCCAGTGGATCAAGTACTTGCTGGCGCATGGATGCTTCGAACTTCTGACCGCTGAGAACCAGCGCCGACAAAAAGGCGCTCGCGTTCGAACGTCTTGCTTCGGCGATGGCGCAGGACGGCTGGCTGATGCTTGGCGCGCCGGTGAGACAGTCATCGGTCAGAACAGCAAACTTGGGTCCGATATCAATGCCCGCGGTCTGTACCGGCTGACCGGCGACGGCAGCCTCATTGAAAAGCGCAGCGCTACCGCCGCACCAGCGCCGCCTGATTCCTCGACCGGCGAGCGCATTCGGGACTTGACCCGGGCCCCTCGCTTGTGTGCCTTAAGCGGCGATGGACGCGATCGACCTGCCTTCGCCCAATTTCGACGAGCGCAAGCTGCCGGTGTCGATGATCGTCCTCCATTATACCGGTATGCCCGACTGCCAGGGGGCACTGGACCGGCTGACCTCACCCGAGGCCAAGGTCTCGTGCCATTATCTGGTCGACGAAGACGGCAGCGTTTACCGACTGGTCGATGAGGACAAGCGCGCGTGGCACGCCGGGAAGTCACGCTGGCGCGGAACCACCGACGTCAACAGCGCCAGCATCGGCATCGAAATCGTCAACCCGGGCCATGAGTTCGGCTATCGCGATTTCCCCGAGGCGCAGGTCGCCGCGCTGATCCCGCTCATCGCCGACATCAAGGCCCGCCACGGCATCGGGCGCGGCAATATCGTCGGCCATTCGGATGTCGCTCCCGACCGCAAGGATGATCCGGGCGAGCTGTTCCCGTGGTGGGAACTGGCCAAGCGCCGGCTGGCCTTGCCCTGCCCCAGCCGCGACCTCATCGACCCGTTCTGGACCGACGCCGGCTTCCTCCTCGCGCTCGAACGCTTCGGCTATGACGTCGCCGACCCCCAAAAATCCGTCATCGCCTTTCAGCGCCGCTTCCGCCCCGACCTGATCGACGGCATCATCGACGGCGAATGTCGGGCCAAATTGCTCGCGCTGCTGCTCCCGCGGCCGCAGTAACGACTTTGCCGTTCGTCCTGAGCTTCTCGAAGGACTGTTTTTTTCTCCCCGCCTGAACCAAGCAGGACAGTGCTTCGAGAAGCTCAGTACGAACGGATTTGTGCGTTCTCACTCCATCCTCTAGAGGCGACCCGTCAGGGGGCTGGGCGATCGCGGCTTGCGCAAGCAGGGCGAGGAAAGTCCGGGCTCCACGGAATGACGGTGCCGGGTAACGCCCGGCGGTTGCCTTCGGGCAGTCAGGGATAGTGCCACAGAAAGCATACCGCCCGTTCTCGGACGGGTAAGGACGAAAGGGTGCGGCAAGAGCGCACCGCGCGACTGGCAACAGGAGCGGCACGGTAAACCCCACCGGGTGCAAGACCGAATAGGGGCGGCACATGAGCCATTTCCGGCTCGTCGCCCGGGTTGGTCGCTTGAGGCCGGGAGCAATTCCGGTCCTAGAGGAATGGTCGCCCAATTGCCGGTCAAACGGCGATGGACAGAACCCGGCTTACAGGCCCCCTGGCAAATTTCTCCGTTCAACGCCTCGTCAGGGGCCGAACGTCAGCTTAAAGCGTATGGCTATCATGGTTCGGCACAGACGATCAGACGATTGGGGATTTCCCCGCTGGCGTTCCTACGGGGACAGGTCGCGCGATGCCGCGAAGGTGCGGTTGTGCGACCGCGACGGCTGCACTAGCACCGGCGACCGGCCAGCGCCAAAGGCACCGAACAGTCCCGAACGCTGGTATTTCTGCGAATCCCACGCCGCCGAATATAATAAGAATTGGGACTATTTCGCCGGGCTCGACCCAGCAGAAGCGGCCCGCCGAGCGGCCAATGAGGAACGCGATTCCGCCGGGTTCAGCCAGGCATCGCAGTGGAAATGGGCCGGTTTCGGCGACGGCAGCCGAAGCCGCGAGGAAATGCGCTCCCTGTCGATCCTCGAGGTCGAGGTCGATTGTGAATTCGCCGCCATCAAGACATCCTACCGCCGGCTTGCCAAGGCCAATCACCCCGATTTGAAGCCCGGCGACAAGGACGCCGCCGAGCGCTTTACCCAGATCAAGGCCGCCTATGACGTGCTCAGCAAGGCCGAGGAGCGGCGCATCGCATTGGGCAAGGTCGAGGAAAGCTGGAACGAGCGCGAAGCCTAAGCCGTTGCCAGGCGCTCCGCGGTAGTACGGATCAACGCCATCATATTGGGAATGCCCTGGGTGCGATTGGCGCTGAGGTGCTTGCCAAGTTCGAACGGCGCGAGGGCCTGGGATATGTCCATCACGGCGATTTCCGCGGCAGGCTTGCCCTGGACCGCGGTCAGGACCAGCGCCACCACGCCCTTGGTGATCGCCGCATTGCTGTCGGCAACAAAGGTCAGCCGACCCTCATCCTCGGTCGGATAGACCCACACTGACGCGGAACAGCCACGAACTTTGGTCGCGTCGGTCTTGAGCGCGTCGTTCATTGGTTCGAGCTGCTCGCCAAGGTCGATCAACAGGCGATAGCGATCCTCCGCCTCGACCAGCTGATATTCCTCTAGGATGTCGCGCAAGGCGGGGAGGGTCATGAGCGGCCCCTACACCCGCGTTCAGCAACCGGCTAGCGATCGCGCAATTGCTCGATTTCGCGCGCCAGGCTGTTTTCTTTTTCAACCGCGATGCGTTCGGTCGCGATCCGCTCCAGCACCTGGATCCGCTCTTTCAATGCCTTGACCTCATCGCGCAGGCGGCTGGCTTCGGCGCTCTCGATCGCGTCGACATCGTCGTTTCCGCCGCCGCGAAACATCTGCCTCATCGATCGCGGGCGACCGCCAAATCTGGCCATCTGCTTGGTCCGGATGATGCTTCCGATGGTCACGATCGCGACAATCGCGATAACCATTTCGAACGGGTTCATAGTGCCTTATCCTCTAAGACCATGCGGTCGCGGGTGCGCAGCGCGTCGATCTGGTTGGCGGTCTCGACGCCCTTGTCGGTGGCAATTTGCTCAAGCACCCTGACGCGCTGCTCGAGGCGTTCGACATGCGACGCATATTGAGCGCTCTTCTCGGCCGTCAGAGCAGTCTGCACGGACATCTGCCGCTCTTTCATCCGGAGCCACATTTTGAACGGCGCAATGCCGATCGCGGCGAGTGGGATAAGAACCCAGATCCAGTCGGAAATATTACTCATTGCTACCTTCCTTGCGGCAAGCGCGGCTTGCGCAGGGCTTCGATTTGGGCAGCGGTCTGAACGCCGCCGTCAGTGACGATTTGTTCGAGAACCTGCAAGCGCTGCTCCATCTCGAGCGACCGCGAGGCGTATTGAGCGGCCTTTTCGGCGGCCATTCCGGCCTCGACCTCAAGCTTCTTTTCGCGAAACGTGAAAAACCGATGCGCCATGTAGAGGATGGTGATGACCGGAAATCCAATGACGATCAGCGCGATAAAGACGTTGGTTGGCCCATCCATCACGAATTTCCTCCCTGCGGCAGCGCCAGCCCGTCGATTTCCCGAGCGAGCTTCGACGGCTGATCGGTGACGATCCGCTCGATTGTTTCGAGCCGGTCCTTGACCGACCCCAGCTCCGCTCGCAGCTGCCCGTTCTCGCTCGACAACAGCTTGATCCGCTCCAGCGATTCCTCGTTCTTCTGCGGATGGATGGCCATTCCCCAGCTGTTCTGCAGCGGATAGCCGTTCTTGATTCTCAGCCACGTGTGAAGAAGCGACCCGCCAACGCCGATGGCGAGGATCGCGGCGGCCAGCGGAAGGACGCGCAGGACGAAGTTGAAAACCTGGGCAATTTCGGGGTCCATCGGGGCAATACTCCGGCTATTCTTAAGGGCTAACGCAATTGTTCGATGTCGTCGTCCAGCTGGCGCGACGGGTCGGTGGTGATCCGCTCGAGCACTTTCAGCCGCTCCTCAAGTCGCCCGACGGTCGCCTTGAGATCCTGGTTCTGGGCCTTGAGCACGTCGGTCTCCGGATCCTTCTTGTGCACGGTTGCACCCCATTCGCCTTCCAGGGGATATCCGTGACGGGCACGGATTGCGGTCGTGACGACCCAGCCGACGGTTGTAATCAGGATGATCGCAACGACGAAATCCGGTCCAAAACTCATTCGATTTCCCCTTCAGTCGGGATCAGCGCAATTGCTCGATTTCTCGGGCCAGGCTGCGGTTTTCGGTGGTGACATAGCTTTCCATGTCGGCGAGACGGCGATCGAGGTCGCGAAACCGCGACTTGATGTCGCTTGCCGCGCGAGTCGGCGACGCGCGCACTCCTTGCCAGAACTTCTGTTCCTGGCGGTCTTCGAGAGCCGCACTGGAGGGCTGGTCGGGAGTGACGAAGCCGGCGATGAAATAGAAGGGCAGGATCGACCCGCCGCTCATGAACACCGCGGCGACGAAGCACACACGGATCAGGCTGACGTCGAAGCCGGTATAATCGGCGAGACCGGCGCAAATCCCCATCAGTTTGCCGTGGCGTTTATCGCGGTAAAAGCGGGTGCGGCTCGCGGGTTGCTCGGTCTGTCGGCGCTGCGACTGATAGTCGTTGGCCATCAACGGTCTCCGTCAGGCAGGAGGTGGGTGGTTTCGCGGCCGGGGAGGCATTGCTGGCGCCAGTTCGGATTTTCAGCCGACATGATCCGCTCAATTGTGCACATCCGGTCGTCGAGCCGGCGCGCGATATCGTTAAGTTCGTCGAGCAATTTTTCGTCGGAACTGGTCAGTGTCTTGGCCTGCTTCCACTTGGTCATGTAGTGAAAGATCAGCCACGGAAAGCCGATGAACAACACCGGCACGACCGTCAGCGGAACGAGAATTTCATCCATAAAAACTTACTTTCCCTTGGCTTGGCTGGCCGCTTTCATTGCTGTTTTCATTGCGAGTAATTCGGCATCGACCTGCTCCGACGCTCGCAAATCGGAAATTTCTTCCTCCAGGCTCTTCGGCCCGGTCATGCCCAGCGCATCGGCCCGGCCTTCGGCAAAATCGGCGCGGCGCTCGAGCACTTCGAAGCGCGAGAAGGCGTCCTCGGTGCGGTTGCCGTTGAGCAGCTCGCCCGCCTTGGCCCTGGTCAAGGCGCTTTCGAACCGCGCCGCGATCGCATTCTGCCGGGCCCGAGCTTCGCGCAATTTGGCCTGAAGCTTGGCAATGTCCGTCTCATAGCTCCGCAGCGTGTCCTCGATAACCTTGATTTCCTCGTTGAGGCCGACCGCCATGTCGGTCGCCTTCTGGCGTTCCATCAGCGCCTGCTTGGCCAGATCGTCGCGATCCTTGGACAGCGCAAGTTCGGCCTTTTCGGTCCAGCCCGATTGCAATTCGTCGAGGCGATTCAGCGCTCGGCGCATTTCCTTGCCGTCGGCAATGCACCGCGCGGCCGAGGCGCGAACCTCGACCAGAGTCTCCTCCATTTCCAGAATCACCATGCGGATCATCTTCGCGGGATCTTCCGAGCGATCGAGCAGCTCGGTGATATTGGCCGCGAAAATATCCCTGGTACGGGAAAAAATGCTCATCCACGAAACTCCATGCGAATTAAGGCCCTGTACCCGTATTACCATACAAGCTTCGTGCCAGTTCGCGTCAATCGACCCAAAAGTGTCAAAAACCAATCTTAGACATTGATTCGATGACGAAATTCCTTGCCAAAAGGTGGGAATTCGCACCAACAGTCGGCCAGATTTCGGGAAAGGCAAGGGGTGGAGCGGTCGGATCAGTTCATTGGGCAAAGCCTTCCGTTTCTCGACGCGGTAGAACGGACCAGCCGTGCCGCGCTGCTCAATCGTCCGGTGCTGGTCATTGGCGAGCGCGGAACCGGCAAGGAGCTGATCGCCGAGCGCCTCCACCATCTGTCGTCGCGCTGGTCGGGTCCGCTGATCGTCATGAACTGCGCGGCCTTGCCCGAAAACCTCATCGAAGCCGAGCTGTTCGGTCATGAGGCGGGAAGTTTCACCGGTGCCGCCAAGACCCGCCACGGCCGATTCGAGGAAGCCGATGGCGGCACCCTGTTCCTCGACGAGCTGGGGACTTTGTCGATGCCGGCGCAGGACCGCTTGTTGCGCGCGGTCGAATATGGCGAAATCACCCGCATCGGGGCGTCGCGGCCGATTACCGTCGACGTTCGGATCGTCGCAGCGACCAACGAAAACCTCCCCGCCCAGGTCGACCGGGGCAAGTTTCGCGCCGACTTGCTCGACCGGCTGTCGTTCGAGGTTATCACTCTGCCGCCGATGCGCGCGCGCCTTGGCGACATCGGCCTGCTCGCTGAACATTTCGGACGGCGCATGGGTCTGGAACTCGAATGGTCGCACTGGCCCGGCTTTACCACTCGGGCAATGGCGGCGCTCGAAGCCTATCCGTGGCCGGGAAACGTTCGCGAATTGCGCAATGCCGTCGAGCGCGCGGTGTATCGTCACGAAGATTCCGAGCGGCCGATCGACGAGATTGTGTTCGATCCCTTCTCCTCGCCCTTCGCTCCGGGTGCCGGACCGATCAAGGCAGCGGAACCTGAGTCCTTCGGTTCCGGCGACGGCGATGGCGGCGCACCGGCCTTGCCGTTGGCAATGGCGGAATCGACCCATGATCTGCGCGGCGCAGTCGCTGCCTATGAACGTCAGCTGCTGGAGGAAGCGCTCAACCGCAATCGCTTCAACCAGCGCGCCACGGCGGCGGCGCTGGGCCTGAGTTACGACCAGCTGCGCCACGCCATGAAGCGCCACAAGCTTCAGGAAAGCGCCTAACCTTGGCCGTCGCTTGCTGTGATGGTCGCTCCCGGCGCCCTAATGGGCGTTGGTCATCGCCAATAACATCGGGATCGACAGCATGGTGTTGATCCGGGACGTCACCATTGCGGTCCGTGCCGACTTGGCCTTGGACGCGTCGTCCGCCTCGACCATGCCCAGCGCGCGCTTCTGGTTGGGCCAGATGATGAACCACACGTTGAACGCCATGATCAGCGCCAGCCACATGCCAATCCCGATCAGCCGATAATCGGCCCGAAGCTCCATCGCCTGGCGCAATTCGCCGTAGGACCAGGCAAGGCCAAGGCCACTTAGCACGGTTAGCAGCGCGCCCCAGCGAAAATAGAACAAAGCCACCGGAGCGATATGCTTGGTTACCCCGGGTTTGAGCTCGGCCGGCACCGTCGGCATGGTCGGGATCTGCACGAAATTGAAATAGTAGAGCAGCCCGATCCAGGTGATCCCGAAGAACACGTGGCTCCACTGAAGCACGCCGTTGATGGCATCGCCGGTCGGCGGTCGATAGCCACCTTCGGGCAGGACCATGATCAGGACCGCCAACGCAATTCCGGCGATCAGAACCGCCCCGAGATTGTCAAAAAACTTGCCCATCGTCTTCCCCCTGTAAAGCGCCGATCGCCGCCGCGCCGCCTGGCATCTCCATAAGGCTCAAAATCCGCCGACCGCAAGGACCGCGTGGTGAACTGTGGAAACCTGCCGGCTGTCGCTCGTTTCCATCTGTACGCTCAATCCCGCCACGGAGACACTCGATGACCTTCCAGCTGCCGCCACTGCCTTTCGCCAAGGATTCGCTTGATCCCCACATGTCGGCGGAAACGCTGGAATATCACTACGGCAAGCATCACAAGGCTTATGTCGACAAGACCAACGAACTGGTAGCCGAGGAACCGGAATTGTCGGGCGCCTCGCTCAACCAGGTCATTCGCGCGGCCAAGAAGGCGGATAACAAGAAACTGCTCAACAACAGCGCGCAGCTGTGGAATCACAGCTTCTTCTGGCAATGCCTGGCGCCTGCGGAAGGGCAGCGGCCCGAGGGGAAATTGCTCAAGCTGATCGAAGACGGTTTCGGCAGCGCTGAAACCATGATCGAGAAGTTCACCGCAGAAGCGGTTGGGCATTTTGGCAGCGGCTGGGCGTGGCTGGTGCTCGACCGCGGTTCGCTCAAGATTACATCATTGCACGATGCCGACACCCCGATCGCTCATGACGGAATGGCGCCGCTGTTCACGCTCGATGTGTGGGAGCATGCTTATTACATCGATTACCGCAACGCGCGGCCCAAGTTCGCTGGCGCGGTGCTCGAGAATATCGTCAATTGGGATTTTGTCGCGTCGAACCTTGACGGGAAGGGCGCCGATACCGCGAACCAGGAAAACGCCGGAGTGCGCCAGCCCGAAACTATTGCTTGAGCCGGTAGCCGGAGCGAAACATCCACACGATGACCGCCAGACACAGCCCGTTGAGCGCCATCATTACCGCGACGCTTGACCATACCGGCACGTCGGCGACCGAATAGAAGCTCCAGCGGAACCCGCTGATCAAATGGACGATCGGATTGCACATGGTGAGGGTGCGCCATGGCTCGGCCAGCGTCTTGACTGAGTAAAAGGCGCCGCCAAGGAACGTCAGCGGGGTGATGAATAACATCGGGATGATCTGCAGCTGCTCGAAATTCTTGGCCCAAATGCCGATAGCGAAGCCGAACAGGCAGAAACCACTCGATATACCAACCAGGAAAAAGATCATCGCCAGCGGGTGATCGAGCTGGACTTGGACGAACAAAGTGGCGGTCGCGAGGGTCAGTGCGGCGAGCAGAACAGATTTCGTGACCGCTGCTCCAACATACGCGAGAACCGCTTCGAAGCTCGATAATGGAGCTGAGAGCAGTTCGTAGATAGTACCCGTAAACTTCGGGAAATAAATGCCAAAACTCGCATTGAAAATCGATTGCATGAACACCGACAACAACGTCAGCCCGGGGACGATGAAGCTTCCGAAGCTCACTCCGTCCATCGTGCTCATGCGCGATCCGAGCGCGCTTCCGAACACGACGAAGTATAGCGCGGTGGTGATGACCGGAGTGATCAGGCTCTGCCACAAGGTCCGTTTCCAGCGCGCCATTTCAAACCGGTAGATGGCACCGATGCCATGCCAGTTCATGATTTCCTCCTGCCACCGTGGACAAGCTCTACGAAGATGTCCTCGAGGCTCGATTGGTGGGTCGATAGATCGTTGTAGCCGATGCCGCTGTTGCTCAAGGCGCTCATCAGCGACGCGATTCCGGTCCGCTCGGCATGGGCATCGAAGCTGTAGCACAGGACATTGTTCTGGTCCTCGAGCGCTAGGTTCCACTCGGCGAGCGACTGCGGCACGACCTCGAGCGGGTCATTGAGCGCGATCTTGAGCGTTTTCTTGCCCATCTTGGCCATCAGGCTGGACTTGTCGTCGACGGCGATCAGCTCGCCCTTGCTGATCACCCCGACGCGGTCCGCCATCTCCTCGGCTTCCTCGATATAATGGGTGGTGAGGATGATGGTCACGCCATCGTCGCGCAGCTTGCGCACCATCTCCCACATGTCGCGGCGAAGCTCGACATCGACTCCGGCCGATGGCTCGTCGAGGAACAGGATGTCGGGCTCGTGGCTGAGCGCCTTGGCGATCATCACCCGGCGCTTCATCCCGCCCGACAATTGCATCATGATCGTCTTGCGCTTGTCCCATAGCGACAATCGCTTGAGCAAATCCTCGATCCGCGCCGGATCGCGCGGCCGACCGAACAACCCGCGGGAGAAGCTGACCGTCGACCACACTGTCTCGAACGCGTCGGTAGTCAGCTCCTGGGGCACCAATCCAATGCGGGTGCGGGCTTCGCGAAAGGCGGTTTGCCAGTTGAGACCTTCGACCAGAACTTCACCGCCGCTTGGGCTAACGATCCCGCAGGTGATGTTGATGAGCGTCGTCTTGCCGGCACCGTTGGGACCGAGAAGTGCGAAAATCTCGCCCTTGCGGATGTCTAGGTCGATGGCGTTGAGCGCCTTGACGCCGCCCTCATACTCCTTGGTCAGGCCGCGGATGGACAGGATCGGCTGGTTCATTCGACCGGGGTCCGTTCGAAGGCTTCGGTGGTTTCCCCCGGATCGAGCCCGTGGCGCAGCAGCATCGGCATGTTGGCGGCTACGAAAATGAACGAGGCAATGGTCACGCCCCACACCTTGACCGTCAGCCAGGTGTCGAAATCGAGCGTTGCGCGCATCACTTCATTGGCGCCGGCCAGAGCGAGGAAGAACAACGCCCAATTGCGGCTTAGCTTGAGCCAGCCGGAGTCAGTCAGACCGGGAAAAATAGGTCCGACCAGCCAGCGCAGAAGCGGCTTCCCAAGCGCCAGGCCGCCGAACAATATTCCCGCCAGCAGGACGTAGATCACCGTCGGCTTCATCTGGATGAAGCGCGTGTCGTGAAGATACAGCGTGACTCCGCCGAAGCCCAGGACGAGGATCGCCGACAGCCACACCATTGGCGGCACCCGCTTGAGGATGAGGAGGCCGGCGATCACGGAAATGACGATCGCAGCCATGAAGGCCATGGTCGCGGTCAGAGCGCCGCCGAGGCCGCCGCCAGCGAACTTGTAGGCGACGAAAAACACCAGCAGCGGACCGTAATCGATCAGCAGCGTCCAAGTGCCGGGCGCTTTGGATTTGGCGCTGCTCATTCGGCCGGCAGGCCGGCGATTGCGCGGGCGACCGCGCGCGGATCGAACGGGCGCAAATCATCGGCCTGCTCGCCGACCCCGATGGCATGGATCGGAAGCCCGAATTTCTCCGCTGCGGCGACCAGCACACCGCCGCGCGCGGTGCCGTCCAATTTGGTCATGATGAGGCCGCTCACGCCCGCCGTGTCGCGGAACACCTCGACCTGAGCAAGGGCATTCTGGCCGGTGGTCGCATCGAGCACCAGCAAGATGTCGTGCGGAGCGTCGGGATTGAGGCGGCCGAGCACGCGGCGGATCTTGCTCAATTCCTCCATCAAATGGGTCTTGTTCTGCAAGCGGCCGGCCGTGTCGACGATGAGCACGTCAATGCCCTGTGCAGTTGCCTGCTTGACCCCGTCGAAGACAATCCCAGCGGCATCGCCGCCTTCCTTGCCGATGATGACCGGAACGCCGACACGATAGCCCCAGATCGTCAATTGCTCGATCGCCGCGGCGCGAAAGGTATCGCCGGCGGCGAGGAGCACCCCGTAATCCTGCTCCTTGAGCCACTGCGCCAGCTTGCCGATGGTGGTGGTCTTGCCCGAACCGTTGACGCCGATGATGAGGATGACGTGTGGGCGCGGGAAACCATCGATTATCAGCGGCTTGGCGACCGGAGCGAGGATGTTTTCGATCTCTTCGGAAAGGATCGTTCGAAGCCCGCGCTCGTCGAGCTGCTCGAAACGGCGGGCGGCAATCGCTTCGCGAATTCGTTTCGATGCTTCGGGGCCGAGGTCGGAGGCGATCAGCGCCTCCTCGATATCGTCGAGGGTCGAGGTATCGAGCGCGGCCTTGGTCGTCAGGCCGGTCAAATTCTCGGCGACTTTCTCGGCGGTCTTGGAAAAGCCGCCGCGCAGGCGGTCGAGCCAGCTCATGCCCACAGTGCCGTCAACTGGCCGCCATCGCGGGCGATGATCCGCGCCAGGCCCCTGTCGCCGCGCTTGGCGCCAGTGATCGCGATTGGAGCGAAATTGTCGCTGTGGCCTTGGCCCTCGCCCTCGATGAGGACGGGGAGGGTGGAGCCGATCAGGCTATCGAGCCAGAATGTGCGGCGCTCTGCCGCCCGCTCGCGCAGCCGCGCCGCTCGGGCTTTAACGAATGCGCTGTCGATCAGCGGCATTCGCGCCGCGGGCGTATTGGGGCGTGGCGCGAAAGGAAAGATGTGCGCCGATACGATATCGCAATCATCAAGCAATTTCAGACTGTTCAGAGCCATGTCTTCCGTTTCGGTGGGAAAGCCGGCGATGAGGTCGGCGCCGACGGTCGCATCGCCCCGCGCATTCTTGATTCGGGCGACCGTCGCAACCGCCTGGGCGCGGTTGTGGCGGCGCTTCATCCGCTTGAGGACCATGTCATCCCCGGCCTGAAGTGACAGATGAAAATGCGGCATCAGCCGCGGTTCTCCGGCGATCAATTCGAACAAGGCATCGTCGATCTCGATACTGTCGAGCGAGGACAGCCGAAGCCGCTGGAGCCGCGGCTCGGCGGTCAGCAGCCGCTGGCACAGAGAGCCAAGGCCGCCTTCAACGTCGGTGATATCGACCCCGGTGAGGACGATTTCCTTGGCACCGCGGTCGATTTCGCGGGCGATCGCGTCGCGCACCGCCTCGAACGAATAGGACCGGCTTTCGCCGCGCGCCTGCCAGATCGAACAAAAGGTGCAGCGGTGATCGCACCCCGTCTGCACCGCGACGTAAGCCTTAATATGCGACTGAAGCCCGCTCGCTACTGGTGGCATGACGTCAGCGGGGAAAGCGGCCAGTTTGTCACGATTGCCGATTACCCGCGTGACGCCGTCGATTGCTGCGAACGCCGCTGGATCGAGCTCGGCGGCGCATCCAGTGACGAGGATTTTGGTATCCGGATGATCGCGGTGGGCGCGGCGGATCGCCTGGCGGGTCTGGCGGACCGCTTCGTTGGTCACCGCGCAGCTGTTGACGATGGTCCAGTCCTCGTCCGCCGGCACCGAGCGGGCGATGGTTTCAGCCTCGGCGAAATTGAGCCTGCAGCCGAGACTGATCGTCTGGACGCTCATGCCAGCGCGTCCAGATTGAGTTCGCCGTCGAACACGTGGGTCGCCTGGCCGCGCATCCTGATCTTTTCGCCCGGCGCCCAGGCGATGGTCAGCGAACCGCCTGGCATGTCGACCCGAACCGGAGAGGTGGCGCGCTTCGAAGCGATTGCCGCGACCGCGGCGGCGCAGGCACCGGTCCCGCAGGCGAGGGTGAGGCCAGTACCGCGCTCCCATGTCCGCAACTTGAACCCGTTGGTGGTTACCTCGGCGACATTGACGTTGATCCGTTCGGGGAAGGCGGGGTCGGTTTCGATCCGTGGTCCAAGCGTATCGAGCGGCACCGCATCGGCATCCGCGACGAAGAACACCAGATGCGGATTGCCGACGTTGAGCGCCAGCGGCTGGGCAAGATCGTCCCACGCCATCGGCAGCGGTTTGGTATCCATCGGGTCGGCGAGCGGGATGTCGGCCCAGCCGAAGCGCGGCTCGACCAATGTCACCTCGACCTCGCCATCGATGGCGCCACCGCTGAGCACTCCACCGGAGGTCTCGATGGTTTTGGCGCCGGTTAAAGCGACGACGCAGCGGGTGGCATTGCCGCAGCTTTCGACTTCGCCGCCATCGGGGTTCCAGATACGCATTCTAAGGTCGGCACAGTCGCTGTCGTCGATCACGATCAGCTGGTCGCAGCCAATTCCGGTGCGGCGGTCTGCGATTGCCCGGGCAAGCGGCGGCGTGACCGCGAACGGCCCCTCACTGGACTTGGGGCGCGCGTCGACAATCACGAAATCATTGCCCAGACCATGCATCTTGTGGAAGTGACGCTGCATTGGTCGCGTGACTTAGGGAGCGGCCGTGCCCAAGTCCACCAGCATGGAAGCGTGAATCATGATCAGAGCCGCCAGTGACGTCATGCAATCGGTGATCTTTTCGGCGGTGCTGGACGCGGTTGCGGCGCTCAAGAAGGCGTCCGGCGGCCTGCCCAACCAGCTGCTTCGCGATGTCCAGGCGATCCACCCCAATGTCACCTTCGCCGATCTGCCCAAGGAGCTGCAGGATTCGATCGTCGAAACCACGCGCGCCGCCTTCACGCAATTACTCAAGGAGGGCTATGCGGTCGGCCCCAAGGCGGAGCAGCGCCAGTCACGGCCGATGGATCGCGTGCCCGAGCGGCCGCGCATCGGACCGGGGGGCCGCGACGGCGATCGGCGCGGTCCGCCGCGCGGACCTTCGACCGGGCATCGGCGGGGTGGCCGCCCGCCCAAGGGCGGCGGCGGTAAGCCCAAGGGTTGATCAAAAGACATCCGTTCGTCCTGAGCTGATCGAAGGACTGCTCTTTCCCCCTTACTGCGGAAGAATGAAGAACAGCCCTTCGATCAGCTCAGGGCGAGCGGGTGGGGAGACGCTTGAGTTGATCATTCACGATCAAGCCGCTAAACGGCCACCCGTCTTTACGACAACATCGATGATCGTGCCCACGGGTGCACGCTGGCCGACGAGGTTTCGTCCGCCGGCGCAATGTGCATTTTGCGACCCCATATCTGGGGTTTGGCACGGTTGAGGAGAAATGAATGTTCGACACGTTGAGCGACCGGCTCGGCACCGTATTCGACCGGCTTCGCGGCCGCGGCGCGCTCACCGAGAGTGACGTGCGCGCGGCGCTGCGCGAAGTGCGCGTGGCGTTGCTCGAGGCCGATGTCGCTTTGCCCGTCGCTCGCGATTTCATCGATCAGGTCACCGAACGCGCGGTCGGCGCGGATGTTCTGCGCTCGATCACTCCGGGCCAGATGGTGGTCAAGCTGGTCCATGACGCCTTGGTCGAAACGCTCGGCTCGGAAACCGCCGAACTCAATTTCAACACCGCTCCGCCGGCGGTGATCATGATGGTCGGGCTTCAGGGCTCGGGCAAGACCACGACCACTGCAAAGCTCGGCAAACGGCTCAAGGAAAAAGAGCGCAAGAAGGTCCTGATGGCCTCGCTCGACGTCGCCCGGCCGGCGGCTCAGGAGCAGCTCGCGGTGCTTGGGGTCCAGGCGGGTGTCGACACGCTGCCGATCGTCGGCGGTCAGCAGCCGGTCGAAATCGCCCAGCGCGCGGTCCAGTCGGCCAAACTTCAGGGCTATGACGTCGTCTTGCTCGACACCGCCGGGCGGCTTCATGTCGACGACGCACTGATGGCCGAAATGAAGGCCGTCGCCGGCGCCAGTACGCCGGTGGAAACTCTGCTCGTGGTCGACAGCCTGACCGGCCAGGACGCGGTCAATGTCGCCAAGGGCTTTGCCGGCGAAGTCGATATCACCGGCGTCATCCTGACCCGGATGGACGGCGATGCGCGCGGCGGCGCTGCGCTGTCGATGCGCTCGGTCACCGGCAAGCCGATCAAGTTCGCCGGTGTCGGTGAGGGGATCGACGCGCTCGAGGCGTTTCACCCGCAGCGCGTCGCCGGCCGAATCCTCGGCATGGGCGATGTTGTTAGTCTGGTCGAAAAAGCCGCCGAGACGATCCAGGTCGAGGATGCCGAAAAGCTCGCCGCTAAAATGGCCAAGGGCAAGTTCGACCTCGACGATCTGTGGTCACAGCTCAAGCAGATGCAACGCATGGGCGGGCTTGGCGCAATGGCCGCGATGATGCCCGGGATGAAGGGCATGAAGGGCGCGATGGATAAGGCCCAGGACGGCAAGGCGCTGGTCCACATGGAAGCGATGCTGAGTTCGATGACCGCGAAGGAGCGCGAACGCCCGGAGCTGGTCAACGCCAAGCGCAAGATCCGCATCGCCAAGGGCAGCGGGACCAGCGTTCAGGAGGTCAACAAGCTGCTCAAGATGCATCAGGAAATGGCGACCATGATGAAACGCCTCAAGAAGATGGGCGGGTTCGGCAAATTGGCGGCGATGTTTGGCGGCGGCGGGCTCGAAGGCGCGCTCGGCGGGATGGCGGCGCCCGGTGCCTTGCCTCCCGGCGGGCTCGGCGGCGGCTTGCCCGGCCTCGGCGGCCCCGGATTCAACCTCCCGCCCGGTTTCGACAAGTTTTCAAAGAAATAATTCAACTCACTGAAAGGAATATTAAATGGCAGTTGCAATTCGTCTCGCGCGCGGTGGCGCGAAAAAGCGTCCTTATTATCGCATCGTGGTCACCGACAGCCGCAATTCGCGCGATGGCCGCTTCATCGAGAAGGTCGGCACCTATAATCCGCTGCTGGCCAAGGATTCGCCCGACCGCATCAAGCTCGACGCCGACCGCATCAAGCATTGGTTGAGCGTCGGTGCGCAGCCGTCGGACCGCGTCCTCCGCTTCCTCGATGCCGCCGGGATCAAGGAGCGCGCGGCGCGCAACAATCCGAACAAGGCCGTCCCGGGCGAAAAGGCCAAGGAGCGCGTTGAATCGATCGCGACCAAGGCCGAAGAAGCCAAGCAGGCGGCTGAAGACGCCAAGAACGCCCCGGTGGCAGAGGCTGTCGCTGAGGAAGCTCCGGCTGACGACGCCGCCCTCGAAGAGGCAGTGGTCGCCGAGGAAGCCGCCACCGAAGTGCCCGCCGCTGAGGACGCCGCTGCCGAAGCGCCTGTCGCCGAGGAAGCCCTGGCCGAAGCGCCTGCCGCCGAGGAAGCCCCGGCCGAAGCCGCCGCTGAGGAAGCTCCGGCCGCCGATGCCGCCGCCGAAACCAACGAATCGACCCCGAACAGCGACGCTGGCGATGAGCCCTCCGAAGTCAGCGGTGAAAGCAGCCAGGACCCAGCCGAGGGCGCCGTGGTTGAAGATGCGCCGGTCGAAGCGGTTGCTGAGGACGCTCCAGCTGCCGACGCACCGGCCGCCGACGCTCCGGCGGAAGATGCCGAGGAAGCGAAGGCCGAATAACTCATGACGCCGGCGGCCTCGGAAAAGCGGATCGCGCTTGCCGCGGTTGCCGGCGCTCATGGAGTGAAGGGCGAGCTGCGCCTGAAGCTGTTCAGCGACAGCGCGAAAAGCCTCGCCGCTTACGATTATCTGTTTGTCGGTGGGGAACGCCGACGGCTGCTTGCGGTTCGTGACCAGGGCAAGAATGCCACCGCGCGCATTGAAGGCGTCGACGACCGCTCCGCCGCCGAAAGTCTGCGCGGGTCATTGGTCGAGGTCGATCGCGATTCCCTGCCGCCGCTGGAAGCGGGCGAATATTATCATTCGGACGTGATCGGCACTTTGTGTGTCGATCGCGAGGGCACCGCGGTCGGAAGCGTGGTCGCGGTCGAGAATTTCGGCGCTGGCGACCTGCTTGAAATCGAAGCCGAGGACGGCAAACGCCAGCTCATCCCATTCCGCCCCGGAATCGCCGATTGGGCGGGCGAGCACATCATGCTCGATCCGGAGTTTCTTGCTTAACTGCCTTCGCCCGCCCGCTCCATCGCTTCCGTCCCTTCGCGCATCATCGGCCGTTCCTTTGCCAGGTCATTGCGAATGGTCGTCGACGCGACGCCGCCTTCGCCCATGGCGTGGCTGATCTGGTCGAGACCCTTGACCACATCCCCGGCGGCATAGAACCCCGGCACGCTGGCCCGTTGATGGCTGTCGACGACGACACAGCAATCCGCGCTCAGTTTCGCCCCGAGCATTTCCGCCAGCTGGACATGGGTGTCGCTGCCCAGCGCTGGGTAGATGCTTTCGAATGCCAGGCGTCCGGCGGCAGTCTCGACATGGATTTCGCATTCGCCCGGTTCGATTAACGACACCGGCCCGTCGATCATCTTCACGCCCGCCTGCTCGAGCCGCTTGCGATCTTCCGCGCTGACATCGATCGGGCCATCGGGATCGATGAGCGTCAGGTCGGCGGTGTAGCTGCGCAGGAAAATCGCTTCACCCGGTCCGCGGTCGGCATTGCCGATCACCGCCACCTTCTTGTCCGTGATTTCAAAGCCGTCGCAGATCGGGCAATAGCGGATCAGTCCTTCTGCCAAAGCGGCATCGTGCAATTCTTCGTCCATCTGCGGCCGGCGGTTGGTCACTCCGGTCGCCAACAGGACGGTGCGCGATACGATCGGTCCCGACCCATAATCGGCGGTGAACAGCCCGTCTTCGCCGCGATCGATCCTGGTCACCTGGGCTGTTTCGATGCAGGTTCCGTAAAGCTGCGCCTGTTCGCGCATCAGGCGCAGCAATTCCTTGCCGTTGATGCCCGCTGGAAAGCCGGCGTGATTGTGGCTGGTCGGGATCCAGTTGGCGCGGCTTTTCCCGCCATCGACCACCATGATGTTCAAATGATAGCGCGACAGATAAATCGCCGCGGTCAGGCCCGCCGGGCCGCCGCCGATTACCAGGCAGTCGAGAATGTCATTGGCCATTGCCGCCCAAAGCACGCCGCGGCCGCTTGTTCCAGTCTGGCGAAGATCGGGGCTGGCGGCTAAGCGCCGTCGCCATGGACGTAAAGATGCTTCTGATCGGATTTTTGCTCGCCGCGGTGATGGGGGCGGGCATTGCCGCATTGCTCGCGGCGCTGCGGCCGACATGGCCACAATCGCGGCGAATGGTCATCGCGGCATCGTTTCTGCCGCTGGTGACGATGATTGCGACAGTGGCGGTGATGCTGGTCATTCGTTCGGCCCGGCCGGCAAGTGGCGGCGACATGCACGATCTCGCACTTCGGGCGGTCGCGACATATGGCGCGATGTTCACCGCCTGGGCCTTCGTCGGCGGTCTTGCCGGAGCGATGCTGGCGCGATCGCGGAGCCGCCGATGAGTTTCCGCGCCACCGTCCTGACCCTCTATCCGGAGATGTTCCCGGGGCCGCTTGGCTTGAGCCTCGCCGGGACCGCCCTCAAAAACGGGCTGTGGGAACTGGACACCGTCCAGATACGCGATTTCGCTACCGACAAGCACAAAAGCGTTGACGATACCCCGGCGGGCGGCGGTGCTGGGATGGTTTTGCGCTGCGACATTCTCGCGGCGGCGCTGGACGCGGTTGCCGACACCCGGCCGATGCTGGCGATGACCCCGCGCGGTGCGCCGCTTAGCCAGGCCCGGGCGCGGGACCTTGCCAGCGGCGCTGGGGCAATCATCCTGTGCGGCCGCTTCGAAGGCTTTGACGAGCGCATTTTCGAGGCGCGGCCGGTCGAGCCGGTCAGCATCGGCGATTATGTGCTGTCGGGCGGCGAGCTTGCGGCGATGGTCCTGCTCGATACTTGCGTTCGGCTGCTTCCCGGCGTAATGGGCGCGGCCTCCAGCGGTGAGGAAGAGAGCTTTGAGACGGGGCTGCTCGAATATCCGCATTATACCCGACCAGTCGACTGGGAAGGACGCACGATCCCCGAAGTGCTGCGATCGGGGGATCATGCGAAAATCGCCGCGTGGCGCCACGAAATGGCATTGCGCGATACACGGCTACGGCGGCCCGACCTGACTTTGCGCCACGGGGGCGCATCGCAGGCACCGCCCTCTGGTGCGCAGCGTGACAACGAAGGCAAGATGAAATGAATTTGATCGAAACCCTGGAGCGCGAAGCAATTGACGCGCTGACCAAGGACAATCCCGTTCCCGAATTCCGCCCCGGCGACACCTTGCGCATCGGCGTCAAGGTCACCGAAGGCGAACGCAGCCGGGTCCAGAATTTCGAGGGCGTGTGCATCGCGCGCTCCAACCGCGGCGTCGGCTCAAGCTTCACCGTGCGCAAGATTTCGTTCGGCGAAGGCGTCGAGCGCGTCTTCCCGCTTTATTCGCCGATCATCGATCATATCGAGGTCGTTCGCCGTGGTGCGGTGCGCCGGGCCAAGCTTTATTATCTGCGCGGCCGGACCGGCAAATCGGCCCGTATCGCCGAGCGCCGCGATCCCAAGCACGAAGCCGCCAAGGCCGAAGCCAAGGCTGCCCGCGCTGCCGAAGCATCGGCTGCCAAGGCCGCTGCCGCTGCCAAGGCCACGGAAAAGACCAAGGAAAAGGCCAAAGCAACCGAGGAATAATCGTCGGCGCTGTGGTTCAAGAATATCGAGGGCGGTCTTTCGGGGCCGCCCTTTTTTTATCGTCAGAGCGTGACGTCGGCGATCCGGATGCTGCTGTTGGGCGCATATTGCGGATGGGAATGAGGTGGCCGCATGGCGTTGATCGAAGCGCCTTGTGCCGGCAAGGCAAAGCGGGTCGTCACCAGCTTGGCCGCGACCGGTTGGCGGCCGCCAAGGCGCACGTCGACCACCAGCCCGTCGCAGGAGCGGCCGCTGCAGCGCAGGATGTTCGGTTCGACCTCGGCGTCGTTGTCGATCGCCCGTATCGCCCCCGGAAGCCCCATCGCTTTGACGGGAACGCCCTTGTCGAACCTGATCATCAACGCATTTCCGCCGCCGCGATCGAGTTTGAGGCGAACGATCCGGTCGTTGCCGATGCGCATTTCGGCGAGCTTGCGGATCGAGCCGCTGGGAACCTCGACCAGCGGCGCGTCGGCCAGCCAGCGCGTCCGTCCGCTATAGGGCAGAACCCCGCGCTCCCAGCGCCCGATCTTGTCCCAATCGGCGGGGAGCGGCGCCTGCTTGCTCGCCACCGCCCAATGCGCCTTGCGCGCGCCGTCATCGCGAACATAATCGAGGGTGAAGGCGAGGGGCCGCTCGGCGCTCGAACGCGGCAGCATCAACGCCGCAAGCCCCAGGATTGCCGCAAGACCGGCTAGCGCAACAATCGCGGGGCGGACAGGGCGATGCGCGACCTCGACCAGCAATGGCAAGGCGCCGAGTGAGGCCAAAGGCGTAACCGACCACAAGGGCCCGTCGATCAGTAGCATTTCGAGCGATGCAAGCAGCTCGGCGAACATCACCAATTGGATCAGCGCACCGGCCCACAGCAACGGCGTCCGCGCCTTCGGGATCGCGAGCCCGGCGAGCGCCAGTGCTGGGCCGACGAGGAAGATGATCGTTGCTCCGGGGACGGCCAGCGACAGTGCGCCGCCGAACAGCAGGACGAGCAGCCAACTCGCCAGCCGCAGACGCTGGGTATCGACCTTACCGCCGAGCCAGCGCAACACGCCGAGCTCCGCCGCCAGCAGCGATGCATAAAGCGCCAGATAGGGGACCAGCGGGGTGGCGCGCCAATAATCGCCGGCGCGCAGTAGTCCGGCGAGGAAACTCGACCCGAACGCGATCGCAATCGCCGCCGCGACCGCGCCTGACACCGCTAGCAGCGGCCGCCCGAGCGACTTGCCGCGCCACGCGAGCACCCCGCTTCCGAGCAACAGCCCGCCCAGGAGCAATGCCGCCAGCAGCAGCGGAAGGCGCACCATCACCCGTCCGGCGATGTCGGCATAGGCCCAGCGCGCGGCCCCGGCGGACGGCGCTGGGGACAGCGCTCGGGTCGCCGCGAGCACCTCGCTACCCATGTGATAGAGGCTGTCGCGATTCAGCGCCTGGACGGTATCGCCGGGCGAATGGTAGCGCGTTTCATTGCCGGTGATGGCGAAGCTCAGGGTCCGCCAGCCCTTGTCCTTGAACACCACGACATCCGTGTAATTGGGAATGAGCCGAGCGAAATCGGTCATCAGCGAATTGGCGTAGGGGCGGGTCGCACCGCCCACATAATCGGCGAGCGCGGCCCCATTGGGCTCGCTGGTCTCGAACATCACCGCCGGACCGCTGACCCCGCGCGCCTCGATATTGATCAGCGCTCCGACCTGGGCCGCCAGCGGATCGCCATCGACGAATGCGCCGGCACCGTTGAGGCCATATTCCTCGCCTTCGTTGAACAGCAGGATGACCGGATGCGCTGGCGGTCGCGCCTGAAGGTTGGCCGCGACCTCAAGCAGGGTAGCGACGCCGATACCGTCGTCGGCCGCGCCCGGCCCCGTCGGAGTGCTGTCATAATGGGCGTTGAGCAGAAGCGCGTTGCCCGGCCGGTCGCCGCCGATCACGGCCACGACATTGTGCGTTCGACTGCAGCTTATCGTCCGCGACTTTGGCATTCCGCGACAATCCTGTCGTTCGCGCACCAGCGGGTCGAGGCCCAGGCCGCGCAATTCCGCCACCAGCCGCCCGCGCACCGCGTCATTGGCGTCGCTGTCGACCGGGTGCGGGCGCTGATCTCCAAGGACGCGCTGCAATCGGCTAATCGCCCGGCCAGTGTCGAACGCGCTGCCCGGCGGCGGCGGCGGCGGAACGAGCAGCATGCCCTTCACCGCGAAGACCGCCATCAGCAGCGCGATGACCGCGAAGACCAAGCGTGAATTGCGCATGTTCGGCGCCCCCCTGCAATTGACTTTGCGTGCTTCGCTCCTAGGTGCAAGCCACAGCTTTCAAAGGAGCATGCAGACGTGGGCTACCGGATCGCGGTCGTCGGTGCGACCGGCAATGTCGGGCGCGAAATCCTCAACATCCTCGCCGAGCGGCAATTCCCCGCCGACGAGGTGGCCGCGGTGGCGAGTTCACGCTCGACCGGCGACGTGATCGATTTCGGCGATAGCGGCAAGGAATTGAAGGTCCAGAATATCGATCATTTCGATTTCGAGGGCTGGGACATGGCGTTGTTCGCCGCCGGCGCCAAGGTCAGCGAAATGTACGCGCCGCGATGCGCTGCCGCGGGCTGCACGGTGATCGACAATTCATCCTTTTACCGGATGGATCCGGACGTGCCGTTGATCGTGCCCGAAGTGAACCCCGAGGCGATCGCCGGCTATCGCGCCAAGAACATCGTCGCCAATCCCAATTGCTCGACCGCGCAACTGGTCGTCGCGCTCAAGCCGCTGCACGACGCCGCGACCATCAAGCGGGTGGTCGTCGCGACCTACCAATCGGTGTCGGGCGCGGGCAAAGTCGGGATGGACGAGTTGTTCGAGCAAAGCCGCAACATCTTTGTCGGCGATGCCAATACTCCGGCCTTTTTCACCAAGCAGATCGCGTTCAACGTCATCCCCCACATCGATGTTTTCCTCGACGATGGTTCGACCAAGGAAGAATGGAAGATGGTCGTCGAAACCAAGAAGATCCTCGACCCAAAGATCAAGGTCACCGCGACCTGCGTCCGGGTCCCGGTGTTCGTCGGTCATTCGGAAGCGGTCAATATCGAGTTCGAAAATGAGATCAGCGCCGCCCAGGCGCGCTCGATCCTGCGCGAATCGCCGGGCGTCATGGTGGTCGATAAGCGCGAGGACGGCGGCTATGTCACGCCGGTCGAATGCGTCGGCGATTATGCCACCTTCGTCAGCCGTATCCGTGAGGATTCGACGGTCGACAATGGCCTCAGCATGTGGATCGTCAGCGACAATCTCCGCAAGGGCGCGGCGCTCAACGCGGTCCAGATCGCCGAATTGCTCGGCCGCCGCCACTTGCAGAAAGCGGCTTAAGCCTTAGCATCGCTCGCTCCAGCAAGGGAGCCACGGGATGCGCAGATTCGCCACGATTGCACTCATTGCGGGTTTGGCCGCGTGCCAGAAGGCACCAAGCGGCCAGCCGCCGGTGACCGAAGCCCAGGCCGCGCAGATCGCCGAAAGCGCCGAAGAGAATTTTACCACTGGCGATACCAACAAGATCATGGCCCAATATGCCGACAAAGCGGTAATGTTCGACGCCGGCACCGCCGACCCGTCGGACGACCGCAAGATCCAGACCGGCTGGGCGCGCAATTTCAACAGCATGAAACCGGCCGATTACAAGGTCAGCCAGCGCCGCATCCAGCTATTGGGCGGCGATGCCTTCATCAGTTCGGGGATCGAAAACTTCACCGTCCAGGCAGGGGTTGCTCGGCCGACGGTTTCAGCACGTTTCACCGACGTCTTCCAGCGCCAATCCGACGGATCGTGGAAGATCATCCACGAACATATGTCGAGCCCGCCCGCGGCGGCCGCCGCCAATTGAACTTCGGACTCATCAGGCCGGGGCCGTGAGGGAATGGACAGAGCTGATCTTGCCGATCTTCCACTTGGAAGCACTGGCTGTCGGCGCCGTCTCGATCTACTATCTGGTCGCGCAGAAGAGGATCGATAGCAGCCGACGCAAACCCAAGGTCGGCGGGGTGGTTTGGCTTGGCCTGCTGATGACGTCGTTCATGCTACCGCTGTGTTTGCCGCAGCTTATCGTCGGTCGCCCAACCCCCAGTTTTCTTTTCTTGCCGGTGCTTTTCGGCGCCGGTTGGCTAAGGAGTATTTGGGTCGTCTTTCGCCACGCTCGTCAGAGAGCCAGCTGGGAGGGATCGAAATTGGAATTCCGTTATCACGGCGCCATGACCGAGGTAGAATTTGAAACTTTGAGGTCGGTGAAGTTCGGGCAATTAGACATAATTCTCAATTTTTCCGACGGATCGACAATCAAATTCGATCGAAACACTAGGGCCCTCGGAGGCTTGCTAGAGGGACTTTATGTGAAACGCCCGATCTTCGAATGGCCGAGGAATATCTAGGGCATGTCGCTCCAGTAGCGGAGCAGATTCTGTTGGATCAACTGCAGCCGGCTGAAATTGTCGTGCTCCATCTTCAGCCCCTCGAGCGCTGCGACTTCGTTCAATTCGTAGAGGAGGTTGCGACGGAAGGGGTCGGCGATGCGGCTCTGGATGAAGGTGATCGCGACCAGCCGCTCGCCCTTGGTCACCGGCATCACCTGATGCAGGCTGTCGGACGGATAGACGATCGCTTCGCCGGGCTGGAGCTTGAACTTGAGGTCGCCGTCGCCGAGCCGGATGTGAAGCTCGCCGCCGTCATAATCGGCCGGGTCGTTGAGGAAGATGGTGCAGCTCAAATCGCTGCGGATGGTCGCACCGGGAAGCTGGATGAAGGCGGCGTCGGCGTGAGCGCCATATTTCATGCCCGGCTTGTAACGGGTGATGAGCGGCGGAGCGAGCGACACCGGAAAGGCGAATTCGGCGAATTCGGGCGAGCGCGCCAGCGCCGCGCCGAGCAAATCCGAACTTTGCTGATAGGCACTGGCGTCGTGCAATTGCTCGTTCTGCTTGGCGATGTTGTGGGGGTTGGTGATGCGCCCGTCGACGAACGGGGTCGAGGCCGCGATCTGGCGGCATTGCGCGACCTCTTCGCCGGTCAGGATATCCAGGACCCGGTACATTCTTCCTCCCCCGTCAGCGCCGCAGCGCGCGCGCCAGCAACGGCGACTTTTCGGACGCCCGGTCGAGCATGGCAAGTGCGCCGTCGATATCGTTGGCGAAATGGGCCGCGGCCTCGGCGATCAGATCGCGGCGCAGGCGCGTGCTATACTCATATTCCGGCGCCTTTGAATATTGCTTGAGCAAGGGGCTTTGGGCGAGCGCCGCGAGATCCTGGTCCGCGGCGTCCAGCGTCAAACCCTCGGAAATTTGCCGCAGGTGGCCGCCGACATCGTCCAGCAGCCGATCGAAATCGACCCACACGATGTTGGCGTCGGGAAGCGCTTCGGCGGCCGCTTCGAGCGCCGTCATTTCGCACGCCCAGGCGGCGGCGGCGAGTTCCGCCGCGTTGGTTGGGGAACCCAGGCCGCGGACCCGCTCGGCCATGCGCTGCGCCCGGACCGGGGCCAAAGCATGAAGTTCGCGGATATTATTCTCGCCCGCCAGGATGGTTGCGATGTAGTTGCGCGGCGCGGCGGCGAGAAATGCCGCCCGGCCCGCCGGACCGACCAGATCGGGCGCGATTTCGCTGACGAAACTGGTCGCCTTGACCACCGCCGCCTGACCGGCACCGAAACTGCGGGAGAACAAGGCACGGGTTGCCGGAAAATAATCGGCGCGCGATGGCCCATCGACCGAGCACAGATCGCGCAGCAGGCGCGGCTCGCGCACCGCCAGCACAGTGGGCAATTCGCCAAGCAGTCGCGCCACCAACGTCGATCCGACATGGCCGATGTGAAAGATCCACCGCGCGTCGTCGCCGCGAACCAGCGCTGCCGCCGCGAATATCTGACTCCACGGCACTGCCCGCGCATCGGCCGTTTGCTGGAGCAACCGGTCGTCAAGGAACGCCGCGGCGCGGTACTCGTCCGCCGTCATCGCCACCAGCCGGACGATCCCAGTGGCGGGATCGAGCGCCTGCGTCAGCCAGCGCGCGTCATGTGCGATCTCGGCGGGGGTGGGGGCGCTGGACATGCCGCCCCTTAGCCTTGCATGTGGAGCCAAGGGAAGGAGGCCAAAGAAGGAGACCAGAATGAGCGAGACGATGAGCGGCGGCTGCGCCTGCGGCAAGGTCCGCTACACGGCGAGCGTCGCCAGCGACGATGCCTATCTGTGCCATTGCCGGATGTGCCAGCGCGCCAGCGGCAATGTCAGCCTGGCGATGATCGGGATCGAACAAGCGGCGGTCGAATGGGCCGGGCAGCCCGCATGGTATCGCAGTTCGGCCATCGCCGAGCGGCCGTTCTGCGCGCGATGCGGGGCGTCGCTCGGCTTCCGCTACACCGACGGTACAACCAAGAAGGACCTCACCGTCGCCAGCTTCGACGATCCCTCGCGCTTCACACCCACCAGCCATTTCGGCGCCGAGAGCATCCACGAAGCGTGGCTCGACACGTCCACCCTCAAACGCATCCGGTCGGACGAATATCGGCCGCTGGTCGATCGATGGGCGAAGTCGGGCGACAAGCCGCCGGAATGAGAATCAAGGTGTAGTCAGCGCCGGGGTGCCGAGCGCACCTGCGCCACCACCCGGGCGATGGCGTCGACGACGAGCTGCGGCTGCTCGACGTGGATTTAGTGCCCCGAATGCGTCACGGTCACGTGGTCGGCGCTTGGGAACCGTCTCGCGAGGGCGTCCTGCGCGGCGAGCTGGGCCGACCACAAAGCGTCCGCGAACACCTGCGTGACGAACGGCGGGAGCTGCCCCGACGCGATGTCCGCGGCGGAGATTACCGGCCGGTCGGCGGTAAGGACGACGACCGGCACTGCGGGACTCGAAGTGATCGCCCTCAGCTCGGGAAACACGACGTCGAACCGAAATTCCTCGGCGCCGACCGGGCGACCTTGCATCGCCGGACTGTTGAGCCTTTCGAGGTCGGCCGACTGCTCCGGAGTCAGTCGGGTAGGGAGGTCTTCGCTGAGGGCGTCGACCAGCACGATCCCGGCGACTTCCCGCGGGTGCGCGGCGGCGTACAGGCGCACGACGTCGCCGCCGTAGGAGTGGCCGACGAGCACGTAAGGGCCGGACTCTCCGGAGGCGGCGAGCATCGCGGCCAGGTCGCCGGCCGCGGCCGATCCGGACGTCGGCTGCGGCACTGGCGTCGACCGGCTCTCCTCCCGACCGACAGCGGTCGTCGTCTCGGTGCCCGGCCGGTCGTAGGCGCAAACCCGGGTGAGGCGCCCGACTTCAGGGAACACAGCGCGAGCGGCGGTGCTCGGGTCGGTCGTGAGGTCCCAGTTGTCGGCGCGCTCGCCGAGGCCGCTGACGAGGACGACCGTTGGTGACCCGCTGCCGCGGCAGGTGAGATACATCGTTCGGCCGCCGCCGATAGCGACGGAGCGAGCGTCGCCGGCCGGGATGGCGGAGGCCGCGGCGAGTGATGGCGCGCTCGGCACCGCGGTGAGGTCGGTGGCCGCGCATCCGCTCAGGAGGGCCAGCGCCGCGCCGATCAAAACGGGGGTGGCGATCTGGACGCTGTGGTGCATTGTGATCCCCCCAAAATAGGTCGGGGGAAGGTGCGCTAGCGAGACCCAATGCGCAACCGGCGCGGATTATAGCCGGATCAGCGCTCCCAGCACCGTGGCCGCGCTCGCTTTCCACCCAATGCGAATATTGCAAAACCGGATTTTGGCTGACATTGCCAATCGTGCCGATGTCAGGAGCTTGCTTCCCTTCCCACTTACTCAATTCGAGCGCCGCCGTTTCGCGCCCATGCGCTGCGGTGCGCGCAGCGTGGTTCAGTGCGAACATTGTGAACATTCGCGGCGGATGACGGCCCTTCCAACCAACCATTGGACCGCCTCCGACGGGGTCGACCTGGCGTACCGCGAGACGGGCTCGGGGCGGGCGGTGGTCCTGCTCCACGGGCTGTTTTCGAGCGCCGAGGTCAATTGGATCAAATATGGCACCGCGGCGACCATCGCGGCGGCCGGTTTCCGGGTGATCATGCCCGACCACCGAGCGCATGGCGACAGCGCCAAACCCCATGATCCGGCGCTTTATCCGCGCGGGATTCTGGCCCGCGACGTGACCGAGCTGGTCGCGCATCTCGGCCTCGAGGACTATGATTTCGGCGGTTTCTCGCTCGGCGCTCGAACCGTGGTCCAGGTGGTTGGCGAAGGTGCGTTACGACCGCGCAAGGCGATACTTTCCGGAATGGGGCTGAGGGGACTGGTCGACTGGGACAGGCGTCAGGCGTTTTTCCGCGAGGTCATCGTCAATTTCGACACCACCAAGCGCGGCGATCCGCATTGGCTGGCGATTCAATTCATGAAGACGATGAAGGTCGACCGAGCGGCGGCGGCGCTGGTCCTGCATAGCTTCGGCGATGCGCCGCGCGCCGCGCTCGCTGCTTTCGCCATGCCGACATTGGTGCTGATCGGAGCGGAGGATGAGGATAATGGATCGGCGCGCGAACTGGCCGAAGCGCTGCCCGACGCGACCTATAAGGAAATCCCCGGCACCCACATGAGCTGCGTGACCAAGCCGGAAATGGGCCGCGCGATCGCCGACTTCCTTGTCACTTGACGGCGGGCGCTTGGGCAAGCCACTGTTCGATTGAGGGAAAAATTCAGAGAGGGCCTGTTGTGACCAAGCTATTTACTACCGTATCCTTTGCCGCGATGGCGCTTGCCGGCTGCGCGATGAACCCCGCGCCGGGAATGGCCGAAGCGCCCGCGCCAGCGGCGATGCCGGTCCCGTCGGCTGCTGCCGCCGCCCTGACCGCGCAGGACGCTCGCGACTTCATCGCCCGGGTCGAAAAGGATTTGTTCGACTTGTCGGTGATCGGCAGCAAAGCCGGTTGGGTCAACGCCACCTACATCAATGACGACACCGACGCTTTGGCCGCCTATTTCGGCACCATCGGCACCGAAAAGGGCGTCCAATATGCGCTCGAGGCCGCGCAATATGCGAAGGCCCCGGGACTCGATCCCGATACCCGGCGAAAGCTCAATATCCTGCGCGGCGGGCTCGTCCTGCCGGCGCCGACCACGCCCGGCGCAGCGGCCGAGCTCAACACTATCGCAACGCGTCTGCAATCGACCTACGGCAAGGGCCGCGCCTCGCTCCACGGCAAGGTCCTGACCGGCGACGATGTCGAAGCGCTGATGGGTACCAACCGCAATCCCGCCGAACTCGCCGAAATGTGGCAGACTTGGCATGAGAATGTCGGGCGCCCGATGCGCGCCGATTACACGCGCCTGGTCGAACTTGCGAACCAGGGGGCGAAGGAGCTCGGCTACGACGACACCGGCGCCATGTGGCGCTCGCCATATGACATGAGCCCGGAAGAATTTTCGGCCATGTACGAGCGGCTGTGGAGCGAAGTGAAGCCGCTCTACAATGCGCTCCATTGCTATACCCGGACGAAGCTCAACCAGAAATATGGCAATGCGGTCCAGCCCGCAAACGGCCCGATCCGCGCCGATCTATTGGGTAATATGTGGGCTCAGGAATGGGGCAATATCTATGACCTGGTGGCGCCGAAAGTCGCGGGCGACGTCGGCTATGACGTCACCGATCTGCTCAAGGCGAAGAAGAAGACTCCCGTCGACATGGTCCACATCGGCGAGGGCTTTTACACCTCGCTCGGCCTCGCTCCGCTCCCGGCCAGTTTCTACGAGCGCAGCCAGATCGTCCGCCCCGAAGGCCGCGAAGTCATTTGCCATGCGTCGGCCTGGGATCTCGACAGCAAGGACGATCTCCGGATCAAGATGTGCACCAAGGTCAATGGCGACGATTTCGTCACCATCCACCACGAGCTTGGGCATAATTATTACCAGCGCGCCTACAACCAGCTGCCATATCTTTACCTCAACGGCGCCAATGACGGTTTCCACGAGGCGATCGGCGATTTCGTCGCGCTTTCGATCACGCCCGAATATCTGACGCAGATCGGCCTGCTCGATAAATCGAAGGTGCCGTCAGCGGACAAGGACACCGGACTGCTGTTGCGCCAGGCGATGGACAAGGTCGCGTTTCTGCCGTTCGGACTGATGGTCGACAAATGGCGCTGGGGCGTGTTCGACGGATCGACCACTCCGGCCAATTACAATGCCTCCTGGGCGGCGCTGAAGAAGCAATATCAGGGCATTGTCCCGCCGGTCGCGCGGAGCGAGTCCGATTTCGATCCGGGCGCGAAATTCCACATCCCCGGCAACACGCCTTATGCGCGTTACTTCCTCGCCCGGCTGCTGCAGTTCCAATTCTACAAGTCGGCGTGCGACATTTCCGGCTGGAAGGGGCCGCTTCATCGCTGCAGCTTCTACGGCAATAAGGAAGTCGGACGGCGCCTCAACGAAATGCTGGCGATGGGTGCGTCGAAGCCGTGGCCCGACGCGCTCGAGGCGTTCACCGGGACGCGCGACATTTCGGGCAAGCCGATGCTCGAATATTTCGCTCCGCTGCAGGTCTGGCTGGAGCAGCAGAACGCCGGCAAGCAATGCGGCTGGTGAAGGCGGCGGAGTAGCAATGAAAAGGGAGCGGCCCGCACTGGACCGCTCCCGTCATTTCATGTTTGCCGACCAGTAGGGGGCCGGGCGCATTTTCAGGCCGTCAGGTGCGATCGTTCATGATCAGACCGCTGACTTTCTTGATATCGTCGCTAACCTCGTCGGCAACGAGTTCGAGTTCGGCTGAGCTCTTGTCGAACAAGGAAGTGGCCTTTTGCTTAATCGAGCGGGCGCTTCCGCGGGCCGCTGCTTTGGCTTCGGCGAGGCCATCCTTGACTGTGGCCGTGAAGTCTTCGGCCAGTTCGCCAACCGACTTGTCGCTCTTTCGAATGAGGTAGGCAGCGCCGACTGCAGCGGCGGCAACCGCGCCAGTCGCGACCGCGGCCTTCACATAAGGGCTGGTCTTCGACTTGCTCGATTTGGTCTTGGTCGATGCCGATTTTGCGGTCTTCGGCGCCGCGGTCGAAGCGGTCGCCGGGCGGCGTTTTGCGGCCGGTTTGCGGGTTGTCGTGCGAGTGGTGGCCATTGCTGTTAACTCCTTACAAAAGATTGAATCGCAAGGAGGTAACGGCGGGGGCCGCGAAAAGTGTCACGAACCCCCGCAAATTCCGACCGGTCGAGCGGATTTACAGCTGTTCGAGCATATGTTCGGCGCTCGACGCCTTGTAATCGCCCGTTGCCTCGACGTTGAGCTGTTCGATCTTGCCGTCGTTGACGACCATCGAATAGCGCTGGCTGCGCTTGCCCATGCCGAACTTGCTGCCGTCGAAATCGAGCCCGACTGCCTCGGTGAAAGCACCATTGCCGTCCGACAGCATGGTGATGTCTCCCGAACCGTCGCGCTCGCCCCAGGCGGACATGACGAATGGATCGTTGACCGAAATGCAGGCGATTTCGTCGATGCCCTTGGCTTTCAGATCGCCGGCCTTGTCAACGAACGAGGGCAGATGCCGCGCCGAGCAGGTCGGGGTGAACGCGCCGGGAACCGCGAACAAAGCGACTCGCTTACCAGCGAAGAAATCGTCCGAGTTGGTCGGCTGCGGGCCGTCGGGAGTGGCGATGGTCAGTGCTGCTTGAGGCAATTTGTCGCCGACGTTGACGGTCATTCGAAATCTCCTGCGGTTTTGGGTCAGTTGGGCAGATAGGGTCGGTAGGTTGCGTCCTCAAGTCTTGCTGTCCGGCGCGGCGCGGCTCATAGTTGGCGGTGATGGAGGATCCGCGCTTCCTGTCCGGCAAGTTGCTGCTCGCAATGCCGGGAATGTCCGATCCGCGTTTCGAACGTGCGGTCATCCTGGTCTGCGTCCACGACGAACATGGAGCGATCGGGGTCGGCATCGGGACCAAGCGCAGCGGGATCAGTTTTCGCGCAATGCTGCGCCAGCTCGAGATCGACCCGGGCGATGCGCCCGATGTCCCGGTCCATCACGGGGGGCCGGTTGAGCCTGGCCGCGGCTTCATCCTTCATTCGATCGACTGGGGCGGGCAGGATACGCTTCACGTCGATGGCTTTTGCGCAATGACCGGAACCATCGACGTGCTCCGGGCGATCGCCGAAGGCCGCGGACCGAACCAATGGGTCGCTGCGCTTGGCTATGCCGGCTGGGGCGACGGCCAGCTCGACGAGGAAATGACCCGCCACGGCTGGTTCGCGGCGCGGGGCGATGCGGCAATCCTGTTCGACACGGCGACCGACGAGCGCTGGAACGCGGCCTTCCGCAAGGAGGGGATCGACCCCCGGCTGCTGGTCGGCGAAACCGGCGAGGCGTGACCTCCAGGATCAACATATAAAGAAATCTTTATATTTGCTTTTAGAGTGAAGCGGGGGTAGTGCGCGCAGCGACCAGCGCGAATGCGCGCGACCATTTCATCATCGGAGAAACTCACCGTGGCGACGCATGCCGAAACCGCTTTCAACGACTTTGTCGTCAAGGACATTTCCCTCGCCAAGTTCGGGCGCAAGGAAATCGACATCGCCGAAACCGAAATGCCCGGGCTGATGGCGCTGCGCAAGGAATTCGGCGCTTCGAAACCGCTTACCGGCGCGCGCATCACCGGCTCGCTGCACATGACGATCCAGACCGCGGTGCTGATCGAAACGCTGACCGCGCTCGGTGCGGAAGTCCGTTGGGCCTCGTGCAACATCTTTTCCACCCAGGATCACGCCGCAGCGGCGATTGCGGCAAGCGGGGTTCCGGTGTTCGCGATCAAGGGCGAGACGCTCGACGAATATTGGGACTATGCCGCGCGAATTTTCGATTGGGGCGACAGCGAAACCTGCAATTTGATCCTCGACGACGGCGGCGACGCGACCATGTTCGCATTGTGGGGCGCCCGGGTCGAAGCCGGTGAGATATTGTTCACGCCGACCAATGAAGAAGAAGAAATCTTCGCCAAGGTATTGACGAAATTCCTCGCCGATCGGCCTGGGTATCTGACCAAGACGGTCGCCGCGATCAAGGGCGTTTCGGAAGAAACCACCACCGGCGTCCACCGCCTTTACGAACTCGCCAAGCAGGGCAAGCTGCCGTTCCCGGCGATCAACGTCAACGACAGCGTGACCAAGTCGAAGTTCGACAATCTCTACGGCTGCAAGGAAAGCCTG
>JACDEB010000006.1 GCA_013816595.1 Sphingomonas sp. | reverse complement strand
CCACCGATCTGCTCACCCAGATGGCGGTCACGGTCCAGGGCTATCTCGCGCTCGATCTGGTCAAGAAGAACAATGTCGAGCTGGTCAAAGGGGTCGATCGCGCCTCGACCACCACCGTTTCGGCGCTTCGAACCGCGGTCACCGTCGCCTCGGCGATGTCGAACCAGCGGCTGGTGCTCGAACAGGTCAGCGCGCTCAACACCACCACCGCGAGCATGATCGACACCACCGGCGAGCTGCTCAAGACGCAATCGGCAGCGATCCACGAGCAGGCGGCAAGTTCGACCATCCCGCTCGAAACGCTTCAGCGGGCGTTCCAGAACATCTACGACACGATGGATCAGATCGACGCGTTCAAACTGGCGGCGCTCGAAAACATGAAGCAGACGGTCGCCACTCTGGGCACGGAAGTCGAGAAATCGAAGGGCTATATTGCCCGCGCCGAGGGCGTCGCCCAGGGCAAGCTCGAAAGCCAGAGCTCGCCGTTCGAGGCGCTTGAGGCCAAGTGACGCTTAGAAATGAGCCCTAACGATATTGGACGCGTGTTCGCGCTCGCCGAAGACAGCTTCGAGCGCGCCTCGGCGATTTCGGTCAAGACCGACCGCTCGATCGCCCGCACCGACGATGTGCTCGCCCGCTCGGCCTCACGCGATGGGGTCGCCCGGGCAGCCGCCCAGCGCGAGCGGCGGCGGCTCAATGCCGGGCTCGGGCGAACCACCAAGCGCGTCGGCCTCGCCATCCTCGCGGTGTGGATCGCGACCATGGTCGTCGGTTTCGTCAATCCGATCGGGCTGTTCGGCCTGATCCTCGCGATCGCCGCCGGTGTAATCCTCGTCGGCCTTGCCGTGGCCTCGTCGAGGCGGTCATCGGCTCCCGCCCTTCCGGCCCCCGATTTGCCTAGCGCGGTCCTGGTCGAGCGACTCGATTCCTACCTCTATCGCGCGCGCGCGATGCTTCCGGCTCCGGCCCAGTCGGAGGTCGATCTGATGCTTGCGGCGTTGCCCAACCTCAAGCCTACGCTCGAGCGAATCGATCCGCTCGAACCCGCGGCGCAGGATGCGCGGCGGCTGATGGGCAAGCATCTGCCCAATTTGATCGATCATTATCTTGCGGTCCCCGCGGGCTATCGCGGGGATCATGACAATGATGGGATCAGCGTCGACCAGCGGCTGGTCGATGCGCTTCGCGCCGGACGCGAGGCACTCGACGAAACCGGCGAACGACTGGCCAAGGGTGACCTTGCAGCGTTCGAAACCCAGGGCCGGTTCATCGAATCGCGCTACGGCGAACAACCGCTCGACAATTGAAACCCATTGCAGGGGAGCGCGTCCCCGTGCAGTTTGACCTTTGCACTTGCACCGCAATTGCGCGACGCATCGGGGGAATCAGATGGGGCTGATCCAACTTCGCAAACTGGCCTATCGCCAGCTCGAACCCTCGGCCTGGCCGGGCAAGGGGCTGTCGCCGGTCAATTTCGGCCTGATCATTCTCATCGTCTTCGCGGTGATCGAGGCGGTGATCGACACCGAGCCGGTGATTTCCAACGGCCGCGAGCGCCTGTTGAACAATGTCGAATTCTCGATCGGGATCATTTTCCTCATCGAATATATCGCTCGGGCGTGGGTCGAGGTCGAAAATCCGCGCTTCGCCAAATATCGCTTCCCGCGTCTCCGCTACATGATGACCCCGATCGCGATCATCGATCTGCTCGCGATCATCCCCGCTTTGTTCGCGTTCGGCGGCGCGCCAAGCCTGATGCTGCGTTTCTTCCGTGTGTTGCGGATGCTTCGGCTGGCCAAACTCGGCCGGACGTCCAAAGCCTGGGTGCTGCTGCGCGAAGCCTTCATCCAGAAACGCCAGGAATTCGGGCTGATCCTCGGGATGTTGCTGGTGATGATCCTGACCGCCGGCTCGCTTCTCTACTGGGCCGAAGGCGACGCCCAGCCGGACAAATTCGGCAGCATTCCGCGCGCCATGTGGTGGGCAATCATCACGTTGACCACCGTCGGCTACGGCGACACCTTCCCGATTACGCCTCTGGGCAAGTTCCTCGCCGGAGTAATCGCGATCATGGGGGTCATGCTGATTGCACTGCCCACCGGCCTGTTCGCGGCCAGCTTTACCGAGGCCATGGACCGCGAACGGGAAAAGGAGGCCACCAACACGGCGGTTCGCGAAGCCTTGAAAAAAGCGAAGGACAAGGGATGACCTGCGCAACGTCATTGCGCCAAATTGTGCCCGGGACCATGATATCGCCATGACGATCCGCGCTGAAACGACGCCCGGAATGACAGTCGTGCAGCCGATTTCCCCGACTGTCGCCGCTTCCGGGCGCTCATGGTGGCAGCGTATCCGGCTGCCGCCGGCGGTTCCACCGTTCAATACCCGCGCCCATCGCATTTTCTCGATTGTGTGGACGCTTGCCTTCATCCTGGCGACGCTCGGGCCGATGATCGGCCTGTATTTTCGCTACACCGCGCCGGACAATAATTCGCAGCTGCTCCTCGGCAGCCGGACCGGAGTTGCGGTCTCTCCCGAAGACGCGACCCTGATCCGCTATACCGTCGGACCCGAAGCGCGATCGCAAGGCGTGCGCAAGGGCGACAAGATCGTCGCGGTTTACGGACTGCCGTTGCCGCGCCAGATGTCGGTCAGCGAACAGAATCTCGCCGAACATGCCGATGATCCGGCCTATATCGCGATGGGCAATCTATTGTTCGGCACCGACGAAGCCGAAGTTCCGCTGACCATCAAGACCCCTGAAGGCCGGACCCTCGAAGTTACGCTGACCACCGGCGAAAACCATATAGACAATAGCGCGCGTGAGCTCGGCGTCGGCCCCAAGATGCTCAAATTCATCGATTTGATGCATGTGCTGTTTTACCCGTTCCTGCTGTGGGCGGCGTGGATCCTCCATCGCCGCAATGCTCGTGACGCGGTCAGCTCGATCCTTTCGCTGGCGGTGTTGTGCACCATCGCCGCGGAGCAGCCCTCCGCGACCTTCCTCGCCGACGTCGGCATCCCGCGCTTCCTCAACGTCGCCTTGTTCGACCTTGGCAATGTGCTTCTTCTCGCCGGCATTTTGCTATTCCCGCACGGCCGACTGTCGTGGCGTCTAGTCGGGCTGTTCGCTCTCCTTCCCTCGCTGATGTTCCTCGAAGGACAAACCTATCAGGCGGCCTTTTTGGGCTTCATGATGATGGCGGTGTGGATGCTCCTTCGGTGCATGCGCAACACCCCGTCGAGCGACCTTCGCCAGCAGATCCGCTGGGCGCTGTTCGGCTTCACCGGCTACGCCTTGCTGCGCGGCATTTCGATCGTCGGCGACCTGTTGAAATGGGAGGCGTCGAGCTTCGGCAGCCAGCTGCTGATCGAAATGGCGGCCGGCGTGTCCTATGCTCTGGGCTTCTTCATCCTCCAGCTTGGGCTGCTCATCGCCTTGCTCCGCTACCGGCTCTACGACGCCGAAGCGATCATCTCCAAAACCGCGAGTATCGCCATCGTCACCTTGGCCCTGGGTGCCGGTTTTGCAGGGGTGATGGAAGGCATCATCACCCAGATGCAGAACCTCTATTCGGGCAGCCAGACCCCGGCCGCGATGGTCGGTGCGATCATGGCCACGGCGCTCATCCAGCCGCTCCATTCCAAGGTCCAGGGCTGGGCCGAGCGCCATTTCCACAAGAATCTGCTCGAACTCAAGAACGGCCTGCCCGAAGCCATGCGCGATTTGCGCGATGTTGCCAGTTTGCAGGATTTCGTCGACGAAGTCCTCACCCGCATCGCCGATGGGGTTCATGCTCATCGGGTGGCGTTCATCATGGGCCGCGAGGTCAAGCAGCAGATCGGCGTGACCAAGGCCGAGGTCCTGCGCTGGCTCGCCGCCTTCAAGCCTTATGAAGGCGAGGATGAAAAGAAGATCGACTGCAACATGGACGATAAATTATTTCCGCTGCGGGTGCGGGTCGAGGATGGACGCGGCAATGACATGGGCTGGCTGGTGGTCGGCCCACGCCCCGACGGAAGCATCGCCGGCAAGGATGAGCGCGAAGGGCTTGAAGGGGTCGTCGTTCCGTTCGCCCGATCGCTCCGCGTCGTCATCAACCGCGAACGCGAAAAGCAGGAAATGCTCGACCTCATGGAATCACATCGACTGCGTATCGAGCGCCTCGAGCTGTCGTTCGGAATGTAACCTGGATCAAGCTTTGTAACCTCTCGTTCATTGACCCGGGTCATAACAAGGCATAATTTCAGTCATTCTTCTGGGGGAGTTTGAGATGAAGCGTGCCTTGGTCTTGTCCGGGCTGATTGCCGCCGCACCGATCGTTGCGTTGAGCGCGGTGCCCGTTGCCGCGCAACAAGCCGCCGCGAAGTGCGCCGACACCCCTGCCGCGAAAACGAAGAAATCCTTGTTTGGCAGCGTCTTGGGCGGACTTGCCAGCAGCGCATTGGGTCGTATCGGGGCGCCCAGCAGTGTCGTTGGGATCGCGCTTCCGGTCGGGTCATTATTGTCGGATGCGATCATCAATCTACTCGACTGCAAGGAACAGCAGCAGGCCGCGCAAGCCACCGACCAGGCGATTCGCGGCGGCGTCGGCAGCGAATCGTCATGGAAAAGCGAGAGCCGTTCCAATGTTTCGGGCCGATCCAAAGTCACCGGCGAGGAGAAACTGGCCGACGGCGGCCAATGCATGACGGTGACCGATATCGTCATTGTCGATGGCGAGGAAACGTCGGTGCCGAAGCGGATGTGCCGTGCCCGCGGCGCCAAGGGCTTTGCACGGGTCTGACATGCGCATTCGCGCCTTTACCCACTTTGCCGCCTTCGGGCTGACGCTGGTGACCGCTACTGCGAGTGCGGCGCCGATCGATCCGCACAATCCGAGCTGCCCCCAAGCGCTCAACTGGTCAACCTATCCGCGGATGAAATTCACCGCCGAGACGATCGAGGGATTGAAGGTCCTTCGGGCCGAAGGCGGGATCGACGAGGATGTGCCGCTGCGCCTAAAAGATGCGCTTGTCAGCAACAGCCCGATCGATGAAATCTGGATCCGTTCGCCCGGCGGTGATGCGCGCGCCGGCAATGCCGCTGGCAAGGTCATCCGCGAAAGCGGCGTTCCGACCCGCATCCCCGCCGGCTGGGCCTGTTTTTCGGCGTGCAATTTCATGTTCATGGGCGGATCCATTCGCTTCGTCGATCCCAGCGGCCTGTTCGTGGTACACATGTTCACGCACGTCGGTGACAAGGAAGCGGTTCGTTCCGAACTGTCCAAGGGGACCGATAGCGCAATCGGACTGATCGGCGATGTCGAACAGGACTCGGCAATTCTCGCGAGTGAGGATAATGACTTCCTTATTCGCATGGGCGTATCCCGAAAATTACTGACGGAAGTGATGTATCAGCAAAAGGCAGTTGCATCGGGCGAGGACAAGTCGACCCGCCGCTGCCTGACCGCGACGGAAGCGGTCAAATATAATGTCGCAAATGCGCAATGAGGGAGTGGCAATGATGAAAGCAAGGCTTTGGCTGGTAGGGGCCGCGACCGCGGTTGGCCTATCTTCGACCGCAGCGGTCGCAAGCGTAGTCGTCGTGCGGTCTCTGGGTCCGTCGTCAAAGGCCTATCCGCCGGGCAAGACCCTGACGGAAAGTGCGAAGATCACGCTTCAGGGCGGCGATGTCGTGACGGTCCTTGGGCCCAATAGCGCACAGACATTGCGCGGCCCCGGCAATTTCAACACCAGCACGGTCAGCCTGGCCTCGGCGGCGAGCAAGCGCGGCCGCTTTGGTGCCCTTCGCGCCGGCGAAATCGCCAAGAATCCGAGTGTTTGGGACATCGATGCCACCCAGACCGGCAAGGTGTGCATCACCGACGTGTCCAAACTTCAATTATGGCGCCCGGACAGCACCGCCGAAGCGACGATCAATATTCGCACCGCTGACGGCGCGGTCCAGCCGGTGACCTGGGTTGCCGGGAACAGCTCGGTTGCCTGGCCATCAGCCTTGAGACCCACCAATGGCGGCGATTATCAGATCGAATGGCAAGACACCGGCGAGAAAAGCAACGTCACCATCATCCAGGTCCCGGCTTCCGGCGACGATCTGGTCGGCGCGGCCCAGGTGCTGATCGAGAATGGCTGTGAAAACCAGCTCGACGTGCTGGTCGATAGCGCGAGCAAAATGGGCAAATAAGCCCGTTCGGTCAGCCGGTAATGCCGGCTTTCCGCAACTGTTGAGCCTCGGTCTCCGTGAGACCGAGGCTTTTCAATATCATCGCGCTATGTTCGCCCAGGGCCGGCGGCGGCAAATCGCTGTCCAATCGTTCGCCATCCAGGCGCAGCGGAGAGCCGACGAGCGACATTCCGGCCATGTTCCGGACCATCGCCCGGTGCTGAGCCTGAACGTCGCTCAGGGCCTGGCTGATGCGATTGATCGGCCCCGCGGGTATTCCGGCAGCCTCAAGCCGGTCGAGCCACTCAGCCGCGCTCCGGGTCGCGATTTTGTCCGCGATAAGCGCGACCAGCGCGGTCCGATTGGCGACCCGCGCTGCATTGCTGGCGAAACGCTCGTCCTTGCTCCATTCCTCATGGCCAAGAATGGCCGCGAGCCGGTCGAACTGGCGCTCATTGCCGATGGCGATGATGATCGGCTGATCCGCCGCGTCGAACGGCTGATAGGGCACAAGATTGGGATGTCCGACCCCCTGCCGCACCGGGTCGATGCCCAAAACCAGCTGGTTGGTCGCCTGATTGGCGAGCATCGCCAGCTGGGTGTCGAACAAAGCCATGTCGATATGCGCGCCCTGCCCTGACCGTTCGCGCTGGAACAGTGCAGCGAGGACTGCGACCGCGGTATATAATCCGGTGAACAAATCGGCGACCGCGACTCCGACCCGCATCGGTCCCCCGCCCGGCTCGCCATCGGGCAAACCGGTGATGCTCATCAGCCCGCCCATGCCCTGGATGATGTAGTCGTAACCCGCGCGGTCGGCATATGGACCGTCTTGGCCGAAGCCGGTGATCGAGGCGAAGATTAGGCGCGGGTTGGCGGCGCGCAGGCTGTCCGCGTCGAGCCCGAACTTGGCCAGTCCACCGACCTTGAAATTTTCGACCAGCACATCGGCCTCGGCCGCCAGACGCCGGACGATCGCCGCGCCTTCTTCGCGTCCGAAATCGATCGCCGCCGATTTCTTGCCGCGGTTGCAGCTGAGGAAATAGGCGGACACGCGGGCGTCGCCCTCGCCATGCCACGGCGGGCCCCAGTGGCGGGTGTCGTCGCCAACCCCGGGCCGCTCGATCTTGGTGACCTCGGCGCCAAGGTCGGCGAGCAATTGGGTGCACCACGGCCCTGCGAGCACGCGGCTCAAGTCGAGCACCTTGACGCCCGCCAGCGGCGTCACCGGGCGCGTCTCCAAAAGCGGTTGTCGGCGATTACAGCGCGCGCCGCATTATGCCCCGGGGCGCCGGTCACGCCGCCGCCCGGGTGCGCCCCCGATCCGCACAGATACAGGCCCTTCAGCGGCATTCGGTAATCGGCGTGGCCGATCAGCGGGCGCGCGCTGAACAATTGGTCGATGCCCATCTTGCCGTGGAAAATGTCCCCGCCGATCAGCCCGAAGCGGCGTTCGAGGTCGAGCGGCGAGTGAATCTGCCGCCCGAGTACCGACTTGGCGAAGCCCGGCGCGTGGCCGTCGACCGTGGCGATGATCGCGTCGGCGGCGGCATCACGCTCTTTGTCCCAGCTTCGCCCCGGCCCGAGGTCGAAGCGGAAATGCTGGCAGAACAGGCTGGCGACGTGCTTGCCCTTGGGCGCGAGCGTGGCATCAAGCGTCGAGGGTATGAGCATTTCGATGATCGGCTGCTTCGCCCAGCCGTCGGTTTGCGCCTGGAGCCACGCACGGTGCATATAGTCCAGGCTCGGGGCCATGATGATGCCCGCGGTGAGGTGATTGCCCTTCTTCGGAAGCACCGTGAACCTGGGCAGCTCGGACAAAGCGACGTTCATTCGGAAGGTTGCGCTTTCGCATTTCCAGCCGTGCATCCGCGCGGCGATGTCCGCATCGACCGCGCCATTCGGGATCATGCGGTCGAACAATAATTTCGGATTGACCCCGGCAACGACATTTTTCGCGCGCCAGCCTTTGCCGCCGGCAACCACCCCGGCCGCCCGGCCGCGCTCGACGATCACTTCCTCGACCGGCGTATTGAGCAGGATGTCGACCCCGGCTTCGCGGCAGGCGCGGGCCATCGCCTGGGTGATCGACCCCATCCCGCCGATCGCATGACCCCACGCGCCGGGCACACCCGCGGCCTCGCCGAACAGATGGTGGAGCAGGACGTAAGCGCTGCCCGGCGCGCTGGGGCTGGCGAAATTGCCGACGACCCCGTCAAAGCCGAACAACGCTTTAGCCAGATCGCCCTCGAAATGGCGTTCGAGTACTTCGGTCGCGCTGCGCGTCGCGAAATCGTGGACGGTGCGGATCTCGCGGGTGGAGAGTCCGATCAGGTCGCGCCCGAGCGTGAGCAGATTGCCGAGGTCGCGCGACCCGGCATTGGGCGGCGCGCGCAAGATCCATTTCTTGAGCAGCCCGACGACGCTTTCGAGTTCGGCTAGGTAGCGGTCATAGCCCGCGCCATCGGCCTTGACGTGACGGGCAATCTCCTTGCGTGTCAGCCCGCCGCGCCCCGACCGCAGATAGTCGCCATCACCGGGCAGGAAATTGTCGGTCTTGCGCAACACCACCTTCAGCCCGTGGCGCTCGAGCTGCATGTCGCGGATCACCGTCGGGTTGAGCAGGCTGACGGTGTAGGCCGCCGCCGAATTGCGGAATCCGGGCAGGAATTCGTCAGTTACAGCCGCCCCGCCAACCGTCCCGGCGGCTTCGAGCACGGTCACCTTCATCCCTTTTTTGGCTAAATAATAAGCGCAGGTCAGGCCGTTGTGGCCGGCCCCGATGATCACCGCGTCCGGGTCGCTCATCGCATCAGCACCAGTTCTTCGGCCATTGTCGGATGGAGCGCGATGGTGGCGTCGAAATCCGACTTCTTGAGCTTCGCCTTGACCGCGATCGCCGCCGCCTGGAGGATTTCAGGCGAGTCGGGGCCGATCATGTGAATGCCGACGATTTCGTCGGTCGCTCCATCGACGACGATTTTATACAGCGAGCGCTCATTGCGACCGGCAAGAACGTTCTTCATCGCCCTGAAATCGGACGAATATGTCTTCACCGATCCCAATGTATTGCGCGCCTGGCCTTCGGTCATGCCGACGCTTGCAAGCGGCGGATGGCTGAAGACTGCGGACGGGATGCAGTCATAATCGACCCGGGTTGGTAAATTGCCGAAGAAGGTGTCGGCGAAAGCTTGACCTTCGCGGATCGCCACCGGGGTCAGCTGAACCCGGTCGGTGACGTCGCCGACCGCGAAAATCGAGTCGATCGACGAGCGATTGTCGGCGTCGACCTTGATCGCACCCTTGTCATTGAGCGCGACCCCGGCGCCGTCGAGTCCGAGCTCCTCGACATTGGGCACACGGCCGGTGGCGAACAGCACCGCATCGGCCACAATGTCGTCGCATCCCGTCATGCTGACCTGCAATCGGCCATCTTTCTTGTCGATCCGGTCGACCAGAGCATTGAAGCGGAAGTCGATGCCTTTCTTGACCGAAATCTGGATCAGCCGGTCGACGATCTGCTGATCATAATGGCGCAGCATGACGTCGCTTCGGTTGACCAATGTCACCTGGCTTCCGAATTCGAGGAAGATGCCAGCGAATTCGTTGGCGATATATCCGCCGCCGACGATCACGATCCGTTTCGGCAAGCTCTCGAGCAGGAACACTTCGTTGGAGGTGATCGAATGCTCAACGCCCGCGATTTCGGGCAAAGCGGGCCGGGCGCCGGTGGCGATGAGGATCTTGCCCGCGGTCACAATCTTGCCGCTTGCCAGCCGAACCATGTTGGGTCCGGCAACAGTCGCGCGCTCGTGAAAGATCGTCACCTCGTGGTTCGACAGCGTGTCGGTGTAGGCGCTTTCGAGCCGGGTCACCTCGGCCAGCACGTTGTCGCGCAGCACCGGCCAGTCGAAGCGCTTGACCGGAACATCCCAGCCGAACATCGCGGCGTCGTTTAGGTCCTCGGCGAAATGCGCGCCGTAAACGAGCAGTTTCTTGGGCACGCAGCCGCGGATGACGCACGTCCCGCCAACTCGAAATTCCTCCGCAACCGCGACCTTGGCCCCATGAGCCGAGGCGATCCGCGAAGCGCGCACCCCGCCCGACCCGGCGCCGATCACGAACAGGTCGAAGTCATGGCTTTGTTTGGCGCTCACAGGCCGGCCCGCGCGATCAGCGCCAAGGTCGATGGATCGAGATCGCCGAGTTCGCCCGCAGCCAGATTGCGGGCGACCTTCTTGCCCAGTTCGACCCCGAACTGGTCGAACGGATTGATCCCGCACAGCAAGGCGTTGGTGAAAGTGCGATGTTCGTAAAATGCAAGCAAGGCGCCGAGCGAACGCGGGTCGAGCCGGTCGAGCAGGACGGTCGTGCTCGGGCGATTGCCGGGCTCGGCCCGCGCCGGATCGTCATTGGCGCTTCCGGACATCAAGGTCGCACCTTGAGCAAAAGCGTTGAGGAGGAGCAAAGAATGCCGCTCGGCGGCCTGCTCGTCATCGCTCTCGCGCACGGCGACGAACTCGACCGGTACCAGCACCGTGCCCTGGTGGAGCAGCTGGAACATGGCATGCTGGGCGTCGGTGCCGACCCCGCCCCAGGTGACCGGTGCGGTCGGGGCTGAAACCGGCTTGCCAGCGGCAGTCACCGACTTGCCGTTCGATTCCATCTCGAGCTGCTGAAGATAGGGCATCAGCAGCGCCAGCCGGTCGTCATAGGCGAATAATGCGCAGGTCTGGCAGCCGCATTGCTCGACATAAAGGCGATCAGCGAAGGCGGCGAGGACTGGGGCGCTGGTAGCGGCAGCCGCGGTCAGGAAATGCTTATCCATCTGCGCCGCGCCGTCGAGGAGATCGTCCATCGCCGTCCAGCCAAGCGCGAGCGCAGCGCTGAAGCCGACCGCGCTCCACAGCGAATAGCGCCCGCCGACGCCCTCGCCGAACGACAGGATCCGGGTTTCGTCGATGCCCGCCGCGACCGCCGCGTCGGGACTGGCGGTGATCGCGACCACTTTGCCATAGGGGTCGGCGACCCCTGCCCCGCGCAGCCAGTCCAGCGCGCTGCTGAGATTGGCCAGCGTTTCGGCGGTGGTGAAGGTCTTGGATACCGCGACGATCAGAGTCGTTGCCGGATCTAGCGGCCGGATGGCGTCATCGAACGCCGCGCCGTCGATATTGCCGACGAACCGGGCGGTGAATGACCCGCGGCCGCGGCCAAGTGCATCGACCAGCAAATGCGGCCCAAGCAGCGAGCCGCCAATGCCGATGTGAAGGATTCCCGTGATATCGCCGAACGCTCCGGCCTCGACCGCATCGACCAAAGCGCGCATCCGCTGGCGGCGGGCGGCGGCGACGTCGACTTCCACGCCAGTGCCGCTGCCGCGCTCGAATACGTGGGTCGCGGGGCGGTCCTCGCTGGTGTTGACGACAGCGCCGGCGAACATCTTGGCACGCGCCGCTTCGAACCCGCATTCGGCCAGCCGCTCGGTGAAATTCGCAATCGCATCCTGGTCGAGGTGGGTCTTGGACCAGTCGAAGTGAATTCCCGTGACATCCATGCTCAAGCGGTCGAGCCGCTTGGGATCGCCATCGAACAACGCCTTGAGCGATTGCAATGTAGCGGATTGGGTGCGTTTGGCCATTGCCGAGCCTCTTAATCCGCGGCCCGGTAAAAGCCAGTGCGGCTTGACGTTGCAGCGCTGTATCGAAAGAAGCGCTCGCCATGCTGTTCAGAAGACGAAATCGCCGCGATATCGAAGAGTCTGGGATCCCGGTCGAGCGGGAACCCGCGGGCTCGTGGAGCACGATGCGCTTCTTCCTCACTCTGATCCTGCTCGCCTGGGCAATCCGCAGCTTTGTCGTCGCCCCGTTCAGCATCCCCTCGGGCTCGATGTTCCCGACGCTCTACATCGGAGATTATCTGCTCGTTTCAAAATGGCCCTATGGTTATTCCAAATATAGCTTCCCGATGGATACACCGGCGTTCAAGGGCCGCATTTTCGCCCATCCAGCGAAGCGCGGCGATGTCGTCGTGTTCCGCCACCCCGACAGCAAGATCGACCTCATCAAGCGGATCATCGGCATTGCCGGCGACACCGTCGAAGTGCGCGGCGGTGCGGTGATCCTCAATGGCAAGTCACTCCCGCGCACGGCGATTTCGCCCGCGAAGATCCCGGTCAGTGCCAATAGCCCGTGTAAGACCGTTCCGCCGCTGGCGCCCAATGTCGTCACCCAAAACGGCCAGCCTTTTTGCCTCTATGCGGCCTATCGCGAGACGCTGCCGGATGGTCCCAGCTACGTCACGCTCGACCAGCTCGACAATGGCGAAGCGGACAATTTCGGACCGGCCGTCGTTCCGGCGGGCGCCGTTTTCCTGATGGGCGACAATCGCGACGACAGCCTCGACAGCCGCTTTGAACCCTATACCGGCGGGATCGGAATGGTCCCGGTCGACCATCTTATTGGCCGGGCGATGGTCAGTTTCTGGTCGACCGACGGAAGCGCCACCTACATCAACCCGTTGAGCTGGCTTAGCGCCCTTCGCCGCGACCGCATCGGCAAGGGCTATTCGAGCGATCGGCAGTGACCGCGGAAATCGTTGAATTCGTCAAGACCGCGCTCGGCCACGAGCCCAGCGACGCTGGCCTGTTCGAACGCGCCTTCACCCATTCCAGCCTGGCCCGCGAAAGCTACGAACGGCTCGAATTCCTCGGCGACCGGGTCCTCGGCCTGGTCATCGCAACCGCGCTGTACGAGCGCTACCCCAACGAGCCCGAAGGCCAGCTGTCACGCCGCTACAACGTTCTGGTCGCGCGCGAGAACTGCGGCGAGATCGGCCGCTCGCTCGGCGTTCCGGCATTGATCCGGCTCGGCCGCCAGGCGCGCGACGACAGCGCCAATCATGGTGACAATCTGGTCGGCGACGTGATTGAATCGCTGATCGGAGCGCTGATGATCGATGCCGATATCGAGACCGCCCGGCGTTTCATCCTCAAGGCCTGGGGGCCGTTGCTCGACAATCAGGGCCGGGCACCGCAGCATCCCAAGAGTCAGCTTCAGGAGATCGCTGCCAGCCGCGGCCTCAAGACCCCGGAATATGCCCTGGTCTCGCGCATCGGCGCCCACCACGCGCCGCGCTTCACCGTCACGGTTAGCGTTCCGCGCCTCGGCGAAGCAACCGCCGAAGGCAATAGCAAGCAGGAGGCCGAGAAAGCCGCCGCTTCCGCGCTGCTCGAACAATTGCAATGATCGCGCCCGCAACCCGCGCCGGGGTGGTCGCGGTCATGGGTGCGCCCAACGCCGGTAAATCGACCCTGGTCAACGCCTTGGTCGGACAGAAGGTCGCGATCGTCAGCCCCAAGGCGCAGACCACGCGCGCCCGCCTGATGGGCATTGGCATCGAGGGCGGATCGCAGATGCTGCTGGTCGACACGCCGGGGATTTTCACGCCCCACCGGCGGCTCGATCGGGCAATGGTCAAGGCGGCCTGGGAAGGCGCCGTGGACGCCGACCGGCTGGTGCTGGTGATCGATGCCGCAGCCAAGGTCGGCGAGCGAGTCGAGCAGGTCATCGCCGGCGTCGAAGCTCGGCCCGAACCCAAAATCCTCGTCCTCAACAAGGTCGATATCGCCGAGAAGGACCAATTACTAGTGCTTGCCGCGCGCCTCGCCGAACGGCTCGATCCCGAGCGCGTGTTCATGGTCGCCGCGTCGACCGGCGACGGAGTGGCCGAGCTCAAGGCCCATCTGGCGGCGGCGATGCCAGCGGGGCCGTGGCATTTCCCCGAGGATCAATTGACCGACGCCACCGAGCGCATGGTCGCGGCCGAGCTGACCCGCGAGCAGCTCTACCTCCAGCTCCACGCCGAAGTGCCTTACTCGGCCGCGGTCGAGACCGAGAAATGGGACGACCGCAAGGACGGCTCGGCGGTCATCCACCAGCAGATATTGATCGAACGCGACAGCCAGAAGGCGATCGTGCTCGGCAAAGGCGGCGTTCGGCTAAAGGCCATCGGCACCGCCGCCCGCGAAGCCATAGCCGAGCATCTCGGCCGCAAGGTCCATTTGTTCCTCCACGTGAAGGTCAATCCCAAGTGGGACGAAGACCGCACGTTGTACAAGGACATCGGGCTCGACTGGAGCGAATGATGGCTCCCGTCATTGCGAGGAGCTGATAAGCGACGCGGCAATCCAGAAACTGGATTGCTTCGCTACGCTCTCAATGACGACAGCATCTCCTTGACCCATTGCGGCACTTCGACCGTCGCTGGGCCGTGGCGATGCTCGTCGAAGAAGATGCTCCCCATGCTCGGGTCGAGGTTGATTTCTAGCGTTCGCGCGCCGCAATATTTGGCGGTCTGGACGAACCCCGCCGCCGGATAGACCGCGCCCGAGGTGCCGATCGACACGAACAGGTCGCATCCGCGCAACGCGGTCTCGATCCGCTCCATTTCGTACGGCATCTCGCCGAACCAGACGATGTCGGGACGGACCTGGCCTACGTCAGTGCACGATGGACAAGGCACTTGCTCGCCCATCGCCCCTTCCCACGCGAACCGCTCGCCGCACGCCAGGCACCAGCCGCGGTTGAGCTCGCCATGCATGTGGATCAGCGTGCGCGACCCGGCGCGCTCGTGAAGCGCGTCGACATTTTGCGTCACCAGCAGGAATTCGCCGCTCCATGCCGCCTCGAGGTCCGCCAGCGCTCGATGCGCGGCGTTGGGTTCGACCGCTGCCGCGCGCTCCCGCCGCGCATCGTAAAAGGCGTGGACCAGCGCGGGATCGCGCTCGAACGCCTGAGGAGTCGCGACATCCTCGACCTTATGGCCTTCCCACAGCCCATCGGCGGCGCGAAACGTCTGCAGCCCGCTTTCGGCGCTGATTCCCGCACCGGTCAGGATAACTATATTTCCGTTCCTCAACCGTCACCTAATTGACATTAATGTCAGCTATGCCATCTTATGATCATGGCCAGCGACGCATTCCATTACCCGATCGGAATTCTGCCCGACGACATCGACCACATGGGTCATGTCAATAACAGCGTCTATTTGAAGTGGGTCCAGGACGCGGTCGTCAAATTCTGGGAAACGGTCGCCCCCGCCGACGCCGTGACGCGGCACCTTTGGGTCGCGCTGCAGCATCAGATCACCTACCGGCGCCCGGCATTCATCGACGATCTGGTCGTCGCCGATGTCGTTGCCAACGGTACGGCCGGCGCCAGAGCGATGTTCACCACCGTCATCAAGCGCGGTGAGGAGGTTCTGGCCGAGGTTCAGTCGACTTGGTGCTGCCTCGATTCGGTTACGCGCCGCCCGGCCCGCCTGGCCCGCGACATCGTCGTCCAGTTCATCGCCGACTGACTTGCAGCGGCGCGCCCGGTGCGCCACTCTGCATCGATGGCGGATATTCGCATCGGCATCGGCGGCTGGAGCTTCGCGCCCTGGCGCGGCGATTTCTTTCCCAAGGGTCTGGCCCAGTCGAAGGAACTCGAGTTCGCCAGCCGCCAGTTCGGCTCGATCGAGATCAACGGTACCTTTTATTCGCGTCAGGCGCGATCGACATGGGAGAAATGGGCGGCGTCGGTGCCCGAGAATTTTCAGTTCGCGCTTAAGGCATCGCGCTATTGCGTAACCCGACCCCGTCTTGCGGATGCCGGCGAAGGGATTCGCAATTTCCTGGCTCAGGGCCTGACCGCGCTCGGGCCCAAGCTCGGACCGATCCTGTGGATGCTCGCCGCCCGGCGCAAGTTTGACCGCGAGGACATCGCCGCCTTTCTCAGTCTGCTTCCGCAAACCTATGACGGACTCCAGTTGCGCCACGTTATCGAGCCGCGCCACGAGAGCTTCCGCGACGAAGCGTTCTTCGCTTTGTGCCGCGACCAGAATGTGGCGGTCGTGTTCGGCGATGACGATGAATTTCCGTGCATCGAGGCGGACACCGCGAGTTTTTCCTACGCCCGACTCCAGCGCATGCGCGAGGACGTGCCAACGGGCTATGACGAAGCAGCGCTCGACGGTTTCGCGGCACGGGCGCGGCGCTGGCAGGCCGCTGGGCGCGATTCCTACATATTCATGATCAACGGTGCCAAATTGCGCGCGCCAGCGGCGGCGCTGGCGCTGCAGGAGCGGCTTGGCTAAGTCTTATCGCCATGGCTGAGACCGTTTCACCGTTGCGCATTTCGCTGACCGCGCCCGAGGGCAAGATGGGGAAAGCACTGGCGCTTGCCATTGCCGAGGATCCGCGGTTCGTCATAGACCTGGACAATGGCCAATTGCTGATCGATTTTTCCGTGCCAGCGGCGCTTGAGGCGAGCCTTGCCAAAGCGGTCGCGGCCAAGGTCCCGATACTCATTGGAACGACCGGGCTTGGGGCCCAAGCCGATGCCGCGCTTGCCGAAGCGGCGAAGAGCGTTGCGGTACTGCGCTCGGCCAATACCTCGCTCGGGGTCGCGGTTCTCGCCGAACTGGTCGAACGGGCCGCCAAGGTTCTGGGTGCGGGCTGGGATATCGAGATTGCCGAAGCCCACCACCGCGGCAAGGCCGACGCGCCATCGGGCACCGCGCTGATACTCGGGCAAGCCGCTGCAGCCGGCCGCGGACACCAACTGAATGCCGAGGCCGGGCGCGACGGCACTGGCCTCGAGCGCGGCGACGGAGCGATTGGTTTCGCCTCCCTGCGCGGGGGGACGATCGCCGGCGACCATGACGTGATGTTTCTTGGCCCCGACGAACGGCTCATCCTGTCGCACCGCGCAGAAAGCCGGATGATCTTCGCCCGCGGGGCGCTTGCCGCGGCGCGCTTCCTCGCCGCTCGGAAACCCGGCCTCTATTCCATGAGCGATGTCGTCGGCGCGTTGTGAAACGCGACCAGGTTTTCGAATTCTATCGCCGGCTCGCGGACAATGATCCGGCGCCCGAAACCGAACTCGAATATGTGAACCCCTATACCTTGCTGGTCGCGGTCGCTTTGTCGGCGCAAGCGACCGATGTCGGGGTCAACAAGGCGACCCGTGCCCTGTTCGCCGCCGCCGACACTCCCCAGGCGATGCTCCAGCTGGGCGAGGAAACGCTCAGAGATCACATCAAAACCATCGGTTTGTTCAATACCAAGGCCAAGAACGTCATCGCCGCGGCGCGCCTGTTGGTCGATGATCATGGCGGCGTGGTGCCGGCCGATCGCAATGCCCTAGAATCCCTCCCGGGCGTCGGGCGAAAGACTGCCAATGTCGTGCTCAATGTCGCCTTCGGCCAGCCGACGATCGCGGTCGACACCCACATCTTCCGAGTCGCCAACCGCACCGGCCTCGCGCCCGGCAAGGACCCGCTGGCGGTCGAATTGAAGCTGGAGAAAGTCACTCCGGACCTCTTCCGCAGCCACGCCCACCACTGGCTGATCCTGCACGGCCGCTACACCTGCAAGGCGCGCAAACCTGAATGCTGGCGGTGCGTCGTGGCCGATCTGTGCCGGTACACTCCCAAGACCCCGGCTCCGCAACCGCGCGCTAAATCCAGCGCCGCGTGAATCGCTTCCCGAGCGCCGTCAGAAGCTCATATTGCGACAGGCCCGATTGTTCGGACGCGGTCGGTAAATCATAATCGATCTCGACCCACTCACCTTCCTTGAGGTCCGCTGCCGCACCGCAGTCAACCGCGATCAGGTCCATCGACACCCGGCCGATTACGGGCAGCGCCATCTCTCCGGCGAACGCGCAGCCCCGCGCCGAAAACCCGCGCAAGTAGCCGTCGGCATAACCGATGTTGAGGATCGCGGCCTCGGTGTCCGCGCTGGCGGTGAAGGTCGCTCCATAGCCGCCGCTTTCGCCGGCGCGGATGGTCCGCCGCTGCACGATCTGCGCTTCGATCCGCGCGACCTGGGCGATATGCTCGGCAGCCTCAGCGCGCGGCACGCCGCCGTAGAGCGCAAGGCCGGGGCGAACGAGGTCGAAGCTGTAATCGCGCCCCAGGCAGATGCCGGCCGAGTTAGCGAGGCTGGTGCGCTTTGCCGGGATCGACGCCGCGGCTTGGCGAAAACGCTCGAGCTGGACCGCGTTCATCGCATTGTCCTCGTCGGCGCAAGCGAGGTGGCTCATCAGCGTGTCGATTTCGAGGCCCTCGAGACAGCCAGCTTCCTCGGCGCGCAAACCGAGCCGGTTCATGCCGGTATCGACCATCACGTCGCAGGTGCGGCCGGGCGCCACTTCGCGCCAGCGCGCGGCCTGCTCCGCCGAGTTGAGCACCGGCCGCGCGGTCGAGGCGAGGGCTGCGGGCCCGTCATCAGGTCCGAAGCCGTGGAGCACCGCAAGGCTCCCGCCATCGGGTAGAACCCCGAGCGCCTGCGCCTCCGCCCACGTCGAAACGTAAAAGGTCGTGCAGCCCGCTTCGGCCAGCGCCGCAACCGTTTCGCGCGCGCCCAGTCCATAGCCATCGGCCTTGACCGCCGCGCCCGCCTCAACTCCCGAGCGGTCGCGCAGCCAACGCCAATTGGCCTGGAGCGCAGTCTTGTCGCAGGTCAGTCGAAGCGCCTGGTGCATGACCCTGCCTAGTCCGGGCTGTGCTTATGGTCGAGCCGCCCGGCCGAGCGTTCCCAATTGCGGCCGTCGAATTGCTCGACCGCGAGTTCCGGACAGTGATCGAGACAATGGGCGTTGACGCTCCACGCATCGGGATGGCTGCGCGGCTGGTAGAAGCTTTTGACGCCGCAACTCGAACAGAAGAGATGCTCTGCCGCTTCGGTCCCGAAGCGGTAAGCAGTCAGCACATCGCGCCCGCTCAGCAGTTCGAAATCGCCATGCGCGACGATGATGTGAAGAAATCCGCTCATCGAACAGATCGAACAATTGCAATCCAGTGCCGGCACTGGCGGCTCGGGCAACGTGACCGCGAACCGCACCGTGCCGCAATGACAGCCGCCTTCGCCAGTCACTGTTCAACCATCGCGTAGCGGCTTGCCCAAGCAGCGATGATCCCGGCGGCATAATCGGCCGATCCAGGCGCCGTTAGCAAATGATCGGCACCGTCCAGCGCGACGAAGCTCTTGGGGTGCTTCGCAGCGTCGAAGATCGACTTGGCATTGTCGAGCCCGACAATTCTATCGCTCGGAGCATGCATGACCAGCAATGCCCGGTCGAGCTTGGCCAGCCGCTCACCCTGCGGCTGATGGTGAACCTGGGCGATGAAGTCGTTGGTCAGGCAAAATTCACGGCCATTAATCGAAACCGGCGCGGCGCCGGACTTGGCGACCCGAGCAAGTCCATCCTGATCGAGCCGTTCGAGCAGATGCTCGACGTTGAACGGAGCGCCGATCGTCGCGACCGCGGTCGCGCTCGCATTGTGGTCGGCCGCGGCGATCACCGCCGCACCGCCAAGGCTGTGCCCGACAAGCAAGGCCGGCGCCTGATGGGTCAGTTCCAGCGCCTTCGTAGCGGCAACCAGGTCCTCGACGTTGCCGTTGAAGCCCGAATTGCCGAAATCGCCGTCACTATCGCCGAGTCCGGTGAAATCGAACCGCAACACCGACCAGCCGTCGGCGGCGAGCGCTTTGGCGATGCGGGTCGCCGCCAGGCTTTGTTTGCCGCAGGTGAAACAATGGGCGAATAATGCAGTCCCGCGCAATTTGCCGTGCGCAAGCTCGATCCGACCGTCGAGCATCTGGCCATTGACGCCAGCGAACTTAAACGGCTCGGCAACCATCACTCGACGGTGACGGATTTCGCAAGGTTGCGCGGCTGGTCGACGTCGGTGCCTTTAAGCACCGCGACATGATAGGCCAGCAGCTGCACCGGGACGGCATAAACCAGCGGCGCGATCAGCGGATGGACCTCGGGCATTTCGATTGTCGCCATGCAGCCCTCGCCCGCCGCCGCGATCCCCTTGGCGTCGGAAATCAGAACGATCTTGCCGCCGCGCGCGCGCACTTCCTGCATGTTGCTGACGGTCTTTTCGAACAACGGCCCTGAAGGCGCGAGGACGATGACCGGCACGTTGTCGTCGATCAGCGCGATCGGCCCGTGCTTCATCTCGCCCGCGGCATAGCCTTCTGCGTGAATGTAGCTGATCTCCTTGAGCTTGAGCGCGCCTTCCATCGCCATCGGGAAATCGGCCCCGCGGCCAAGATAAAGAACGTCGCGCGCCGGAGCGATCAGATGTGCCATGGCCGCGATATCCTCATCTTGGCCGAGCGCCGCATTGATCGCCGCCGGCGCTTCCCGAAGGTGATCGACAATCTCGGCTTCCTCCTCGGGCGACAGCCGACCCTTTGCGCGAGCAAGGTTTGCGGCGAAGGCCGCGAGCACCGCCAGCTGGCACGAAAAGGCCTTGGTCGAAGCGACCCCGATTTCCGGCCCGGCGTGGGTCGGCAGCAGCAGGTCCGCCTCGCGCGCCATCGAGCTTGTAGGGACATTGACCACGACCGCAATCCGCTGCTTCTGCGCCCGTGCATGGCGCAGCGCCGCAAGCGTGTCGGCGGTCTCCCCGCTTTGCGAAATGAACAGCGCCAGCCCGCCCGGCTCGAGCACCGGGTTGCGGTAGCGGAACTCGGAGGCGACATCGATGTCGACCGGGACCCGGGCGAATTGCTCGACCCAATATTTGGCCACCAGTCCGGCGTAATAGCTGGTCCCGCAGCCGATGATCGTCAGCCGATCGACCGATTCCAGATCGGCCTCGGCGACCGGCAACGCCACCTTGCCCTTGAACGGCCGGATGTAGCTGTGGAGCGTGTCGCCGACGACCACCGGCTGCTCGAAAATCTCCTTCTGCATGAAGTGCGCGAAATTGCCTTTTTCGATCGCCGCGGAAGTCGCCCCGGATTCGACGATCGCCCGTTCGACCGGCTGGTTCTCACGATCGTAAATCGCGATTGAATCGCGGCGCACGACCGCCCAATCGCCTTCGTCCAGATAGGCGATTTGCTGGGTCCATGGCGCCAGCGCGAGCGCGTCCGAGCCAAGGAAATTCTCGCCTTGCCCATAGCCGACCGTCAAGGGCGCTCCCATGCGCGCTCCGATCACCAGTTCGGGATGGTCGCGGAACAGGAAGGCGATGGCGAAGGCGCCGTGGAGCCGCGGCAAAACCGCAGCGACCGAATCTTCCGGTGAAGCGCCGCGCTCGATTTCGCGCGCCACCAGATGGGCGACGACCTCGCTGTCGGTTTCGCTGAGGAAGGTGCGCCCGTCGGCGATCAATTCATCGCGCAGCGGCTTGAAATTCTCGATGATCCCGTTGTGAACCAGCGCCACCGGCTCGGCGATGTGCGGATGCGCATTGCTGACCGTCGGAGCGCCATGCGTGGCCCACCGCGTATGGGCGATCCCGACGTCGCCGTGAAGCGGGTGCGCCGCCAATTCGACCTTCAAATTGTCGAGCTTGCCCTCGGCCCGGCGCCGCTCGAGCCGGCCGTGATCGATGGTGCAGATGCCGGCGCTGTCATAGCCGCGATATTCGAGCCGCTTGAGCCCATCGTAGAGCCGCTTCGCGACTTCGCTTTGCCCGACGATTCCAACGATTCCGCACATCAGCCGGCTTTCTTTCCGTCCATCCGCGCGCGGAAGCGTTTGGCCCAGCCGGCGATGCCGCGTTGTTCGCTGCGTTCGACCGCTAGGCTCTCGGCGGCGACGTCCTGTGTGATGACCGACCCCGCGCCGACAATCGCGCCCGCGCCGATCGTCACCGGCGCCACCAGCGCACTGTTCGAGCCGATGAACGCACCTTCGCCAATGACCGTCGGATATTTGCCGAACCCGTCGTAATTGCAGGTGATGGTCCCGGCGCCGATATTGGCCTTCGCGCCAATCTTGGTGTCGCCGATGTAAGACAGATGATTGACCTTGGCTCCGGCCGCGACTTGCGCTTTCTTGAGCTCGACGAAATTGCCCACCTTGGTGTTTTCGGCAAGCTCGGTACCGGGGCGGATGCGCGCGAACGGGCCGATGCTAGCGCCCGCGCCGATGGTCGCGCCCTCGATGTGGGAGAAAGCGTGGATGGTCGCTCTGTCGGCGACGCGTACCCCGGGCCCGAATACGACATGCGGTTCGACCGTGACGTCGCGCCCGAGTTTGGTATCGAATGCGAACCACACGCTTTCGGGGTCGATCAGGGTCGCGCCTTCGTCGAGAATTTGCTCGCGCCGGCGGCGCTGCCATTCGAGCTCGAGGTGAGCCAGTTCGGCGCGGCTGTTGACGCCCGCGGCCTCGTACGGATCGCCGATGATGACCACCGCCTCGCGCCCCTCGGCGGCGGCGATGTTGACGATGTCGGGGAGGTAATATTCGTGCGCCGCATTGTCGTTGCTGACCTGGTCGAGCCAGCGGAATAAATCGCCGGAGCGGACCGCCATCATTCCCGAATTGCACAGGTCGATCGCGCGCTCCTGCGCCGTCGCGTCACGACATTCGACCATGCGTGCGATGCGGTCGTCGCTGGCAAGGATGATCCGCCCATAGTTTGCCGGGTCGGCCTGGCGCGAAGCGAGGACGACGACTCCGGGTCCATCCTGAGCGTCGAGCCGGTCGAGCATCCGGCCCAGAGTCTCGGTCTCGACGAACGGCGTGTCGCCGTACAGGATGAGGATCGGCCCGTCGTAGCCGGTGAATGTGGAAGCCGCCTGCTGGACGGCATGGCCGGTGCCCTTCTGCTCCGCCTGGACGGCGATTTCCGTTGCCCGCCCGGCGATTGCCTGCTCGACCTGCTCGCGGCCCTTGCCGACCACAACCACGCGCTTGTCGGCGCCGAGTGCATCGACCCTGTCGAGCAGGTGAAGCAGAAGCGGCCGGCTGGCGATCGGGTGAAGCACCTTGTGCGTGTCCGAACGCATCCGGGATCCCTGACCGGCGGCAAGCACGACGACTGCAAAACGATGCTTCGACTTCATCCGCGGAGCAATGCCATGGCGTCTTGCCGAGCGCCAGTGTCGCGGGTCACGAAAAAGGGCGGCCCCGCGGGACCGCCCTTCAGTTCGCAGCAGGTCTCAGGCGAACCTAAAAGACCGCTGTATAATATTCGTTTCCGACGAAGCCCATTTTCTGGACGTGAGCCTGCTTGGTGATCGCCAACACTTCATCGACCACCATGTAGCGCGCGGTCGCGTCGGGCTGAAGGTGAAGTTCGGGGATCACCGCCATTTGCTGAGTCGCGTCGAGATAGGCGCGAAGCTGCGGCTGGCTGACCGGCTGGCCATTCCACAGAATGTCGCCATTGGCGCTGATCACCACCGTATTCTTGACCGGATCGATCACTTGCGGCGGCGGGTTCTGCTGCGCGACCGGAAGGTCGAGCTTCACCGCGTGGCTCTGGATCGGGATGGTGATGATAAGCATGATCAGAAGCACCAACATGACGTCGATAAGCGGCGTCGTGTTGATGTCGATCATCGGTTCGCCGGTGGTGTTTTCGCTGGAAGTCTGCATTGACATGGCGGCTAACTCCTACTCGGCCCGGACGCCGGCCAGCGGCGGCGGTTCGGAAATGAACCCGACCCGCTGAAACCCAGCCTGCTGCATGGTGATGATCGCTGCGCCGATGCACTTATATTGTGCGTTAATATCCCCGCGGATGTGCGCTTCGGGCATGTTTTCTTCAGTGATGTTCTGGACTCCGCCGACCTTCTTGATCTGGTCTTCCAGCTTCTTCACACCGCGGTCGAGCAGTTCTTTCTGGTTCACCCGCTGCATGCCCCAATAAACCTCGCAGCTTCCGTTCGCGCCGTTGCGCACGATCAGCGAGACGTTTTCGGGCTTGGTCGTGGTTGCTTCATACCGCACCTTGGGAAGGCTGATGGGAACGGTTTGAATAGCCACCGGAACCGCGATCAAGAAGATGATCACGAGCACCAGCATAACGTCCGTGAACGGCACGACGTTGATATCGGACATGGGGACCTCTTCTTCGTCCCCTGAGCCTACAGTCATTGCCATTGGCTAACTTTCCTTGCTTGATCCGCTGGTACGTACGGGGAAGGTGCAGGCTGAAGCCGCCCTTCCCCGAATTGACTTAACGGGCCGGCGCGGTTGCCGGCTTGGGCGCACCCGTCGACTTGGGCGCCGATCCCATGTTCGGCTTCACCGCACCATTCGACATCAGATAGCCGTGAAGGTCGTTGGTGAAGGCCGCGAGATCTTCCATGATCGACTTGTTGCGGCGGATCAGCCAGTTGTAGGCGAGCACCGCGGGAACCGCGACGACTAGACCAAGGGCGGTCATGATCAGCGCTTCACCGACCGGGCCGGCAACGGCGTCGATCGATGCCTGTCCTGCCGCACCGATCTTGATCAGCGCGCGATAGATGCCGACAACGGTACCGAAGAGACCGATGAACGGCGCGGTCGAACCAACGGTGGCGAGAAAGGCCAGACCTTCGCCGAGGCGCGATCCGATGCCACCCTGGCTGCGCGCCAGGCTGTTGGCCATCCAGTCGTGCTGATCGATCGGGTCGGTCAGTTTACCATGCTGTTCCTGAGCGATGATCGCATCATCGACGATCGAGCGATAGGCGCTCTTGGCTTCGAGCTTGTTGGCGGCTTCGCGCAAATTGGGCGAATTCCAGAAACTGGCCCGGACCTTCTTGCCCTGGTTGATGATCTTCTGCTGCTGCATCCACTTGGTAAACAGGATGTAGAATGAGGCCACCGACATGACGACCAGGATGACGAACACCGAAATTGCGATGATGCCACCCTGTTGCAGGGCTGGAATTAGGCCATAGGGGTTTTCGACTGCGGGCGGAGGTGCTTGCATGACTTGTGCTTCCTTTTGAAATCTATCGTTGTCGTTTGAATATCAACCTTCGAGACGCCAGCTAATCGGCGGCGTGGTAATAGTATCCGACGTTGCATTGCCGTTGCTGTCGCGCGCCGGGGTGAACTTGGCGCGACGACGGAGGATGCTGCAGGTTGCAGCGTCGAGCGCACTATTGCCACTCGAACGGGTTATGTTACACCCGCTGACACGTCCGTCTGGCCCGATCGTCAATGACGCCTGCGCCGTTCCTTCAGCATTGGCAGCCTGCGCCGAAGCAGGATAGTCGTCGGAACTGAACAAGGTACGCAGGTCGCCCTTAGCGCTGGTCGCGGACTGGGTTTTGCGAGGCGGCGGCGGCGGTGCCGGCGGCCGCGGAGCAACCGGCGGAATCATCGGCGGCGGCGCGACCTGGATCTGAATCGGCGGCGGCGGCGCATTCATCGTCACCAGCGGCGGCGGAGTCGTCGGCGGCGGCGGCAGATCCGGCATATCCTTGGGCGGCGGGGGCGGCGGCTCGGGGGGCGGCGGTTCTTCCTCGACGTCGAACGTCTTGAGATCCTCGGCCGCCTTCTTGATCACATATAGGCGAGACCAGTGACGATCGCATAACCCAGCGCGAACTGGATCACGACGACCATGATAATGGCTACCGTTCGGTTGCCGCTAATCTCTTTCTTTTGGGCGTATGACATTAACCCAATGTTCTCCTCGACACGCCGTGACGCTTCACGGTCTGACCGAACATCCGAACGGACATTCTGCCGCCTTTGTTGAGCCGTCGATGTATCAACATATCATCGACGCCAAGCGCGCTTCCCTACATCGGCCTCAAAGGCCGTGCAACGCATTTTGTTCCATATCCGAAAGGCAGCAATCCGCGATCTTGCCAATAACGCTTTATGAATCGGGCCAAAGTCCTTTGAAGGAGGCGATTTCGACCCCGACTCCATGCGCATCGGCGTAAATGTCCGGCTTCGACGTCCGCACTCGAAGTGCGCTCACACCGCGGTGCGCGGATATTGTTTCGAACAGTTTGTGGGCCAGTGTTTCCTGCAGATTGTAGCGGCGGCTCGTGGCGATTCGCTCAACCAATTGGCGCACGACATCGTAATTCCACGCCAGCTCCGGATCGTCATCGGCCGGCGCGGTCGAATCGGCGAGCCAAATCTCGACGCTGATTAGCAATCGCTGCGGCGTTCCAATCTCGAATTCGTGAAAGCCGACATCGACCTGGACCGCGAACGAATCGAGGATGATCCGCGCCGATCGAACCGCGAGGTGATTGGGAACGAGTCCCGAAATATGTGGCGCTAATTCGGTCATCGATCCCCCAGGAACTGAACATCCCGGTCGAGCGCCATGAAATGTTGACCCGAATCGAGGATCAGCACTTGCCCGGTCATCGTTTGAGCGTCGATCAAATAGCGCAGCGCTGCAATCACATCCGCCGGCTCGACCCCGCGGCGGAGCGGATTATGGTCGTGCATCGAGCGATAGTTTTCGGCGCTCTGCCCGGAAGACTGGAGGATTAGTGCCGGTGCGATTCCATTGACCCGCACCCGCCGCGCCGCGAACGCCCGCGCCGCCAGCCTGGTCCAGTCGGCCAGCCCCATCTTGGATAGAGTGTAGCTCAGATAATCGGGATTTGGGGCAGCGACTTTCGAATCGACCAAATTGACGATCAACGAATCGGCCTCGCCATCCTGCGCTGCAGCGAACCCATCGGCGAGCGCTACCGGCGCGCGCAAATTCACCGCCATGTGCGAACCGAATTCACTGGCGCTGAATTCGCCCGGCCCATCCCACGCAAAGCGCGCCGCATTATTGACCAACAGGCGCAGCGGCGCATGTCCATCCGCTGCTGCAATGATCCGCGCCGCCGAAGCCGGGTCGGCCAAATCGGCGACGATTTTGTGAGCGCCCTTGGGCACGTCATCGTTTGCGTGATGAACGTGAGCGACGACTGTCCAGTCATCGGCCAGCAGCGCCTCGGCAATCGCCGCTCCGACGCGCCGAGCGGCACCAGTTACAATTGCGGTTCGGGCGGACTGGCCGTTCATTGGCGCGACTCCTGCACCGAGCGCTGCAGCGACGCAATCCAGCTATTGAGCGGAAGCGCGAAGCAATCCAAGGGGAGGCATATGCCCGAAATCCGCGCCCCGATCGCCCTTCAGGGTATCAGCCTGTTCGAATTGCAACAGGCGATCGACGAGCGTCGGCTACCCCCGGTCGACCGCTGGAACCCCGACCATTGCGGCGAATCCGATATGCGCATCGCTCGCGACGGCACCTGGTACCACCAGGGCAGTCCGATCAGCCGACCGGCGATGGTCCGGCTGTTTTCGACCGTGTTGCGGCGGGAACCCGACGGCAGCCACGTCCTCGTCACGCCAGTCGAAAAGCTCCGCATCGAGGTTGAAACCACCGCCTTTCGAGCGATCGACATGCGCAGCGAGGGCGACGGCGAGCAGCGGCGCATCGCTTTCTCGCTCGATAGCGGTGACGCAGTCATGCTCGACGACGCTCACCCGCTGACGATAGTCGACACTGCTTCCGGGCCAAGTCCGCGCCTGCTCGTTCGTCACGGTCTCGAAGCGGAAATTTCGCGCGCGATTTATTACGAGCTTGCCGAAATTGCCTTGGCCGAGGGCCATGAGCCGCCGGGCATCTGGAGCCACGGCGCGTTTTTCCGGCTTGAGCCGCAATGAGCGCGCTCGCCGACCGGTTCCGCTTGTCGCTTGACCAGCATCAGTCGCGACCGTTGCTCGATGGCGACGACTTCGACGGCAACGCGGACCAACCGGCGATTCCCGCCGCGGTCCTCGTCGCGATCACTGATAGGGCAAGCCCCGGCATGATTCTGACCGTCCGGCGCGAACATATGCGAACCCATGCCGGCCAAGTCGCCTTTCCCGGCGGTACGATCGATGATGGCGAGGGCGCAATCGCGGCAGCGTTGCGCGAGGCCAATGAGGAGCTTGGCCTCGATCCTGCAAATGTCACCATCATCGGCGCGCTCGACCCCTATCGAACGATCACTTGGTTCGAAGTCACGCCGGTGCTTGGCATAATCCCGCCCGGGCTCGCGCTCGAGCCGCATGAACACGAAGTCGCCGACTGGTTCGAGGCGCCGCTCGACTTCGTCCTCAATCCCTCCAACCAGCACCGCCGAACAGCGCTGTTCCGCGGCCGCGACCGCCACTATTACGAGATCAACTGGAACGGCCGGAAGATCTGGGGGGCAACCGCGGCGATGATCGTCAATTTGTCGCTGAGGCTGCAATGGCCCTAACCATCGATGCCGCAAAATGGCGCCGGCGGCGCGGCGTCGGCCGGGTGCTGGACGCGCTTGGCGGCGATCAGGCGCTAACCCGCTATGTCGGCGGAGCGGTCCGCGACGTGCTCATGGGGATTAAGGTCAGCGACCTCGACTTAGCCACCAGGCTGCTTCCGGACGAGGTTCTGGAACGCCTCAAGGCGGCGAAGATCAAGGCGGTTCCGACCGGCATCGATCATGGCACCATCACGGCGGTCAGCGATGGCAGGCCGGTCGAGATCACCACTTTGCGGCGCGATGTCACCACCGATGGCCGGCGCGCGACGGTCGCCTTCTCCGACGACTGGCGGGAGGATGCGGCGCGCCGCGACTTCACCATCAATGCATTGTCCGCCGATCCGGTGAGCGGCGAGATTTTCGATTATTTTGGCGGACTCCCCGATCTTGAAGCCCGTAGGGTGCGGTTTATCGGCGACCCGCTACAGCGCATCGCGGAGGACAATTTGCGGATCCTGCGCTTTTTCCGCTTTCACGCCCGCTTCGGCCGCGGCGAGCCCGACGCTCAAGCGCTCGCCGCCTGCACCGCGCGCGCCAATGATCTGATGACCCTCTCGCGCGAACGAATTGCCGATGAAATCGTCAAGCTGCTCGGCTTGCCCGACCCCGCGGCCACCGTCGCGCTGATGCTCGAGCGCGGGATCATCGCCCCGATCATCCCCGAAATCGGTCCGCTTCAGGCCGAGATTCTAAGCGCGCTGATCGCGGCCGAACGCAAGGCCCGGGTCGATCCCGATGGACTGCGCCGCCTCGCCGCCTTGTTGCCGCGCGAACCCGTCGTAGCAGAAGCCGTCGCGGCGCGGCTCAAGCTGTCCAACAAGGCGAAAAAGCGGTTGGCGTGCGCCGCGGGTACCGACCTGATGACCTCGTCCCGCGCGCTGGCCTATCGCATCGGCAGTGACTGCGCGCTCGACCGGCTGTTGCTCGCGGGCCAATCCGCCGAGGCTTCATCGATCCGCGACTGGGTTCCGCCGCGGCTTCCGATCGGCGGCGGCGCCTTGATCGCTGGCGGACTCAAGGAAGGGCCGATTGTCGCCCGGACATTGCGCGCGATCGACCGGCGGTGGGCCGATGACGGCTTTCCCAAGGGCGCGGAGTTCGACGCACTGGTCGCTGAAATGCTCGCCCAGGCGAGCGCCTAGAGCCCGGCTTCGACCGCGATCCGGATCGCTTCGGCGCTGGTCACCTTGCCCAGCCGCTCAAGCAATAACGAGCGGTGCATCTTGACGGTTTTTTCGGCAATCCCAAGGCGATAGGCAATCTGCTTGTTGAGCAAGCCTTCAGCCATCCCGCCGAGCACCTCACGTTGCCGTCCGGGCAATTGCCGGACGAGTTGCGAGGCACGCGCGGTCCGCGCCGGCATTGCTTCGCCGGCGGCTTTTCCAAGATCGACCTGAGAGCCGAGGAAATAGGTGAGCTGACCATCATTGTCGAACAAGGGCGCAATCATCACCCCATTGAGGAACGTGCTTCCATCCTTGCGGTAATTGAGGATTTCAATCAGCGCTGGCCGTTTCTCGCGGATGGCGACGCGCATGCGGTCGATGGCCGCCGGATCGCTGTCCTTACCCGACATGAAACGACAATTGCGGCCGATGATTTCCGCTTCCGAATAGCCCGACAATGCACAAAAGGCGCGATTGGCAACCTCAATGACGTTGTCGGGATGGCGCGGATTGGTCGCGACCATCGCAATCGGGCTGTCGGCCAGTGAGTTCCTCAAGGCGATGTGTGCGGTCATGCCGCGCATTCTGGTCAAAACTTCGACGTGACCGCAAGTGCGCATCGTCGACGACCGCTCCGCCTCATAAGGCGTCAGGCGCGTCGGCGGGACCGGAAATAGTCGATTGCATCCGGGGGCTCGAGCGGCCTGGCGAAATAATAGCCCTGGCCTGCGGCACAGCCGAGCGCGGCCAGGGTCGTCGCCAGTTCGACCGTTTCAATGCCCTCGGCAGTGGTCGACATACCAAGCGCGTCGGCCAAACTGAGCACCGCCCGGACGATCGCCACGCTATCGGGATCGACCATCATCCCCGAGACGAGCTGCGGTCAATCTTGAGCACGTCGATCGGCAGCCGCTGGAGGTATGCGAGACTCGAGTAACCGGTCCCGAAATCGTCCATCGCGACAATCGTATCGAGCCCTTTGAGCGAATCGAATACGCGGGTTGCCCGGCCCGGGTCCTGGACGATCGAGCTTTCCGTCAATTCAAGCGTTAGCCGGTTGCCAGCGAGCCCGCTCGATTTGAGCGCATCGGCGACCATTTCCGCGATATTGTCGCGGGCGACCTGGATCGCCGACATATTGACCCCGACGTAAATCGGCAGCGCTTCGTCGGCGTCGCTGTCCCAGCTGGCCAGGGTCTGGAGCGCGGCGTCCATCGCCCAACGGCCAAGCTGCAGGATCAACCCCGATTCCTCGGCCACCGGAATGATTCTTGCGGGCTGATTTCGCCGCGATCCTCGTGGGTCCAGCGAGCCAGCGCCTCGAACCCTGCGACCTGGCCAGATTTGAGGTCGATCAGCGGCTGGTAATGGAGCTTGAGCTGATCCTTCTCAAGCGCCCAGCGAAGTTCGGTCTCGATCGAAAACCGCCGCCGCGCTTCGGTCGCCTGCTTGGGTTCATAGACCTGCGGACGGCCCGCCAATTTGGCTTGCTTGACCGCGAACTGGGCGTTGCGGAACAACTCTTCGGCGTCCTGGCCGACATGCATCAACGCCACCCCGATCGCGCATTCGACGCGGATTTCGAGGTCGGAAATCTTGAACGGCGCGGTCATCACTTCCTGGATTCGCTCGGCCGCCGTCAGTGCATCCTCGACCCCGCGGCGAAGCGACACCAGGATGCCGAATTCATTGCCGCCGGTACGGGCCAAGACGTCGCCGGCCCGAAGCGCCAGGATCAAACGCCGCGCAAAGGTGATCAGCAGTTCGTCGCCGGCCAGGCTGCCCATGCTCTCGTTGATCCGCGAAAAGCGCAGCATGTCGACCACCAGCACGGCATGCTCGAGGTCGCTTTCATCCTCTTCGCCAGCAACTTCGACCGCTTCGGCGAAGGCCACGCGATTGGGCAGGCCGGTGAGGCTGTCTCGAAGCATTTCGGCGCGCAGTGCCCGCTCTGACTGGACTTCGACGGTGCGGTCGACAAGACTGACCAGGCAGCGCGGGCCGAAGTCGGGGCAACGCGCCAGTGGCGCCAGCTTGACCCGGAAATGTCGCGCCGAAAGCCCATCGCCGTCGATGAAATCGAGGTCGGTCGGAGCGTTCGTATCGGCGAGAAAATTGATCATCAGCTGGGCGATCCCGCCGTGCGAACAGGCGTTGAAATCGCCCTCCTTCATAGATGGTCCGCCGATCATCGCGATAACCTCGTCGAACCGGCCATTATGGTCGAGCAGCTTGAGCACTCGGCCTGGAGTCCGGCCGACCACGGCGGCGGGCAACGGCAATGCCGCGAGCAAGCCGAATTCGTTCGCACTGACGAAGTGCGACGGTTCACTGGAATTTGCCGTCCGCCCGACCTTTCGACCGGGCAGGCGACTTGAGGCGGCCTGCATGGGCGCGGCTATGCGCGCCCAACGGTTAATTTCGCGTATCCAGCCCCGCAGCGCCTTGTGTTGACCCTATTTGGTTATTCGAACCGGTTGTCGCGCGGGAATCCGATCGGCGGCATGCGCCCCGCCGCGCCGCGCGCCGCGCGCCATGCATTAAGGTCGCCTTCGGTCCTGGTCCGGCCGGTCTCGCCGCCCAGCGTCCAGCTCAACCCATCGGCCATCCGAACCGCAATCGCATCCGACAGACCGCCGTCGCGATAGCGTTGCAGGGTGACCCCCTGCCCGCGCCCGAGTTCGGGCAATTCGGATAAAGGAAAGACCAGCATCTTGCGGTTTTCGCCGATCGCAACGACCGCATCGGCGCCGTCGGGGATGCGGCGGATGACTGCGACCCGGGCACTGGGGCGGAGGTTGACCAGCTGCTTGCCCTTGCGGGTTTCGCCCAACACCGCCTCGCCCGTAGCGACGAAGCCGCGCCCGTCGGACGAGGCAATCAGCAGCTTCATGTCTGGCCTAAGCAGCAGCAGCGCGACGATATCGACCTCGGCCTCGAGATCAATGAACAACCGCACCGGTTCCCCAAAGCCGCGCGCGCCGGGCAATTTGTCGGCTGCAAGCGTGTACACCCGCCCGTTCGACGCGAACAAAGCGAGGCGGTCGGTGGTCTGGGCGTGAAAATGGATGAACGGGCCGTCGCCTTCGCGCCATTTCATCTCGGCAACTTCGCCAAGCGCGGCATGACCCTTCATCGCCCGGACCCAGCCGCGTTGCGACAGCATCACCGTGATCGGCTCCTTCTCGATCATCTGGCTCCAGTCGATCTCCGTCCGGGCAGTGGCCGCTTCGGGCCGGATCGCGGTCCGCCGATCATCGCCAAACCGCTCGCGCATTGCCTCGAGGTCGCGTTTGAGGCGGGTTTTCTGGCGCTCGCGGCTGCCCACCAGCCGGGCCAGTTCCTCACGCTCCTTGGTCAGCGCCGCGCGTTCCTTGGCCAGCTCCGCTTCCTCGAGCCGCCGCAATGTCCGCAAGCGCATGTTGAGGATCGCTTCGGCCTGACGATCGGTCAGTCCGAATTCGGCGATCATCACCGGCTTGGGTTCGTCCTCGGAGCGAATGATGGCGATGATCCGGTCGAGGTTGAGGAACGCGATCAGGAAACCCGCCACCAGCTCGAGCCGGTCGTCGATCTTGGCCATCCGGTGGAGCAATCGATTGACCAGCACATCGAACTGGAAATCGAGCCATGCCAGAAGAACTTCCTTGAGGCTCATGACCCCCGGCGTGCGCTCCTTGTCGAGGACATTGAGGTTGAGCGGGAAGCGGGTTTCAAGGTCAGTCAGGCGATATAGGCTCTCCTCGAGCAAAGCCGGATCGACGGTCCTGCTGCGGGGCTCCAGGATGATCCGCAGATCCTCGGCGCTCTCGTCGCGAACGTCGGCCAGGATCGGCAGTTTCTTGTCGCCGATCAGGCCTGCGATCTGCTCGATCAATTTGCCTTTTTGAACGCCATACGGGATTTCGCTGACCAGCAGGTGCCAGCCGCCGCCCTTCTCGCTGACCTTTTCAATTTTCGCGCGGATCCGGAAGGAGCCGCGGCCGCTGACATAGGCCTTGGCGACCATGTCCTCATCGTCGATCAACACGCCGCCGGTCGGAAAGTCCGGGCCGCGTACGAATTGCAACAGGGCCCGGTCATCGAGCCGGCGATCGTCGATCAGCGCTGCCGCCGCATCGGCCAGCTCGCGCACATTATGCGGCGGGATGCTGGTCGCCATACCGACCGCGATCCCACTGGCGCCATTGGCCAGCAAATTGGGGAACAGGCCGGGGAATATTTCGGGCTCGTCGTCCTCACCATTATAGGTCGGCCGATAGGCGACCGTTCCTTCGTCGAGCCCAGCCATCAATTGCGCCGCGACCGCCGTCAGCCGCGCTTCGGTGTAGCGATAGGCGGCTGCATTATCGCCATCGATGTTGCCGAAATTGCCCTGGCCGTCGACCAATGGATAGCGCAGCGCGAAATCCTGAGCGAGGCGGACCATCGCATCATAGACGCTCTGGTCGCCGTGCGGGTGATATTTGCCGATGACATCGCCGACCACCCGCGCCGATTTCTTATACGGTGTCGTGTTGCGCTCGCGCCGGGCGAGCGTGCCGCCAGCACCTCCCGCGGGATCCAGCTTGAGCAGCCGCATCGCCCACAACAAGCGGCGGTGAACGGGCTTCAGGCCGTCGCGGACATCGGGCAGCGAGCGCGCGGTGATCGTCGACAGCGCATAGACCAGATAACGTTCGGACAATGCCGCATCGAACGGCGTTTCAATGACGGAAGTGGTTTCGGAATCGGCCATTGGCAGTGCCTAGCAAGCCGCCGGTTTCACCGCCACCGCTTCATCGCAGGCCAATTCATCGGCGACCGGCGCTGAGCAATCTCTCTATTTCTTGTTTCCGACCGGGTCCCAGCCGCTCGGATCGGATCCGCTGGTGATGCTTCCGCCAATTTCGTCCTCTTCCAGCAGCCCGGACAGGTCGACAACCTCCTCGTCGTCGCCGAGGCCGTAAATCCACCAGAGATCCTGGCCGAACAGGAACACGATTTCGTCGCGCGGAATCGTCGGGAACGTCTCCGGCGGCGGTGGCGGCGGAGGTGGTGGCGACGGCGGTGGCGGTGGCGGTAGCGGTGGCGGTGGCGGTGGCGGTCGGCGAATTGTCCTATCGTGGGACAGGTTGCGATGCGCTCGTTGAACGTTGTCAGCGGTGGACGTCGCGCGCCGCCTCGGCAGCGCTGATCCCGTCCTCTTCTATTGCCTTTGCAATCTCCACCACCAGCCATTCGCTGAAGCGTTTGATCTTGGGAATATTGCGCCGTTCTGCCGGCACCACCAGCCAATAGGCCCAGCCGCGGGTCGACACCCGATCGGGGAACGGGATAGCGAGTCGGGCGCCCGCAACATCACCATGCCATAGTAACGGCGTCAGCAAGGCCAAGCCCTGCCCGGCCATTGCCGCATGTCCTTCATTGGCCTGGTTCTCGAAGCGCACGCCCGGGCGGCGGAACAGCCCGCTGTCGACCTGGACGCCATTGTCGGCGAGCCATTGCTGCCACCAATCGTCGCTCGGATTAATGAGATTGAGGCCGGGGATGTCGCTTGGTTCGAGCGGGCGGCCGAGTTGCGCCTCGATCGCCGCGATATTCTGCGGGCTGGCCATCGGTGTGAAGCTCGAACGGAACAGGCGGTGGCATTCGACCCCGGCCCAATCGCCGCGTCCGGCGCGGATCGCGATATCGGCCTCGCCCGTGCGCAAATCGACCACGTCATTGCTGGTCGTCATCCGCACGGCGAGGTCGGGATGCTGCATCTGGAACGCACCCAGCCGCCACGCCAGCCAGGTGTTGGCGAAGGTGTGGGTGGTGGTCACCGTCAACAAGGATTCATCGTCCTGGCGGTGCGCGGCGAACGCGGTCTCGATCGAATCGAACGCCGAGGTCAGCGACGGCAGCAAGCGAGCGCCCAGCGGAGTCAATCGCGCCCGACCCTTTTCGCGCACGAACAAGGCCGCGCCCAAGCGCTCCTCGAGCGATTTGACCTGATAGGATACGGCCGCCTGGGTCATCCCCAATTCGGCCGCCGCGGCGGTGAAATTCTCGGTCCGGGCAGCCGCTTCAAAGGCCCGGACGGCAGCCAGTGGGGGCAAGATGCGCATCGCCGCATCGATAAGCCTGGTTTATGGCTTCTGTCGAGCGTTTGATTGGCGAAACAATCTTCACTGACCTATCTAATAGCCAGTCGTCGGCGAGGGTAAACTCCCTACACATTGGCCCCCCGCCGGCGGCGTTAGACAGGTTGAGGAGCGACGCCATGATTTATGGCCACGGACGATTGATGCCCGGTTTCCTGAAAGCCGTTCGGTCATCGTGCGCCGAACCAGCCCAGCAATCGGAAACCAGCGACTGGAGCGGCTTCGATCCCGACCGCCGGTTCGCCTTGATCGAACAAAATCTCGGCTGCGCTTCGGCCGTCGCCGGGCGCTAGCCAAAGGAACAGGAAAGGATGCTGACCATGATCGACCAGCTTTACGACCGCAGCTATCAATCCGCGCGCGCACAGATGAACATCGAGACCGCCAAGCAAATTCGGCTGCTGTTCTTGTCCGTCGGTGCTGCCTTTCGGGCCTTGAACCGGATCGAATATGCAGCCCCGTGGGCCGAGCGCCGCCGCACCGGCCACTGCGGTTAAGTGACCCCGGGCGGAGCGCGGCCACGTCCCCGCCGCGCTCCGTCCCCCTTCCCCAGCGGACACTGCACGCCGAACTTTCGATTCACTGGAAATTCGTCAGCGGCAGGTTTACTGGCGTCCCCAAATCTGAGGGGAAATTCATGCGTATCCTGTTGAAAAGCGTCGTTTGCGCGACCATGGTCATCTCCGCCCAGCCGCTTCTGGCCGCGAGCATCGACGACGTCCCGCTGATCGAGCGGTCGAAATTGTTCGGCGCTCCGGTCAAGGCCAACGGGCGCATTTCCCCCGACGGAAAATGGCTGAGCTGGACGGCGCCGGTCGATGGCGTGCTCAATCTTTACATCGCTCCGGTCGACGCGCCGGGCTCGGCAAAGCTCCTCACCGCGGAAAAGTCGCGCCCGATCCGGCAATATTATTGGGCTCCGGATTCGCGCAGCATCCTGTTCACCCAGGACAAGGGCGGAGACGAGAACTTCCTCCTTTATGGAGTCAATGTCGCGACGGGCAAACAGACGACCCTGACACCGTTCAACAAAACCCGCGCGGAGATCGTCGGCACGTCGGTCAAGCACACCGACCGGATCCTGGTCGGGCTCAACAATCGCGATGCCAAGTGGCACGACGTCTACGGCCTCAACCTCAAGACCGGCAAATTGACCCTGGTCCAGAAAAACGACGGCTTTGCCGGGTTTGTCGCGGACGACGATTTGAAATTGCGCATGGCGGTCAAGGCCCGCGACGACGGCGGTTCGGACTTTTACTGGATGCATAATTCGACCGTCGATTCAAAGCCGTTCGCGAGCATCGCGCTGGAAGATTCGCTGACCACCAGTCCGGCCGGGTTCACCGCCGATGGCAAGACCTTGTACTGGATCGACAGCCGCGGGCGGAACACTGCGGCGCTGCTGGCGATGGATGTCGCCACCGGAGCGACCAAGATTGTCGCTGAAAATGCCAGATCCGACATCTCGGGGGTGCTCGCCAATCCCCGGACGCTCGAAGTCGAGGCCTATCAGTCCGATTATCTCAAGCCCGAATGGACCGGTCTCGATCCGGCCATTGCGACGACATTGACGTGGCTCGAATATAAGCTTGGCGCTCCGCCGACGGTTCAGGCGCGGACCGACGACGACAGCCGCTGGATCGTCAGCGCCGACCCGGTGACATCGCCGGCGTCGGTCTATCTGTTCGATCGAACGGCCGGCAGCCTGACCAAATTGTACACCGGCCGAGAACAATTGATCGGGGCTCCGCTGCAGCCGATGTGGCCGGTTGAAATCAAGGCCCGCGACGGCCTGACCCTGCCCAGTTATCTGACTCTTCCGGCCACTGCCGACGCCAATCATGACGGTGCCGCAGACCAGCCGGTGCCAATGGTGCTGCTGGTTCACGGCGGCCCGTGGGGGCGCGATGAATATGGCTACAACAGCTACCACCAGTGGCTTGCGAACCGCGGTTATGCGGTGTTGTCGGTCAACTACCGGGCCTCGACCGGGTTCGGGAAGGACTTCATCACCGCCGGCAATCTGCAATGGGGCAAGAAGATGCACGACGACCTCATCGACTCGGTCGATTGGGCTGTCGCCAAGGGTATCGCCACGCCTGACAAGGTCGCGATCATGGGCGGCAGCTACGGCGGCTATGCAACTCTTGCCGGGGTTACCATGACGCCCGAAAAGTTCACCTGCGGGGTCGATATCGTCGGCCCGTCGAACCTATTCACCTTGCTCAAGACCATTCCCGCTTATTGGGAGGCCGGGAAGCAGCAATTCTATCAGCGGATGGGCAATCCCAACACGGACGAAGGCAGGGCATTGCTCAAGGCGGCGTCGCCACTGACCTATGCCGACAAGATCGTCCGCCCGCTGTTGATCGGCCAGGGCGCCAACGACCCGCGCGTCAACCAGGCGGAATCGGACCAGATCGTCGCTGCGATGAAGGCCAAGAACATTCCGGTGACCTATGTCCTGTTTCCCGACGAAGGGCATGGCTTTGCCCGGCCGGCCAATAATATCGCCTTCAACGCGGTGGCGGAGAATTTCCTCCAGCCGTGCCTGGGCGGTCGCGCCGAAGCGATTGGCGATGCCGCCAAGGGGTCGTCGATCAAGGTCCCCGAAGGCGCCGCCAACGTTCCAGGCTTGGGGGCCGCGCTCGGCTCGAAATAGCGCAGCAGACGAATTGCGGACGGGGGGTGGGTCGCCTATAGGCCCGCCTTCCGCCGCACATTCGAAAGCGAACAGCAACATCCATGGCCCGCCGCCGCCAAATCTATGAGGGCAAGGCAAAGATCCTCTACGAGGGTCCAGAGCCCGGCACCCTGATCCAGTATTTCAAGGACGATGCGACTGCGTTCAACGCGCAGAAGCGCGGCACCATCGCCGGTAAGGGCGTGATCAACAATCGCATCAGCGAGCATATTTTCACCGCTCTCCAGCAAATCGGCGTTCCGACCCATTTCATCCGCCGCCTCAACATGCGCGAACAATTGATCCGCCAGGTCGAGATCATCCCGATCGAGATCGTCATCCGCAATGTCGCCGCGGGCAGCCTCACCAAGCGCCTCGGGATCGAGGAAGGCACCCAGCTGCCGCGAACGATCATCGAATATTATTACAAGGACGACGCGCTCGGCGATCCGATGATCGCGGATGAGCATATCGCCTGCTTCGGCTGGGCCACGCAGGACGAGATGAACGACATCGCCGACATGGCGATCCGCGTGAACGACTTTCTGTCGGGAATGTTCGCAGCGATCGGAATCCGGCTGATCGACTTCAAGCTCGAGTTCGGGCGGGTATGGGACGGTGACTTCGCGCGCGTCATCCTGGCCGACGAGATCAGCCCCGACGGCTGCCGCTTATGGGACAGCAAGACCAACCAGAAACTCGACAAGGACCGCTTCCGCCAGGACCTCGGCGGGGTCGAGGAAGCCTATCAGGAAGTCGCCCGCCGCTTGGGCCTTCTCCGCGAAGAAGACGAAGTCGCGGTGCTCGACCTCGACAGCCACCGCAAGAAGCGGGGGAAGTGACGCCCGCAGCCATGACGGGGTCATGGCGAGGACGTCGCTCACGCGCTAACTGAGGGCGAATGCCCCGCGCCCGCACCCGTGTCATCACCCTAAACGCCGCGCTGGGCCCGCTCGATTATGCGGTGCCCGATGGGATGCACGTCGAGCCCGGCAGCGTCGTCGTCGCGCCGCTGGGTCCGCGCCAGTTGCTCGGCGTGGCGTGGGAGGCGGAGCGCGTGCCGAGCGAGGAAGTCGGCGACAACCGTCTGCGCCCGCTCGCCAGCCTGGTCGATGTACCGCCACTGGCGGCCCCGCTTCGGCGATTGTGCGAATGGACCGCGGATTATTATCTGAGCCCGCTGGCGAGCGTCTTGCGGATGGTGCTGCCGTCCGCCGCAGCGCTCGACGGCCCGCGCCAGCTGACCGAATACAAACCGACCGGCCTGATCCCCAATCGCCTCACCCCGCAACGCGAGCAGGCGCTGGCGCGGCTGGCCGGCCGCCAAGGCACCATCCGCGAACTCGCCGACCATGCCGGCGTCAGCGACACGGTGCTGCGCGGACTGGTCAACACCGGAGCATTGGAAGCGATGCGGGTCGACGCCGACCGACCGCTGCCCCTTCCCGATCCCGATTTCGCGCCCCCCAACCTCAATCCCGACCAGCAATCGGCCGCCGCTTCATTGATTGCAGCGATCGGCGGCGGCTTCGACCCGGTCCTGCTCGACGGGGTCACCGGTTCGGGCAAGACCGAAGTCTATTTCGAGGCGATTGCCGAAGCCGTTCGAGCGGGCAAGCAGGCGCTCGTCCTGCTTCCCGAAATCGCGCTCACCGAACCGTTCCTCAAGCGCTTCGAGGCGCGCTTCGGCTGCGCTCCGGTTGCCTGGCACAGCGATCTGCGCTCATCCCAGCGGCGGCGCGCGTGGCGCGGCATCGCCAGCGGCGAAGCGCGGGTCGTCGTGGGTGCGCGCTCGGCGCTGTTCCTGCCCTACCCCAACCTCGACCTGATCGTCGTCGACGAGGCCCATGAGCCGAGCTTCAAGCAGGAAGAAGGAGTCCAGTATCACGCCCGCGACACCGCGGTGATGCGCGCCAAGTTCGAGGATATTCCGGTTGTCTTGTCTTCTGCCACACCAGCGATCGAGAGCAAGCAGATGGTCGAGCTCGGCCGTTATCGCGAGCTGGTGCTTGCGAGCCGTTTCGCTGGCGCGCAGCTGCCGGAGATTCGACTCATCGACATGACCAAGGACATGCCGCCGCGCGGGCGCTGGCTGGCGCCGAGCCTGGTGGCAGAGCTCGAGGCGAACTTGGCCGCGAGCGAACAGTCGCTGCTGTTCCTCAACCGCCGCGGCTTTGCGCCTTTAACCCTGTGCCGCACCTGCGGGCATCGCTTCCAGTGCCCCAATTGCACCGCCTGGATGGTCGAGCACCGGCTGATGCACCGACTGGCGTGCCATCATTGCGGCCATGTCATGCCGCCGCCCAAGGCATGCCCCGAATGCGGCGAGGAGGACAGCCTGGTTGCCTGCGGCCCCGGGGTCGAGCGCATCGCCGACGAAGTTGCGGCGCTGTTCCCCGAAGCGCGCACCGCGATCGTCACCAGCGACACTATCTGGTCGCCCGCCAAAGCAGCGGAGTTCGTCGCTGCGATGGAAGCGCAAGCGATCGACATCGTCATCGGTACCCAGCTCATCACCAAGGGCTATCACTTCCCCAATCTGACCCTGGTCGGGGTGGTCGATGCCGATCTCGGCCTCCAGGGCGGCGATTTGCGCGCGGCCGAACGCAGCTTTCAGCAGATCAGCCAGGTTGCCGGCCGCGCCGGTCGCGGTGGCAAGCCCGGCCGGGTCTATGTCCAGACCCACGATCCGGACGCGCCAGTCATTTCGGCCTTGGTGTCGGGCGACGCCGCCGGCTTTTACGCCGCCGAAACCGAATCCCGCCGCGAAGCTGCGATGCCGCCATTCGGGCGATTGGCGGCGATCATCATTTCGGCGGAGGACCAGGCCGAAACCGAAGCGGTCGCGCGGCGCATCGGCCATGCCGCACCGAGGGTCGAGGGAATGGCGGTGTTCGGCCCCGCCCCCGCCCCGCTGGCGATGCTCCGCGGGCGCCACCGCCAGCGCCTTTTGGTCCATGCCCAGCGTAGCCTCGACGTCCAAGACGTCATCCGCGACTGGCTCGACACGGTCGACTGGGGAGCGAAAGTCCGGGTCAGCGTCGACGTCGACCCTTATAGCTTCCTCTAGGCGAGCCTCTTCTGCCCGGCGATGACGATGGCGCCTGGGCGGGTCCACATCGGCCCGAACACCAGCCCGCGCTTCTTCGCCTGGACCGCCATCCACGTACCGGCCGCGGTCGCCAGCACCAGTGCGATAACCGAAGCCTCGAGCCCGAAGCTGCCGCCCGACAGCCAGTCCGGCCCGGACAGTTCGGACCGCACCAGCCCGTTGGACGCAATGCCCGACACCGGCACTCCGAAGATGAAGCCTTGGGTGAAATTCCAGGCCGCGTGGAGGCCGATCGGAAGCCACAAGCTGCGCGTGAGCATATAGGCGCCGCCCAACAGCACCCCTGCTTCCAAGGCGATCGCGAAGGATGAAAACCAGGTCGCATTGGGGTTGAGAATATGCGCCAGCCCGAACAGCGCCGAAGTCACCACCAGCGCCGCCCAGCTGCCGCCGAACTCCTCGATCCAGCGAAAGAACATCCCGCGGAACAGTAATTCTTCGCCAAATGCCGGAAGCAAGGCGAAACTCGCCAGATTGATCAGAAATCCGTTGGTCCCGCCATAACCTGTAACGCGATACGCGCCGCAAATGAACGCCACACCGACCACCGCGCTGAACAACAGAAAGCCGATGACGAGGCCCTGCGCGCCACGCGCGATCGCTCCGGCCAACGGCAGATCGTCGCGCGGCTTGTCACCCAAATGGCTGATGATCAGCTTATAGGTCACCCACAGCATGGCGATGGTCAGCACCGCCCGCGACACCGCATTGGCACTGGAACCCATGTTCGGTTGATAGGCGAGGAACAGATCGGCGAGGTAACTGGCAACCGCGAACAGGATCGTCGCAATGACCAAGGCGACGAGCGGGAATTCCAATATTCTTACCCACAGGGGCTCGCCTTCATCGCCGTCGGTGTCGCTCATTCGGTCCCCCTTTTGGCGATATTCGGCGCTATCGCCAGTCGCTGCAACCCCACGCCGCCAATATGTGGCGAAGCGATGGACTCAGCTCCAATCGCTGATAGGCTCCGGGTCGCCGAATCGTTCGTTGGGTGACCTTCAACACGTTGCGTATATTAGGAAAATTGCTGGTTTTCGCAGCCATTTCGCTGCCCAGTCAGGCGCAGGCCGGGTGGACCGAGGTCAAGACTCGCCACTTCATCATCTACGCCAATGAAAAGCCCGACCTGCTGCGCGATTTCGCGACCCGGCTCGAACTATTCGACTAGGGCGTGCGAAGCGCCCGCTCGATGACCGACCCGGCGCTGAGCGATGCCGGGCGGGTCAAAATCTATGTCGTCAGCGACTATGACAATATCGATCGCTTCCTGGGTATCGCCAACGTCCGCGGAATGTATGTGCCGCAAACCTCGGGCCTGATCGCGTTCGTGCCCAAGATGTCGCGCGACAAGGGCGAGATTTTTTTCGAGCTCAATTCGCAGATCATCTTCTTCCACGAATATGCCCACCACCTCCAGTTGCAGAACACGTCTGCGGTGATCCCGCGCTGGCTGGTCGAGGGAACGGCGGAATTTTTCAGCACCGCCGGGATTGAAAAGGACGGGTCGATCCGCTTCGGCGCTCCCGCCAATCATCGCGCCTCGACCTTGCTCTCGGGTCACAATCTGCCGTTCAAAACCATGCTTGAGGACAATTATTCCAAGCTCAATGATGAGCAGAGCGACGACCTTTACGGTCGCGGCTGGCTGCTGACCCATTATCTGACGTTCGAGCCGACCCGGCGCGGCCAGCTCGACACCTATCTCAAGGCACTTCAGAAAGGCCAGCCGGCACTGGCCGCGGCGCAGGCGGCGTTCGGGAATATCGACCAGCTCGAACGCGATCTCGATGCTTATGTGAAGCGTCGGCGGCTGACGACGTTGGTGGTGCCGCGCCCTGCGGCGGGCGCGGGCGCGATCGCGATCCGCCAGATGCAGCCGGGCGAAGCGGCGAACATGACTGTGCGTGCTCGCTCAAATCGGGGCGTCAATACCAAGACCGCTCCGGGGGTCGCCGCCGAGGCCCGCAAGATTGCCGGCCAATATCCCAATGACCCGGCGGTGATGACCGCGCACGCGGAAGCCGAGCGCGACGCCAACCAATATGCCGCCGCGATCGCTGCTTCGACCAAGGCAATTGCACTTGATCCGACCAATAACAAGGCGCTGATCTTCAAGGCACGGGCGCTCAAGGAGGATGCCGAAGCGCGCAAGGCGAAGGTCAACTGGACCGACATCCGGGCGCTTCTGATCAAGGCCAACCGGCTCGATCCCGACGATCCCGAACCGCTGATGTATTATTATCTGTCCTATCCCGAAGCCGGCGATAATCCGTCGCGCAATGCGGTCACCGGCCTGATTTACGCCGCCGATCTGGTCCCGCAGGTCGACGAATTACGCTTCCTTGCGACCCAGCAATTGCTGTTCGACAAGGACTTGCCGAGGGCGCTCCAGATGTATGCTTATGATCCGCACCAGTCGGAGCGCTCGCGGGAACAGGCGCGCCGGGTCATGGCGGCGATTGCCGCGGGGAATTCGCGCCAGGCGCTCGACCTCCTTGGCAATAGCGGTGACGACGACTCCGGAGAAGCGACGGAGCCGCCGCGCCGCTAAAGGTCGAGTGCCGGTTGGGGAACCGAAATCCCTTCCGCCTCGAGCAATTTGCGCTTGTTGGGCAGGCCTCCGCCATAACCGCCAAGCGATCCGTCGGAGCGGATCACGCGGTGGCACGGGATCAACACCGAGACGTGGTTGCTGCCATTGGCGGTGCCGACCGCCCGGACTGCTCCGGCCTGGCCGATGGCGGCGGCGATCTGGGCGTAGCTGCGGGTTTCGCCGAGCGGGATTTTGCGCAATTCCTGCCACACCTTTTCCTGAAAGGCGGTGCCGGCGACATCGATCGGAATGTCGGGCGCCGCAGCCGGCCGTTCGATAGCCGCCAGACAGCCCTCGACCACTTGGCGAAGGCCGTCGCTATCTTCGACGATCTCGGCCTTTGGAAACAATCGCCGAAGCGAATCTTCATTGTCGTTGAACGTTAGCCGGCAGATGCCCTTGCTGGTCGATGCAATCAGCATCCGGCCCAGCGGGCTGTCGAACGTCGTCCAGCGGATCGTCTCACCCGCCCCGCCATTGCGCCATGCCGATGGAGTCATTCCAAACCGTTCCTTTGCGTCGCTGTAAAAACCGCTCGGGCTGGAATAGCCCGAATCGTAAATGGCATCGGTCACGCGCTCGTTGCTCGCCAGATGGCGCTCGGCGCGCTGCGCCCGAATGCCGCGCGCATAAGCGGCCGGCGAAATCCCCACCGAACGCGTGAATAGCCGCTGGAAATGATGCGGTGCATAGCCGACCGCCGCAGCCAGCTCGGCAAGCGATGGCGCTTCTTCCGCCGCCTCGATCAGTGCCACCGCTTTGGTCACCGCCACTGAATCGCGTCCGACCTCATCGGGCCGGCAGCGCAGACAGGCACGAAAGCCAGCGGCGCGCGCTTCGTCGGGCGTTGCATAAAACACCACGTGTTCGCGCTTGGGCCTTCGCGCCGGGCAGCTCGGCTTGCAATAAATGCCGGTCGTGGTGACCGCTCCGATGACTTCGCCATCAAGCGATCGATCGCGTGCCTCGAACGCCGCCCACGCGGTTGCATCGTCGGGTCGCTGGTTAATTGTTCGCATCAACATGGACCTATCATAAGTCGCAGCGGTAGGTCGCGCGTCCGATGGCTTGCGATCAAAGCAACAATGATTGGGAGCTCAGCGAAGGCGAGCATGACCGGGGCGATGTCCGCGCCCTGCTGACTCATCATTTCACCGAAATGCGCGCCGATTCGCCGCCAGAAGCCTGTCACGTCCTCCCGCCGGACCGGATGGCGGAACCTGGATTGCGGCTCTTTGCCCTGCGCGATGGTGACGGCACATTGCTCGGGATCGGCGCCCTGAAAGTCATCGCTCCGGGGCATGGTGAAGTGAAATCGATGCGCACCAGCCCAACGGCGCTTGGCCGCGGCGTCGGGCGGCAAATGCTTGAGCGGTTGATCGATGCAGCCCGAGCAATGGGCATGTCTCGCCTTAGCCTGGAAACCGGCAACAGCACGTTGTTCGAGCCCGCCAACTGGCTGTACCTCGCTCACGGCTTTGAGCGGTGTCCGCCGTTCGGCGATTACCAGCCGACCGCGTTCACCCATTTCTACACCAAGGCGCTCTAAGTCGCCTTGCATCCCGAGCGACCCCTTGCTAGGGGCCGCGCAACCCATGGGGCGTGCGGCTCAAACC
>JACDEB010000077.1 GCA_013816595.1 Sphingomonas sp. | reverse complement strand
AGAACTAGACCATCGATTCCATGGAACTGGACCTATGAGCGGGATTCATGCGGTCGACGAAGCCTTGTAGGCTGATCTTTGATTCGTTGAACGAGGCGAAGGTCATGGCGGGATCTCGGCGATTGATCGAGTTGTCGATCAAGAGAACGGAGTTGCGGGAGTTGGAGTCGATTGCGCGTTCTCGCACGGAAGCTGCGGGTCGTGTCGAGCGGGCGCGAGTGCTGCTGGCTTATCGGCAAGACCCGTCTTTCTATGCGGTGGGCCAAGCCTTGGGAATTCATCATCAGAAGGTCCGACGCTACATCGAGCGAGCCAAGGCCGATGGTGCGATGGCGGCGCTCGATGAGCGTCCCCGCCCAGGCAAGGAGCCGACGATCACGGTCGAGGCCAAGACGTGGGTGGTGGCGCTGGCTTGCCGGAAGCCGAAGGAGCTGAGCTATCCGCACGAGGTTTGGACGACGCGGCTTCTGGCCGAGCACGCCCGCGAGCATGGACCGAGGCAGGGGCATGCGTGCCTGAGCGGGCTGGTCCAGGGCACCGTGTGCAAGATACTCGACGCGCAAGAGGTGAAGCCGCACAAGGTGCGCTACTACCTCGAACGCCGGGACCCGGAGTTCAAGGCCAAGATGGCGCAGGTGCTGTGCGTCTACCGCGAGGTGAGTGTCCTGAAGAAGGCGGCGGCTGCGGCGACGAAGAAAAACAAGCCGAGCAAGGCGGTGACGGTCATCTCCTATGACGAGAAGCCCGGCATTCAAGCGATCGCAACGACCGCCCCGGACTTGCCGCCCGAACCTGGCGTGCACCCGAGCTTCACGCGCGAGTTTGAGTACAAGCGCCACGGCACGGTCAGCTTGCTGGCCGGCATCGACCTTGTCACCGGCAAGGTCCATGCCTTGGTGGAGGATCGCCACCGCAGCCGCGAGTTCATCGCGTTTCTCAAGCTGATCGATGCCGCCTATCCAACTCATACGGCGATCCGTCTGATCCTCGACAATCATTCCGCACACATCTCCAAGGAGACGAAAGCCTGGCTCGCCAACCGACCGGCGGGCCGCTTCGAATTCACATTCACGCCCAAGCACGGCTCCTGGCTGAACCTGGTCGAGGGCTTCTTCTCCAAGCTCGCCCGCTCCGTCCTGCGCCACATCCGCGTCGCATCCAAACAGGAACTCAAGGACCGCATCATGGCCGCCATGGATCACATCAACGAAAGACCTGTCGTCCATACATGGTCCTACAAACTCAAAAAGGCCGCCTAATATGAGTCAAATCAAGGAAACGCTGAACTAGTACGGTCGAAAAATGCTGTTCGCAACGCTTATGTCGCAAGATAATCCCTTTGGATGCATTGGGAAGCCAGCGTTGCGCCCACGTCAGCATGGAAAGTGGAATCGGATAATAATCGAGACCCATCTCCGTCAGTCTGTAGTCGTATCGTATCGGCCGCGTTTGATAGGATTGTCGCTTCAGGAAGCCGTTTTTTACCAAATGGTTGAGCCGCTGGGTGAGAACGCTGGGAACGATCCCCAGACGGGTCGTGAAATCGTCAAACCGACGAGTTCCCAAGAAGCATTCCCGGATCGTGAGCGAGGTCCACCGATCACCAGCAATCTCCAATGTTCGCGCAATTGAACAAGGACGCTTGCGCTCGAGCAGAGCGAGGTTAGGAGTTCGATGTCTTTGCACACCAATCAATTCGGCTGACGTATTGACAATGGCTTCGACCGTCACGTCCAGCGCTCTCAAGCCTTCGTCGCAAGCTGAGCAGTGAAAAGCGGGTTTGAACTTGCACCCGCATCCAACATGAGTCATTCGCAGAGTGCTAGGCCCGCGGCGCCATCGATCTCCCCAACTCATAGCTGCTACGAGACATCCGAATATGTCGGTTCCTGATGGGGTTAGGCGATAATCTGGAATGTCGCGCTCGAGCAAACCCCTATCGACGAGATGATCCAGTCGTGTAACGAGCGTCTCTCGTGCAATGCCAAGCCGAAACCGGAAATCGTTGAATCGGGTCACGCCGTCGAGCGAAGCCTCCCGGAGTATCAGCCACGCCCAAGGATCACCGATCGCCTCGGTGGCTCGATACACGGGATCGCCAGTCCCCTGCAGAACCCGGGGGACGACAGGGGGACGGACTGCCATAAATTACTGTACCCATTCGTTTGTTTCCTAACAAGACCATTAACTTGTATAGCGAGACCACCCATGATATGGTCTTGTTATCGAAGTAACAGGGGTGTCATGACTAAACTCACCTACAGCAAACTCATCTTCACCTCGGACGGGCCAATCACCACGATCAAATTGAACCGTCCGAAAGTTCATAACGCGCTTGACAAGGAGCTGTCCGACGAACTCAGCCAGGCGGTTCGTGAAGTGCGTGATGACCGAAGTTCAGAATTATGGTTCTGCAGGGATCCGGGGACACTTTCTGCGCAGGGGACGATCTGCGGCAGTTCAACGAGTGGAAGGAAGACGATTTTTACTGGCAGGTCCGGTTTTATCAAGAAACTGTCGAGATCATCGAGAACATGACGGCGCTCACGATCGCTGCAGTTGACGGCGTCTGTGCTGGCGGGGGATTGGAATTGACGCTGGTCTGCGATTTCGTCGTCGCAACCGACCGCTTCCGTTGGGGGATGCCAGAAATCGACTGGGACATCACTCCGGGTTGGGGTGGCATTTCACGACTGTCGAGGTTTGCGGGTCGTCGTAAGGCGAAGGAGCGGAACCTGATCGGCAACCTCTTCGATGCTGCGACCGCTGAGCGTTACAATCTCTGTAACCGGGTTTGCGCCGCGGACCAGTTAAACGCGGAAGTCGAGGGGCTTTGCGAAGTTTTGCTTGCGAAGCACCCGCTAACGACCCGTCGCACGAAATTCGCACTGAATAAGAGCTTTGATGTCGGTCGAGAGCGCCCTGGCTCTGGAAGTCCCGATTCAGCCTGCGCCGCGAGAGCTTCAGGGGCTAAAGGATTTTACCAGCAAAGCTGGACGAAGACGAATTCGGAGATAGCCAACAACCAACTCGAAGAATGGGCTTGTTATGCAACAACTTATGGTCCTGGCTCCAGATCGTTTGGAGTGGCAGGAAATCCCAGAACCAAGACTTCTTCACGCGACCGATGCTTTGATCCGACCTGTTGTTGTTGCGGCTTGTGATGCTGACGCGGCCTATCTGCGCGGCCTATCTGCGCGGCAAGCTGCCGACGCGAGATCCCTTTTGCTTCGGGCATGAATTTGTTGCCGACGTTGTGGCTGTCGGCGATGAAGTGGCCCACTTTGTGCCTGGGAACCGTGTGATAGTCTCCTTTCTCATTGCTTGCGGAACATGCAGGCGCTGCCTTCAGGGATATCCGGCTGCCTGCTTAACAGTCCCATCGAAATCAGCCTATGGATTTGGAATATTCGGTGACTGGGGCGGAGCCGCTTGCGATCTCATTCGGGTGCCCTACGCTTCCACCATGATGGCCCTGCTTCCCGACGGTATCTCAGTGACGGATGCCGCGAGCGCTGGAGACAACTTATCCGACGCTTTTCGGTGCGTTGCAGACGGACTTGAGGAAGAGCCAGGTGCGCCCGTTTTGATCGTTGCCGGGGGTGGAGGCGCTCCTTCAATCAGTCTCTATGCCGCCGCCCTCGCGATGTCTCTCGGTTCTGAACAAGTCGATTACATGGACTCTGACCGTGAGCGCCTGACAATAGCGGAAGCAATCGGGGCTAACCCGATTGAAGCGAAGAGCCCGCCCAAGCGGCACGGGAGTTATTGGATCACAGCGGATACCAGCGGTCATCCATCCGGTGATTGGTTGGCGACAGCCCTCAATTCGACCGCACCTTACGGTCGCTGCACCAGTTGCGGCATTTATCATGGGGTCACGCCAGTACCGCTCGGGGCGATGTATCGACAGGGCGTGCGGTTTACGATCGGTTGGGCCAACATTCAGTCGTTGATGCCGAGAGTATTGAATTTACTGGCCGCGAAGGCAGTTGCGCTCAGCAAGATCCACAATGTCGTGCCTTGGGACGACGCTATCGCGGCGCTGAAGGATCCCCCGCCAAAGCTCATCTTTGTGCGAAATCACGAAGCGGCAGCCGGCCGCCAATAAACAAATGCACTCGAAAAGCTTTGACGCTCTCCATAGTCTTGCAGATTTCTGCCAGGGAACAAAGGGGCGGTGGACGATCGGAATCAGCATGCAGTCCTATTTTTCGCGCCCGGACGCGCTCCTGATATTGCCGTGATCGTGGTCGCGTGGGGCATGATTTAGACGGTCACGAAGGCGCTCGTCTAAGGCGTCCCGCCGCCTTGGACGATAGCCATTCGTTCCGCCCTCGCTACGACTTTGCTAAATTGTTTGCTTTCGACTGGGCTGATGCCAACGCACCGGCCGGCAGCGGTCTTTTCCTCCAGGCTATGCTGGGCGGTCAGTATTGTATGCGCGCGCCCATCGCTAGATCCATGCCATTATGCTCGATGATCGATCATAAAGGCAAATGGCAGCCGCAATATAATAGCGAAACGACGCGATGCGCCAGCAACGGACACAGCTTGGGACACGACGCCAGTTCGGAATAGTGGAAGAAGCTGCCGACTGTTCAAACGGCTTACTTGGGCGAGAGGTTGCCCGCGCGCGAGTTCAGCGCCGCGTGCTTTCCGCGACGTTCACGAACTGCATTGGACAACTGAAAATCCGAGAGAAGCGCGGCGAGTTCGACGGGCTTTTCTTTAGCGATCGGGGCAGATCGCGGCTTCTGCCCTTCTCGACTGCTCCCTTTCTCGAGGTAAGCGCCGGCCGATCTGCGCGCTACGTTTTCTGATTTTACGACAAGAAGGATTTTGAACTTCCCACGGCATGCGTGCGGCGGCACGCTTCATGTATGGATGGAGTTGAAACCAAGTTCGGTAATCATTTCTGCCGTCAGGTCCCCAAGCTCTCCCCAGCTTCCGATCGACCCATTGAGCAGAACCTCGTTTGCGAGCGAGCCCTTTAGTCATGCGTCGCAGACTCCATAAATTACCCTTGCAGTTGATTCTGGATGAGGCGATTCTACGCCTTGCACGAGCCTTGGCACGCCAAGCGGCAAGGGAAGACCATGAACGAGATCAAGTCAGCACTCAAACCTTCGACCAAGAAGGCGGTGATCTACGCCCGATTCTCGACCGACCTTCAAAATGAGCGATCGATCGACGACCAGATCACGCTCTGCCGGGAGTACGCGTCACGCCAGGGCATAAGCACAACTGGAGTGTACGAGGATAAAGCCCGTTCTGGCGGCTCCATTATGGGACGGGATGGCTTGCTCCGGTTATTGGATCAAGCAAAAGATCGGTCATTCGATGTCGTAGTCGTCGAGGCTCTTGACCGTCTCTCGCGTGATATGGAGGACCTTGCCGGTATTCATAAGCGGCTTTCTTTCCTTGGTATTGAAATACGCGCCGTCCACGAAGGCGTGGTAAATACAGTCTTGGTTGGACTTCGTGGACTAGTGGGCCAACTCTATCGCGAGGACAATGCTCACAAGGTGCGGAGGGGTCTGGCTGGCCGTGTCGGCCAGGGCCTCAATGCAGGCGGAAAGGCCTATGGCTACACTCCTGCCGCAGGCGAAAAGGGCAAGCGGGTAATCGTCGAAGCTGAAGCGAGAATCGTCCGGCGTATTTTCGAGGAATACGTTGAAGGAAGGACACCTCGTGAAATCGCTTACGATCTTAACAATGAAAACGTATCGCCGCCGCGCGGGCGCTCATGGAACGCCTCGACGATTAACGGCAACCTGCAGCGCGGCACGGGCATAATCCAGAATGAACTCTACGCGGGGCGCCTTGTCTGGAATAAAGTGAGGATGATCAAAGACCCCGACACGGGCAAGCGGCTCTCGCGCCCAAACGCCAAAAGCGAGTGGCAGACTACGGACGTGCCGGATCTCCGCGTAATCCCTCAAACGCTTTTTGACGCCGCACAGAACCGGAAAAAAGCGCGCGGCCAAACCCTCCCAAACCGACAGCGGCGGCCGCGCCACATGTTGTCGGGTCTCCTCCGGTGCGGATCCTGTGGTGCAGGTATGTCAACAAGCGGCAGGGATAAGTCGCGCCGCATCCGCATCCGTTGTTCGGCAGCCACGGAAAGCGGCACATGTCGCGATGCAAAGACATTTTATCTCGCCACCGTGGAAAGCGCAGTTCTTTCTGGCTTAGAGGCTGAGATGCGGCATCCGAGCGTGATCGCCGAATATGTGCGCACTTATCACGATGAGCGTAAACGTCTCGCAGCCAAGTCGAATGCCAAGCGGGCTCACCTCGAGCTGCGACTCGGCCAAATCAAGCGTGAGATTGATCGGCTCGTCGATGCGATCGCAAAGGGTCACGGCGACCCGGCGGTCTTGGGCCCTCGCTCGAGTCTCTTGGACGAAGAGCGCAGAAAAATTACGGGGGATTTGAGCGTCGAACCCACGGCCTCCGACGTTATCTCGCTCCATCCGGCCGTCCTGGCACGCTATGAGCAGCAGCTTGTCCAACTTCAAGACGCGCTGTCGAAAGGAATCAACGCTGGAGACTCCGAGGCGACGGAAGCAATTCGAGACCTCGTTGAGACAGTGACGGTATTTAGAGACCCTTCGCGGCCAGGCGGCGTCACAGTCGAAATCGCCGGGCGCTTAACCGCCTTACTGCACGAAACTGCGTTCCCCACCAACGTTCGAGGAGTGTGGGGAAAGGTGGTAGCGAGAGAGGGACTCGAACCCCCGACCCCAGGATTATGATTCCCGTGCTCTAACCAGCTGAGCTACCTCGCCACGGTTCACTGTCACGGCTTTTATGCCGCAGTCGCGAACGCGCGGCATATAAGGAGTCGGTCGCCGACCTGTCAAGCAAACCGGCCCCGCGCGAATAGTGCCTGCCAACGGCGCTATTTAGGCCGGATCGAGGGATCGCCGCCGGGGCTGCCGGGCGGTGGAATCACCGGCGTTTTGCCGCCTTCCGGCGCCGGCGCGTGCATTTCCGGATCAATGCCGGCGGGCGGGCATAGCACGCCATCCGAGCGCGCCAGTTTATCGCCGAGCGGCTCTGCGCGCTGGCCGGTGGTGGCGCCTTCCGGCGCCGCGGTGCCGGAATGCGGCAGTGGTTGCATCGGCGCGCAATTGGCGATGCGCGAGGCCGATGGCGGCGCGGTCGGGGGCGTGACGGGACCCGGCGGGGCTTGCGCCTCCGCAACGCCGGCGGTCGCCATCAGAATACAGGACAGAAATAGCGCGCGTTTGATTGCCATGCAGGGAAAACGGTCCGCAACCCCGGAGG
>JACDEB010000076.1 GCA_013816595.1 Sphingomonas sp. | reverse complement strand
GGGTATGAAGAGGTCAAGACCCCGCAGCTGATGGACGCGCGGCAGTGGGAGCGGTCGGGCCATTGGGGCAAGTATCGCGAGAATATGTTCGTCGTCCCGGACGAGATTCCCAACGTCGACGACGATGTGCCGGTGCTCGCCGGGACCGGCGACCTGATGGCGCTCAAGCCGATGAACTGTCCGGCGCATGTGCTGATTTTCAAGCAAGGGATCACCAGCTATCGCGACTTGCCGCTGCGCATGGCCGAATTCGGCTGCTGCCACAGGAATGAGCCGCATGGCGCGCTCCACGGCATCCTCCGCGTGCGCCAGTTCACCCAGGACGACGCGCACATCTTTTGCCGCGAGGATCAGTTGATCGAGGAAGTGCGCGACTTCTGCGACTTGCTCGACAGCGTCTATCGCGAGCTGGGTTTCGACACTTATGCGATCAAGCTCGCCTTGCGGCCCGACAAACGCTTCGGCTCGGACGCGATGTGGGACTGGTCGGAGCAGAGCTTGCGCGATGCGGTCAAGGCGGCTGGGCGCGACACGCCCGAATATGGCTGGGAAGAACTGCCCGGCGAAGGCGCATTCTACGCACCCAAGCTCGAATTCCATCTAACCGACGCGATCGGGCGCACGTGGCAGGTCGGCACGATCCAGACCGACACCGTGCTCCCTGAACGACTCGACGCGTCCTATGTCGGCGAGGATGGCGAGAAACACCGCCCGGTGATGCTCCACCGCGCAATCCTCGGCACCTTCGAGCGCTTCATCGGCATCTTGATCGAGCACCATGCGGGCAAATTCCCGCTGTGGCTGTCGCCCGTGCAGGCGGTGGTCGCGACGATCGTCAGCGACGCCGATGATTATGCCAAGGTCGTGGCGGAGAAGCTCGCCGCGGCCGGCCTTCGGGTCGAGACCGACCTGCGCAACGAAAAGATCAATTACAAGGTGCGCGAGCACAGCCTGGCCAAGGTCCCGCTGCTGCTGGTCGTCGGCAAGCGTGAGGCCGAGGAAGGCAGTGTCGCCGTCCGCCGCCTCGGCAGCGACGAGCATCAGAAGGTCATGAGCCTCGACGCGGCGGTGGCCATGTTCGCCGCCGAAGCGGTCCCGCCCGACCTCAAGCGTTGATGCGCCGCCGCGACAGCCGCCCGCAAAAACGTCGTCGGGGCGAGGCCCGCACTTTCCATTGGGCGGCGCAGCGCCTAACTGCTCGACCCTAGAGACATCACGTCAGGAGACCACGCTATACCACCGCCCTATCCGCGCCGTCCGCAGGCGCCGCCGCAATTCACCGGCCCCCGTTACAACGAGTTCATCCAGTCCCAGAAGGTGCGGGTGATCGACGAAAACGGCGAAAATCTGGGCGTGATGTATACCAAGGAGGCGATCGAGCAGGCTGCCGGGGTGGGGCTCGACCTGGTTGAGATTTCGCCCAATGCCGATCCGCCGGTCGCCAAGTTTCTGGATATCGGCCGCCATAAATACGAAGCGCAGAAAAAGGCCGCCGAGCAGCGCAAGAAGCAGAAGACGCAGGAGATCAAGGAGATCAAGATGCGTCCCAACATCGACGACCACGATTATGACACCAAGATGAAGAAGGTCGTCGAGTTCATCGAGGACGGTGACAAGGTCAAGGTCACGATGCGGTTCCGCGGGCGCGAAATGGCCCATGGCGAACTGGGCATGGCGGTGCTCCGCCGGGTCCAGGAACAGACCGCCGACATCGCCAAGGTCGAAGCCCATCCGCGCATGGAAGGTCGGCAGATGCTGATGGTGTTGTCGCCAAAATAATTGTGCAGTGCAGCATGTTAGCAGCCCTTGCTGACATTGTTGCAAATGTGCTGCAGCACCGCAGCAATCGTTCGCCGCGAACCAAACAAATGCTTCCGCCGGTTCCCGATGAGGATTAGCCTTTCGTCGTTATTGTCGAGGGAAAGTCCTTGAGAGGGGGAACGGGAATGATCCGCAAGTCCATGTGGCTGGCTTCCGCCGGCCTGTTCATAGTGTCGACTCCTGCAATGGCGCAGCAGCCGGCGACCCAGCCAACCCAGCCCGATACTACCCAGAGTGCTGCGACTCCGACCGAGGGTGCGTCCGCCGGCGATGCCGCCGCTGTCGACAATACAGCCCAGGAACAGCAGCCGGTCGATACCGGCAACATCATCATCACCGCGACCCGCCGTAACCAGGCCTTGTCCGACGTTCCGATGGCGGTCAGCGCGATCATCGCGGACACGCTCCAGAACAGCGGCGCGACCGATCTTCGCGCGCTGACCCAATTGTCGCCGTCCTTGCTGGTGTCCTCGACGACCTCCGAAGGCGGCGCCGCGACCGCTCGTATCCGCGGCATCGGAACGGTTGGCGACAACCCCGGCCTCGAAGGCTCGGTCGCGACCTATATCGACGGCGTCTACCGTTCGCGCACCGGCGTTGCCTTGACCGAACTCGGGCCGCTCGACCGGATCGAAGTGTTGCGCGGGCCGCAGGGCACGTTGTTCGGCCGCAACGCTTCGGCCGGCGTGATCTCGGTAATCACCGCCAAGCCCCAGTTCACCACCTTTGTCGCCGGCGCCTTGTCGATCGGCAATTACGGCTATCGCCGCGTCGATGGCTCGGTCAACGTGCCTTTGGGCGAGACCGTCGCAGCGCGGATCGACGGCGTTTATGTCAAGCGCGACGGCTTCCTCAAGGACGTGATTTCCGGGCGCCGTGTCAATGACCGCGATCGCTTCCTGCTGCGCGGCCAGATCCTGTTCGAGCCGAACGACAATTTCACCATGCGGCTGATCGCCGATTATTCGCAGCAGCGCGAAGAATGCTGCGCCGCGGTCTATTTACCGGCGAGCAATTTTTCTGCGGCCGGCCGCACCCCTTCGACAATTGCCGCGCTCGAGCGCTCGCTCGGCGGGATCATCAATGACGATCCGTACAAGCGCCGGGTGTCGATCACGCCCGGCCGTTCGTATCGCTCGGACGTCAATGATGGCGGCGTTTCGGCGGAACTGAATTACGATTTCGGGGGCGCCAAGCTGACCTCGATTTCCGCGTTCCGCTCCAACAAATACGTTGGCGGACAGGATACCGATTTCAACAATCTCGATATCATCTATCGCGACGATAATGGCAATTTCGGCAACAAGTTCAGCATTTTCACGCAGGAATTGAGGCTCCAGGGAACGACCTTCAACAATCACCTCGATTGGCTCGTTGGCGGATTTTATTCGAACGAAAAGCTGACTCGCCGGGACGATCTGTCGATCGGTGCCGATGGCGACCTTTATTTCGGGACCTTGGTCCGCGCCTCGAGCCCCGCTTTGGCGGCGTTCCCGGGATATAATCTGCTCAACCCGTTCGCTCAGGGCTTCGTGTTCAAGCAATTGTCGACCAACCCGGCCTTCGCCGGCATCCCCGCGGCCGCTTATCCGATCGTCATCGGAGCAATCGCCGGACAGGTCGTCAATACGCCGCTGTCGAACCAGACCACGCGCGACATCTTCAAACAGAAGGGCACCAATTACGCGCTCTTCACCCATAATATAGTCAATATCACCGATCAGCTCTCGCTGACCCTTGGAGCGCGCTACACAGTCGATAACAAGAAGCTCAGCGCCGACCTCAACAGCACCAGCGTGTGCGCGGCCTATGTCGGCAATATCGTCCGGCTGCGTCAGCTGGCGGCGGCGGCGACGGCCGATCCCTCCATCTACGGCGCGTTGACGCCGGCAGTGGTCGGCCTCGCGACCGCGCTCGCCAATTCGGTGCTGACCCCGCTCGGCGGTGCTCCGTGCGTTCTCAATTCGGTCAACGGAACCTACGGCGGCGGGCTGGAGAAAGAGAATAAGTTTACCGGCACCGCGGTCCTCAGCTACAAGCCGATGGACAATCTGCTGACCTACATCAGCTTCTCGCGCGGCTATAAAGCGGGCGGGTTCAACCTCGACCGCGCCGGGCTCACTTTCGGTGCCGTCGATCTTAACAAATTGCGTTTTAAACCGGAACTGGTCGACGCTTATGAATTGGGCGCCAAGTTCAATGGCCGCGGCTTCGACGTCAACGTCGCGCTGTTCCAGCAGGACTTCAAAAACTTCCAGCTCAACACCTTCAACGGCGTCAATTTCGTCGTCGAGAACATCAACAGCTGCTCTGAGAGTCTCAACGGGGCCGATACCGACAACAGCGCGGTCCCGGTTGCGTGCGGCGGCAAGGCCAAGCCAGGCGTTCGCTCGCGCGGTCTTGAGGTCGAGACCTTCTTCCGGCCGATGCGCGACGTCAACGGCGCGCTCGGTGTCACCTTGGTCGACACGCGCTATCGCAAGAACCTCATCGGAACCAGCGGCAATGCGCTGATCCCGGCACTGTTCCAATTGCCGGGACGGCGGATTTCCAACGCGCCCTACTTCACCATGACGGGATCGCTCGGCTGGACTCCGCCGATCGGAAGCAATGGCATGCACGCCTTGTTCTACGTCGATGGCCGCCACAGCTCGAGCTACAATACCGGCTCCGACCTCGACATCGAGAAGAAGCAGAAGGCCTATACGTTGGTCAATGCCCGCGTCGGTGTGCGCGGTCCGAACGAACATTGGGCGCTCGAATTGTGGACCCAGAATGTGTTCAACACCAAGTATAAGCAGGTCGCGTTCGATGCGCCGTTGCAGGGCAGCGGCACTCAGCGCGGAGTCGAGGCCGGTTTCTATCCGGTGTCGACCCAGCTGTACGGGGCCTTCCTTGGCGAACCGCGCACGTTTGGCGCGACTCTGCGCTACAAATGGTCGCCAGCCCCGCGCATGGAGCCGGTAGCGCCGATGCCCGCGCCGCCGCCACCACCGCCGCCGCCGGCAACCCAGACCTGCCCGGATGGATCGGTGATCCTGGCGACCGACGCCTGCCCGGCGCCGCCGCCTCCGCCGCCACCACCGGCACCGGCGCCCGAACGCGGCAAATAAGTCATTTGAATGCGACGATGGGGGAGGCCTCGCCGGTGACGGCGGGGCCTTTTTCCCTTGCTCAGGCGACCTCGGTTTCCGCTGCGCTTGCAGCGTCGAGCAGCGCCCGGCGCAATCCCTCGCGATCGGCGGAGCGCAGTTTCTTGCCGTCGCTTCGGGTGAGGTAAAATACATCGACCGCGCGTTCGCCATAGGTCGCGATATGAGCGCTGTGGATGCGGTGATCCAAAGCGTGGATCGCGGCGGTCAGCGCGGCGAGCAGAGCCGGCCGGTCGATTGCATTGACCTCCGCCACCGTGGTTCGTGACGAAGCCTTGTCGGAAATTGCGACCGAGGGCGCGATCGCAAAGGCATTGAGGCGGCGCGCAGTCCGCTGCATTTCGGGTAGCGCCGGCTCGACGTCGCTGTTCAGGCTGTCCTTCAACGCCCGGTCGAGGCGCGCGCGCAAGCGGCGGTCGGAATAGGGCTGGCCGCGGCCATTGACGATTAGCAAATTGTCGAGCGCCATGCCGTCGCGGGTGGTGTGGATCCGCGCATCGAGGATGTTGGCGCCGGCGCCGGCAAGCCCCGCGCAGATACGATAAAACAGGCCGTTGCGATCGGGCATGAAGATGCTGACCCGGGTCGCTCCGCTGATCGGATCGTCGGCGATTTCGACGCTTGGCCGGGGATCGCCGATGCGCGCTTCGGCTTCGGCGATTTGGCGGGCGTTGGCGACCTGCCATTCGAGCGGTTCGGCAAGCCAGTAACTGTCGGGCAGGCGGCGGCCGTGCGCCGAAGCGGCCCTGGCGTTCCAACCGAGTTGCATGGCGAGCGCGCCGCGACGGTCGCTGACCAGCTCGCTCCGGCCATGCTGCTTGTGGCCTAGGCGGAGGCGCTCCTCGGCGGCCTCGAACAACCCGCGCAAAAGGGTGCGCTTCCAGTCGGTCCAGATGCCCGGCCCGACAGCTCGAATATCGACTACGGTCAGGATCAGCAGCAGCCGCAGCCGCTCCGGGCTTTGGACGATGGCGATGAAATCGGCGATCGTCTTGGGATCGGCGAGGTCGCGCTTGAAGGCGGTCGCGGACAGCAGCAAATGATGGCGTACGAGCCAGGCGACGGTCTCGGTCTCCGCCGCGTCGAGCCCGAAGCGCGGGCCCAGCTTGAGCGCGATGTCCGCGCCGAGTTCGCTATGGTCGCCGCCGCGCCCCTTGGCGATATCGTGCAGTAGAACCGCGACATAGAGCACGCGGCGCGACGCGATCTGGCCGAACAAGGCGGTCGACAGCGGATGGTCGGACTTGAGCTCGCCGCGCTCGATCTGCGCCAGCAATCCGATTGCTCGGATCGAATGTTCGTCGACCGTATAATGGTGGTACATGTCGAACTGCATCTGCGCGACGACGCGGCCGAAATCGGGCACGAAGCGGCCGAACACCCCGGCTTCGTTCATCCAGCGAAGCACCGTCTCGGGCGAATTGCGGCACGTCAGCACATCCAGGAACAAGGCATTGGCGCGCTCGTCCTGACGCACCTTGCGGTCGATCAGCGCTGCCTTGCGGGTCGCGGAGCGCATCGCCAGCGGATGAATCTCGAGCCGTTCGCGAGCGGCGATCGCGAACAATTCGATCAACCGCACCGGATCCGCGCGGAAAAAGTTATCGCCGGGAATCGATATCCGGCCGCGATCGAGGACGAAGCCGGCCAGCCGTTTCGGCCTTCGGCGGATGGTTGGCAGCGCGAAGCGAAAGCCCTTCTTGCCCAATTGCTCGTCGAGCTGGGCGAGGAACAGCCCGGTCAGGTCGCCGACGTTGCGCGCGTTGATGAAATAGAATTGCATGAAGCGCTCGACCGCGGATTTCCCCGGGCGCTCGGCGTAATGCATGATCTCCGCGATACGCGGCTGATATTCGAAGCCGAGCCGCTCTTCGGCGCGCCCGGCAGCCAAGTGCAAATGGCAACGCACCGACCAGAAGAAGCGCTCGGCACGCTCGAACGCGCGGAACTCGGCGGCGGAAAACAGGCCGGCGGCGATGAGGTCGGCGGGACGCTCGACGCCGTGGACATATTTGCCGATCCAATAGAGCGTGTGGAGATCGCGCAACGCCCCCTTGCCGTCCTTGACGTTGGGTTCGACGACATAGCGGCTGTCGCCCATGCGCAGGTGGCGCGCATCGCGCTCGGCGAGCTTGGCGGCGACGAACTGCGCCGCGCTGCCGGCGACGATCTCCTTGCGGAAACGTTGCTGGGCGAGCGCCAACAATTGATCGTCGCCCCATAGCAAGCGTGCCTCGAGAAAGGCGGTGCGGACCGACATGTCGCTTTTGGCGAGCTTGAGCAATTGATCGACCGAGCGGACCGAATGGCCGACCTTGAGCTTCAGGTCCCACAGCAGATGGAGGATCGCTTCGGCCGCGTTTTGCTGTGCGGGCGTCGGCGCGGTTGCAGTCAGGAACATCAGATCAAGGTCGCTGAACGGCGCCATTTCGCCGCGCCCGGTGC
>JACDEB010000075.1 GCA_013816595.1 Sphingomonas sp. | reverse complement strand
GGGCCGAGTCGTCCGGTCGCGGCGCTGACGCGGTCGATCATCGCCCCGGCGGCAACGCCGACTACCGGAAGCCCCGACGCCTGGGCCTCGACGATCGACACCCCGAAGGTTTCGTCGGCCATAGCTGAAACATAGATGTCGGCGCTCGCCAGCCAGCGCGCCAGTTCGGCCCGGCCGGAGACGAAGCCGGGCAGATGGATGCGCTTGTCGCCAAGTTCGGCGATGGTGTGGCGGAGCGGCCCGTCGCCGATCAGCACCAGCTGCGCGCCGAGCTCAGCCGGAAGTCGGCGAAAGGAGTCGACCACAACGTCGGGCTTCTTTTCGCCATCCAGTCGCCCGGCGTAGATCAGCAGCGGCTGGCCGTCGGCAAGGCCGAGCTCGCGGCGCAGGGCGGGATCGCGCTTGGCGGGCGAAAATTCGTCGAGCTCGACCCCCAAGGGAGTAACTTCGACCCGTTCCACGCCAAGCGCCCGAAGTTTGGCGGCTCCGCCCGCTTCGCTCAATGCGCAGGTCGCATCGAAGCGATTGTAGAGCCGCTCGAGATAGGAATAGCCGATTTTGCCAAGGGCAGCCGAAGCCGTGCTTCCAACCAGCCGCGCCAGCGGACGGGCGACATAGACGGTCGGGAAATCGGTCATGTACGATGCGACCAAAGCGGTTCGCGGATGGTGCTTGCGAAAGGCGATCGCCGCCCACGGCAGATTATAAGCGTCCTGGCATTCGATCACGTCGGGCTTGAACCGCTCGAGCGCGGCGCGAACGGCGGTGCTTCGCAGCAGCAGCCGGTAATTGGGGCTTCCAGGGACATGGCGCGAGGCGATGGTCACCGTAATTGCGCGTCCGTCCTCGACGACAGCGTCGGTAGCGCCGGGAACGATCAGCAAATGGCGGTCGCGGCCGCGCTCGATGATGTGGCTGCGCTTGTTGACGAGATAGGTGCGAACGCCCCCGCCCTGCTCCGACCAGCTTTGGGTCAGGTCGCAAAACAACCGTCCGGCGGAATCGCCTTGTGACTGTCGGGAAACTTTACGCATTCGCCGACATCTCCATTTGCGCTGACCGAGTTTGTCGCAGAAATGCGCCAAAAAGTGGAATTGGCACGCTGATTGCTACAATAAGCGGGTCCACTTGGTTCCACAAACCAACACGGGCGGTTGAGCGGTTACTCTGGTCCCTCTCAACCGCCCCTTTTTTGTGTCAGGCTTGTTCGAACAAGGCCTGCAGCTCGCCGCTTTCGAACATTTCCATCATGATGTCGGATCCGCCGACGAAATCGCCGCGCACGTAAAGCTGTGGGACCGTCGGCCAGTCGCTATACTCCTTGATGCCCTGGCGGAGTTCCGGATCCTGAAGGACATCGACCGTCTCGAACGTCTGGCCGAGCCGCTCGAGGATCGCCACCGCCCGGCTCGAAAAACCGCATTGCGGGAACAACACCGTGCCCTTCATGAACAGGACGACGTCATTGGCTTTGACCAAAGCGTCGATGCGGTTCGTGGAATCGCTCATTGATGTTCTCCTGACGGGACGATCGTCTCCAGCTGCAATGCGTGGAGGTCGGTGCCCATTTTGCCTTTGAGTGCCGCGTAAATCGCCTGGTGCTGGCGGACCCTGCTCATGCCCGCGAACGACGGGCTGATGACCCGCGCCGAATAATGATCGCCATCGCCGGCCTGGTCGCGGATTTCGACCACCGAATCGGGGAATGCATCAAGGATCATCGCCTCGATCTCCTCCGCGCGCATCGCCATCAGCGAGACCGGCCGGTCACAGGTTGGTGGCCTCGATAATCTGGCGGCGGGCGTCGATTTCCTTGTTGCGCAACGCTTCGGAAATGGCCTCCTCGCTGGCATCGATGCCGGCGGTGGTGAGGTCGCCAAGCACCTTGCGAATGACATCATGGTCGCCGGCTTCCTCGAAGTCGGAGCGGACCACGTCCTTGGCATAGGATTCGGACTCCGCCGCGCTCAGTCCCATCAGCCGCGCCGCCCATTCGCCGAGCAGGCGGTTGCGCCGTGCGGTGATCCGGAACTTCATTTCCTCGTCATGCGCGAACTTGGTCTCGAATGCCCGTTCGCGATCGTCGAATCCGCTCATGTCCATCCTTTGCATCTGTGGAGGCGCAGATAGGATGGAGCGCCGCTTCAGTCCAGCGTCACCACCAGCTTGCCGATCGCGCTGCGGTTGCCAAGCGCGGCAATCGCTTCGCCCGCCCGGGCCAATGTATAGGTAGCATTGACCTGGGGCTTGATCCGCCCCTCCTCCCACCAGCGCAGGAGCTGGCCGACATGAGCGCGGTGGACCTCAGGCTCATGGGCGATCCACACGCCCCAGATGACGCCGCAAATTTCGCACCGGCCGGCCAACTTACGGCGTCTATACCAGCCGGGTGAACTGGGCGCTCGATCCCGATAATTGGTCGCAGAGCGAGGTCGGTCCGGATTTCGAGGTCAGCCTGAACAAGCTTTCGGAGGGGGTGACGAGCCCGGTCTCGGTCAAATATGCAGTGCTTGTCGACGCGTCCGGCAAGCCGCTCGATTGCCGCGCGATCACGACCGGCCACGGCAATGCGCTCGGCGATCTTGGATGCGCCAAGATCAAGCAGGATTACCACCAGCTCGTCGCGCTTGCCCCCGGATCGCCGGTCAGTGGCGTTCGAACGACCTGGATCAGCTTCACCAAATAAGGCGAAAACCCTTTATTCGACGTAATGCGCGGTGGTTTTCCCGCGCACATCCGCAGCGGTCACTTCGGGCGCGAGCTCGATCAGCTTGAACGGACTGTCATGGTCGGGCCGCTGGAACACCGCGAGGTCGGTGATGATCATGTCGACGACATTCTTGCCGGTCAGCGGAAGCGTGCATGTGGGGATGAACTTGGGGTCGCCGTTTTTCGACACATGTTCCATCACGACGATGATCTTCTTGACGCCCGCGACCAGGTCCATCGCCCCGCCCATGCCCTTGATCATCTTGCCCGGGATCATCCAATTGGCGATGTCGCCGCTTTCGTCGACCTCCATCGCGCCGAGCACGGTCAGATCGATATGTCCGCCGCGGATCATCGCGAAACTGTCCGACGACGAGAAATAGGATGAGCTATCGAGTTCGCTGATGGTCTGCTTGCCGGCGTTGATGAGGTCCGCATCGACCTCGTCCGGATACGGGAACGGCCCGATCCCGAGCATTCCGTTTTCCGACTGCAACGTGACCTCCATCCCGGCGGGGATATTGTTTGCCACCAAAGTCGGAATGCCGATTCCAAGATTGACGTAATAACCGTCGCGCAATTCCTTCGCGGCGCGGGCGGCCATCTGGTCGCGGGTCCAGGGCATCAGGCGTTCTCTCTTTCACGCGTCGTCACGAATTCGATTTTCTTGTCATAGGGGCCGCCCAGCACCAGCCGCTTCACGTAGATGCTCGGGACGTGGATGCAGTCACCGTCGAGCGCTCCAACCGCAACGATTTCCTCGACCTCGGCGACGCAAATCTTGGCGCAAGTCGCGGCCGGCTGGTTGAAGTTGCGCGCGGTCTTGCGAAAGACGAGATTGCCGGCCTCGTCCGCCTTCCACCCTTTGATGATCGACAGATCGGCGCGGATGCCGCGTTCGAGGATATAATCCTCCTGTCCATTTGGGCCGTCGAAGCTTTTGACTTCCTTGCCCTCGGCGACCTGCGTTCCGACCCCGGTCTTCGTGTAGAAACCCGGGATCCCCGCGCCGCCGGCGCGCATCCGCTCGGCCAATGTCCCCTGCGGGCAGAATTCGACCTCGAGTTCGCCCGCCAGATATTGCCGCTCGAACTCCTTGTTCTCGCCGACGTAGGAGCTGATCATTTTCTTGACCTGGCGCGTGCGCAGCAATTTGCCGAGCCCTTCGCCGTCGATCCCGGCATTGTTGCTGGCGATGGTCAGATCCTTGACGCCCGAGGCGACGATGGCGTCGATCAACCGTTCGGGAATCCCGCACAGCCCGAACCCGCCGGCGGCGATGGTCATGCCGTCGTGAAGCAACCCCTCAAGCGCGCTTTGCGCATCGGGATAGATTTTCTTCGCCATGTCCGCTCCTGCTCCTCTACCGAGCGCCCTAAAGCGGACGAGCGCAAGCGGTCAACCGTGTGACGGCTGCACCGCCACGGGATCGCCGAACGCCCATTGCCACATCGTCCGCCCGGGGATGAAGGTGAACGCTCCGGCGATCACCAGCGAGCCGAGGAAAAAGTTGCGCAAATGCTTCTTGTGCTGCTCGATCTTGCCCTGACGCGCGCTGATGATCGCCTGGGGAATGGCGATGAACGTCAGCAAGGTGAACAGATGGATCCAGCTGAACTGGCCGTGATTGATGTTGCGGATGAACAACGTCGCGATGGCGGTAGTCAGCATCAGGCCGAGCCAGATTTTGCCGAGCAGCTTGTGGCGCGACCCGCCTTTTTTTGACAGCAGGACATAAGCGCCGAGCGGAAGCGCCGGGATGACCGTCACGAGGTGCATTGCGAGCGCTGCATCGCGCACCCACGGCGTCGGCGGCGAATAGCCCAGGAACCAGCGCATGAAGACGTAGAGCGACAGTGCGAACAATCCTCCAGCGGCGCTCGCCATCGCGATCCGCGCAGCCGGGGGAAAGTCCATTTTCTGGCGGGTGAGTGCAAAGGCGGTGAGTGCGGATGTGGCGGTCATGGCGGTCGATTGTCCCTGTCAGTCAGCGAATGGAGCTACCTTGGCGCGTGCCGCTTTGCCCGCAAGCCGGTCTGCGCTAATCGTCCCAACCGCTTCGTCATCAGTGTCTTTGGCCGATTGACGATGCGCGAATTGTCAGGAGTGGACTTGCCCAGCCTTCGTGAAATCCTGGTTGAACTGGCGATTCTGGTGGGAATCGCGATTGTGCTCGCGGCGCTTGGGCCGTTCGGCAGCTTCTCGATCGGCAGCTTTGCGGTTCGCCTCGCTTATTGGTTGCCCGCGACCTTCATCGGCTACGGCTTCTTCCGCCCGCTCACCGCGATCAGCGCCCGTCTCGCCGAGCGCCTGCATTTCCACAGCTTCGTCGCGCTCGCCGCCGGTATCGTCGTCGCCGCCCTTCCGGCAACGATCGCGATGGGCTTTTTGGGCGGTGTCCGTCCCGGTCATTGGCCGAGCCTCGATGGCTGGTTCGATCTCTATTCAAATGTCGTGATCGTCGGCTCGGTCATTGCCTTGTTCTTCACCCTGCTCGGCCAAGGAGCGGCGCCCGACGAGCGCGGCGAGAGCCTCGCGCAAAGCGCCTCCAGCGCGCCGTTTTTGGACCGTCTGCCGCCAGCCTGGAACGGCCAGTTGGTAGCGCTGGAGATGGAGGATCATTACGTCCGCGCCCATGGCCGCGACGGTGCCAGCACACTAATCCTGATGCGCATGGCGGATGCTGCGCGCGAGCTCGATGGCGCCAATGGGACCCGGGTCCACCGCAGCTGGTGGGTGATGCGCAATTGCGTCATCGGCAAGCGCCGTGAAGGCCGCGGACTCCGGCTCGAGCTGGTCGGCGGACTCACCGCCCCGGTCGCGCGCGACCGGGTGGCGCCGCTCAAGGCCGACGGTTGGCCGCTCTAGCCCTTGCGCACCGCGCGCGCCTTGGCCTTGTCGTCGGCGATCAGCAGCAGTGCACCGGCGGCCTCGGTCGGCTTGGCCGGATCAACCGTCGGATTGGGCGCATAGCCCCTTGCACCATGGGGTACGGCCATCAGCGCGGCCGGGATCCCGCCGCCCGATACCGACACCCCGAGGTCGGCCCATTTGTCGGTTTTGTGGTCGAGTTTGAACACCGGCAGCTGCGCCGGACCGATGGTATCGCTGATCGTCCAGCCGCCTTTGCCATTGCCCTGAAACACATAGAGCGAGCAGCCGCCCGAACCGCATGACGCCGGGTCGATCAGGTAGAGCAGCCCTTCCTTCGTCCCGTCGCCGTCGAGATCGTTGAACGCGGCCAGATAGGTGGCGGTCGCGCCGATGCTCTCGCGGGTTTCGCCGAGCTTGGTGCGAAGCGCCCCGACCAAAGTATCGCCGTCGTCGACCGCGGGAACTGCTTCGACCAGATTGACCGGACCGGCCGGAGTCATGACCGTCTCGTTGGCCGGCTCGCGATCATCCTTTCAATTTGCTCAGCACGCTCTGCAATTGCATGGCGTTGGACATATCGCCCTCGACCTTCAATTTGCCCATCATGAAGGTGGTCATTCCGTCGAGCTGGCCCGAAGCGAGCTGCTGCCAGTCGTCCCAGCCGACCTTGATAATGGTGTCGGCATCGCCGTCGGCCTCGGTCACCGAGCCCGCTCCGCCATCGAGCATGATCAGACCCTGGTCGCCGAAATCGATCTTGACCGTCTTGCCCGGGATCCACGCCTCGGCCTCCTGCATTTTTGCAACCAGTTCCTGCTTGGTCATTTGTCGCTCCTGTCCTGCAATCGACTAGCCGCCCGTTGCAGGTCCATCAAGCCGGGCCTATCTGGCTCCCCATGGGCTATGAAACAGATCTCAAACTCTTCATCGACGGCGTGTGGAAATCGGGCGAAGGCCGCGACAGCCACAGGCTCGTCAACCCCGTCAACGCCGAGGGAATCGCCGACGTTCCTTACGCCACCGCCGCCGACCTTGAGGAAGCGCTTGCGGCGAGCACCCGGGCGTGGCCCGAATGGCGGTCGACCGACGTCGAGAAACGCGGTGCGATCCTCCACAAGGCGGCCAAGCTGCTGCGCGAACGCGCCGACCTCATCGCCCGGACCCTGACCCAGGAACAGGGCAAGGTCCTCGCCGAGGCCAAGGCCGAAGTGCTTGGGTCGGCGCAATTGTTCGACTGGTACGCCGAAGACGCCAAGCGCGATTACGGCCGCACGCTGGTGCGCCCGGCGGGCCAGCTGAGCCGGGTCATCCGCCAGCCGGTCGGCCCGACCGCGACCTTCACGCCGTGGAATTTCCCAATCTATCTGCTGGCCAAGAAGGTCTCCGCCGCGCTGGCTGCTGGGTGCACGGTGATTTCGCGCCCGCCGCATGAAACGCCGGGCTGCACCACCGAATTGTTCCGCGCTTTGGCCGATGCCGACATTCCCAGCGGCGTCGCCCAGCTGGTCCACGGCGACAGCGATCTGGTCAGCCGCACGCTCATCGCCAGCCGCGTCATCCGCAAGGTCAGCTTCACCGGATCAACGAATGTCGGCAAGCATCTGATGAAATTGTGCGCCGACAGCATGACGCGGGTGACGATGGAGCTTGGCGGCCACGCGCCGGTCCTGATTTTCGACGATTGCGACCTTGAAAAGACGCTCAACATGGTCGTCCCGCAGAAATTCCGTAACGCTGGTCAGGTGTGCGTTTCGCCGACCCGTTTCTACGTCCAGAGCGGGATTTACGAGGCCTTTCTGAAGGGCTTTGCGGCACGCACTGAGCAGGTCACGATCGGCGACGGCCTCGATTCCGACAGCCGCATGGGCCCGCTCGCCAACGCCCGCCGTCCCGACGCGGTCGAGGCGCTGGTCGAGGACGCGCGCAAGAAGGGCGCCCGGGTCCTTGCCGGGGGCAAGCGC
>JACDEB010000074.1 GCA_013816595.1 Sphingomonas sp. | reverse complement strand
GGCGGCGGTGGGTTCTCTGGCGGCGGCGGATCATTTGGCGGCGGCGGCGCGGGGGGATCATGGTAAGACGATTAAGCGACAGCGACCACGTCAAGGTCAGCGCGGCGATTGCCGCCGCCGAAGCAGGCACCAGCGGCGAGATTCTGGCGGTGACAGCCGAGCAATCCGATGCCTATCACGACGTCGGTCTGCATTGTGCGATTGCGGTGCTGTTCCTGGTCCTGGCCGTCTTCGCGGTGAAGCCCGATTGGCTGGGCTGGTGGTGGGACCGGCTGATGGGCTGGACCTTCGCGCCTGCACTGGGTGAGCTGCTCACCTTGTTGCTCGGGATCGCGCTGCTCAAATTCCTCGCGGTGTTGTTCCTTATGAAATGGATGCCGCTGCGCCTCGCGCTGACTCCGGGACCGACCAAGACCCGCCGGGTTCGCCGACGCGCCATCATATTGTTCAAGACCGCCGCCGAACGCAGGACCGCAGGCAGAACTGGAATCCTCATCTATTTGTCGCTGGCCGAGCGCCGCGCCGAGATCATCGGCGATGAAGCGATTACCGCCCGGACCGACCCCGACACCTGGGCCCAAGCGATGGCGGTCATGCTTGCTGAAGTCCGTTCAGGCCGGCCCGCCGAAGGGGTATGCGCGGCGATCGAGCATGTCGGCCGGATCCTCGCCGCGGACTTCCCGCGCAGTCCCCAGGACACGAACGAAATCCCCGACAAGCTCATCGAGCTATGAGCGACGACATCGCCGATGGTCGGCCCGAGGTCATGTGGGCTGGCAAATATATCCGCGCCATCCGCAACGGCCGCTGGGAATATGCCAGCCGGACGCGCGATATCCGCGCCGTGGTCATCCTTGCCGAAGTCGACGGCAAGGTCGTCCTGATCGAACAGGAACGGGTGCCGATCGGCCGCCGCTGCCTCGAGCTTCCCGCCGGCCTGGTCGGCGACGAAGACGAAAATGCGACCGTCGAGGGGACCGCGATCAAGGAGCTCGAGGAAGAGACCGGCTACACCGCCAGGCACATCGAGCGCATCGGCGAATTTTATTCATCGCCCGGAATGGTCGCGGAAGGATTTTCCCTGGTCCGCGCGACCGGCCTCAGCAAAATTGGCGGTGGCGGCGGCACCGAACATGAAGACATCGAGGTCCATCTCGTCGCCCGCGCCGACATCCCCGCTCTGGTCGTAGCGAAGCGCGCGGCGGGCGTCGGGATCGACGTGAAATTGACGATGCTGCTCGCCCTTTGAACCCGAGCGCCGCGGAGGCGTTGATTGAGCGATGACGAAACTGATCCACCTCTCCGACCTCCATTTCGGAGCCCATGACGACAAGCTTGTCGCCGCCGTCGAAACGCGCATCGACGACGAAGAACCCGATCTGGTGGTGATTTCGGGCGACTTTACCCAGCGCGCCCGGACCGACCAGTTCGAACAGGCCTGCGCCTTCTTGACGCGGGTCAGGGACCGCGGCCACGACGTTCTCGCGGTACCCGGCAATCACGACATTCCGCTGTACGATGTCCTTCGCCGCTTCCTCTCGCCACTAACCCGTTACCGCAAATATATCGACGACACCTTATGTCCGTTTCACCAAGTCGCGGGCGCGGGAGCGGGCGCGGCGGTGCTGGGGGTCAACACCGCCCGCTCGGCGACGTTCAAGGACGGCAAGATCAATCACGAGCAAATTGCGTTCATTCGCGAGACGTTCGAGAGCGTCGACCTGGCGGTTCCGCGTGTGCTGGTCACTCACCATCCGATTTTCGCGCTGCCCACCGGCGATGGCATGGGCAAGCCGATCGACAACCAAAGCGACGTGCTGGAAATGATCGGCACGCTCGGGGTCGATCTCTTGCTGGCTGGGCATAATCATCGCGCGAGCCATCAGGACTCGGCCGATTTCGTGACCAAATCGACCGGCGCTCTGGTGATCCAGGCGGGGACTGCGACTTCGACCCGGGTTCGCGGCGAGCACCAGAGCTTCAACATCATCGAACTCGATGGCGAAACCGTGAAGGTGACTCTGGTCGGGTGGAAGGAAGTGGATTTCAAAAATGGCGATCCGGCGCACTTCACCCGCCAGGACGGTCGCTGGGTGTTGCTCGGCGAACATGGCGTCGAACATGTCCCCAATGCGCCCAAGGAACCGGCCAAGCCGGCCGCGTGAGCCGCTTGCTGCGGCAAGGCCCGCTCGCCTAAGCCTCGACCATGACGCAACCCGCCGGCTTTGATTTCGACGAATTCGTCACCCGCACCCTGGCCGAGGACCTGGGCGAGGGCGGCGATGTCACCTCCGCCGCGACGATCCCGGCCACCGCGCGATTCACCGCGGAAATGAATTGCCGCCAGCCGATCATCGTCGCCGGAATCACCATTGCCGAAGCGTTTTTTCGAGCGCTCGACCCGCAAGTGAGTATAGAAACCTTGATCGAGGACGGGCAGCGGGTCGTTGCGGGCACGGTGATAATGCGCATCACCGGGCAAGCGCGTGCAATGCTCACCGCCGAGCGTTCCGCGCTCAACACGGTCCAGCATTTGTCGGGAATCGCGACTTTGACCGGCCACTATGTCGATGCCATCGCTGGCACCGGGGCCAAATTGCTCGATACCCGAAAGACCATTCCAGGACTTCGTGCGCTTGAGAAATATGCCGCGCGCATGGGCGGCGCGGTCAACCACCGGATGCGGCTCGACGATGGAGTGCTGATCAAGGACAATCACGTCGGGGTTGCGGGCGACGTCGCCGAAGCCGTTCGCCGAGCGCGGGCCGCCGACACCGGCCTTCAGGTCCAGGTCGAGGTCGATCGATTGTCGCAGATCGAGCCGGCCATCGCCGCCGGGGCCGAGCGCTTGCTTCTCGACAATATGGCGCCGACGGTGCTTCGCGAAGCGGTCGCGATGGTTTCCGGGCGGGTGCCGTTAGAAGCTTCGGGCGGGGTCAATCTCGACACCATCCGCGCAATCGCCGAGACCGGAGTCGACTTCATCTCGGTCGGGCGGATCACCCAAAGCGCTCCGGCGGTCGATATCGGCCTCGATTATCGTCACGATCCGGTGCTCGGGTGAATCGATCGCGAGGCTTGCTGACCTTGCTGTCAATTTTTTGCCCATTCGCCGCGCCCCGCTTATATGGGCGGGCAATTGGTGCAATGAGGTGCTCGGGAGAATGATGTGTTCAAGGGCCTGAAGCCGATCGTCTATGCCGGCCGCGAAGTGTGGCCGCTGGTCGAAGGCGGCAAGGGTGTTTCCGCGACCAACCACATGAGTTCGGGCGCCTGGGCGGCGGCCGGCGGCATCGGCACGGTCAGCGCTGTAAACGCCGACAGCTTCGATGCCGAAGGCCGAATCATCCCGCAGATCTATCGCGCGTTGACCCGCCGCGAACGCCATGAGGAATTGGTCCAATATGCAATCGACGGCGCGGTCAGTCAGGTCGAACGCGCGTACGAATTGGCCAATGGCAAGGGCGCCATCAATATCAATGTGCTGTGGGAAATGGGCGGCGCCCAGCGCGTCCTCCACGGCGTGCTCGAACGGACAAAGGGCCTGGTCTCCGGTGTCACGTGCGGCGCCGGAATGCCGTACAAATTAAGCGAAATCGCGGCCAGCTACGGCGTCAGCTATTTGCCGATCATCAGTTCCGCGCGCGCCTTCAGCGCCTTGTGGAAGCGGGCCTATCACAAGGCCGCGGAATGGCTTGCGGCGGTGGTCTATGAAGACCCGTGGCTGGCGGGCGGGCACAACGGCCTCAGCAATGCCGAGGACCCGCGTGTGCCCCAGGATCCCTATCCGCGGGTCAAGGCGCTGCGCGACACGATGCGCGAGCTGGGGATCGCCGACAGCGTGCCGATCGTCATGGCCGGCGGCGTGTGGCGGCTCGACGAATGGGACAATTGGATCGACAATCCCGAACTCGGCCAGATCGTTTTCCAGTTCGGAACCCGGCCATTGCTGACCCAGGAGAGCCCGATCCCGGCGGAATGGAAGGCGCGGCTGATGACCTTGGACGAAGGCGAAATCCTGCTCCACAAATTCAGCCCGACGGGTTTCTATTCCTCGGCCGTTCGCAACCCGTTCCTCCGCGAACTGGAGGCACGCAGCGATCGCCAGCTCGCCTTCACCAAGGAATCGATCGGCGATCATCATTTCGAACTCGACGTCGGCATTGGCACGAAGAAGAACTACTGGGTCACCAAGGGCGATTTGCAGCACGCCCGCGAATGGTATGCGGCGGGGTTCACCGAAGCGATGAAGACCCCCGTCGACACGTTGATTTTCGTCACACCGGAAGAACTCAAGAGCATCCGCAAGGACCAGGCCGACTGCATGGGGTGCCTTAGCCAGTGCGCTTTTTCGTCATGGGCGGACAATGAGAAAAATTCGACCGGGCGCCTCGCCGATCCGCGCAGTTTCTGCATCCAGAAAACGCTCCAGGATATTGCCCACGGCGGGCCGGTGGAGGAAAATCTGATGTTCGCCGGACACGCCGCCTTCCGCTTCAAGACCGACCCGTTTTATTCGAACGGCTTCGTGCCGACGGTTAAACAGCTGGTCGACCGGATTTTGACGGGCGCCTAGGAATGACGCGGCCGGCGGTGCTTGCGTTGATGCTGGTCGCGGTCGCGGCTCCGGCGAGCGCTCAGGACAAGAAGCCGCCTTATTGGGCATCGATCGCCAGCGGCAAAGCGATGACCCGGGCCGGCCCAGGCCGCAATTATCCGGGCGTGTGGCTTTACCAGCGCCGCGATTTGCCGGTCAAAGTGCTCAAAATCTACCCCAATTGGCGGCTGATCGAGGACCCCGACGGGACCAAAGGCTGGATGCTGGTGACCTTGCTCAGCGATCGTCGAACCGCGCTGGTCAAGGAAGGCGAGCCGCGGGCGGTCCGCATTTCCCCGAACGCTGCTGCGAAAGTCCGCTACCGGCTCGAACCCGGCGTCGTTGGGCAGATCGAAAAGTGCCGCGACGGCTGGTGCAAGATCGCGATCGGGCGGCGCACCGGCTTCATCACCACCGGTGACATTTACGGGCTGAGCGCCAACGAGGTGCTCGACTGAGTGCAAGGGAGTAACGGCAATGAAGGTGATTGCAGCAGCTTTTGCGATGGTCGCTTCGACCGGTGCAGTTTCGGCAACCCCCGGGGTCACTTACTATCCCGCGCCGGCGCTTCAGGGCCGCCCGGCGCCGTTCTCGAGCGCGGTGCGGGTTGGCGACGTGATGTATCTCTCGGGCCAGATCGGCCTCGCGCCTGACGGCAAATTGCCTGCCACGTTCGAGGGTCAGGCCAAACAGACGATGGACAATGTCGGCGCTGCGCTGAAGGCGCGCGGACTCGGCTGGGGCGATGTGTTCAAATGCACGGTGATGATCGCCGATATGAAGAACTGGCCGGCGTTCAACGCGGTCTATGTGCCCTATTTCAAGCCGGGCAGGCTCCCTGCCCGAAGTGCGCTCGGTGCCAACGGTCTGGCGCTCGGCGCTGAACTCGAACTCGAATGTCTGGCCTATGCGGGGGCGCGGCGGCGCTAGCACCGCGCCCGTTCGCTTTCGCTACATCGTCAGCGGGACATACGCGACGCGCTTGATGGGCAGTTTCTCGCCCTTGTCGCTGGTGGTTTCGCCCGACGCGCCTTCGGCCAGCATCGGGTCGGTCCAGCAGACTTCGCCTTCCTTATCCATCGCGCTGGTGAAGCAGGCCTTGCCGGCCTTCATAATCGCGGTGCCGTGATCGATATGCTCCGTGCCCGACACGACGATATACTTGCCCGTGGCATCGATTGATTCCTGCATCGGCTTGCCGCTCTTGGCATCGGTGAATTCCCATGACGTCTCGTTGATCGACGTCAGCGCGGCCGGCGCCGTTGGAGCGGCGGTTTCGGTGACTTCGGCTGCTGCATTGTCCGCGGCCGGCGGTGCTTCCTTGTTGCACGCGGCAAGCGAAAGGGCCGCGGTCAGGCAAATGATCGTGCGCATGATTGTCTCCCCTCAGTGAGGGATGCTGATTAGCACTGGCCGGTGGGCGTAGCGAATCGCCCGCAATCACACCAGCTCGACCGCAACCGCAGTCGCTTCGCCGCCGCCGATGCACAGGCTCGCGACGCCCTTTTTCAGGCCTTTGTGCTTGAGCGCGTTGATGAGGGTGACGAGGATGCGCGTTCCGCTGGCGCCGATCGGGTGGCCGAGCGCGGTCGCGCCGCCGTTGACGTTGATCTTGTCGTGGGGGATGCCGAGATCCTTCATCGCAAACATGGCGACACAGGCGAAGGCCTCGTTGACCTCCCACAAATCGACCTCGTCGGCTTTCCAGCCGGCCTTTTTGAGCACTTTTTCGATCGCTCCGATCGGTGCGACGGTGAACTGGGCCGGTTCCTGGGCATGGGCGGCGGTGGCGACGATGGTCGCGACGGCATCGAGACCCATTTGCTTGGCGGTCGAGGCCTTGGTCAAAACGACCGCTGCGGCGCCGTCCGAAATCGACGAGCTGGTGGCGGCGGTAATCGTCCCTTCCTTGTGGAATGCGGGCTTGAGCTGCGGGATCTTGTCGGGGCGGCCGCGGCCCGGCGCCTCGTCGGTGTCGACCACAACGTCGCCGGTCCGGCCCTGGATCGTGACCGGCACGATTTCACCTTTGAAGCCGCCATTGTCGATCGCGTCCTTGGCGCGCCTCAGGCTTTCGATCGCATAATCGTCCATCTGGGCGCGGGTCAGCTGATATTCGTCGGCGGTGCACTGGGCGAAACTGCCCATCGCGCGGCCTTCCTCATAGGCATCCTCAAGCCCGTCGAGGAACATATGGTCATACGCCGTGTCATGGCCGATGCGCGCGCCGCTGCGGTGCTTCTTGAGCAGATATGGAGCGTTGGTCATGCTTTCCATGCCGCCGGCGACGATCACTTCGGCATTGCCAGCAGTCAGCGCCTCATCGCCCATGATCACCGTCTGCATGCCCGATCCGCAGACCTTGTTGACGGTCGTCGCCTGGACCGATTTGGGCAGCCCGGCCTTGATTGCAGCCTGGCGGGCAGGGGCCTGGCCGAGGCCGGCGGGAAGGACGCAGCCCATGTAGATGCGGTCGATGTCCTCGCCCTTGACCCCAGCGCGCTCGACCGCCGCCTTGACCGCGGTCGCTCCAAGATCGGTCGCCGAAGCACCGGCAAGCGCGCCTTGCATCGCCCCCATCGGGGTGCGCGCAAAACTGAGGATGACGGTCGGGTCGGTGGCCATGATATTCTCCTGTTTTCGTCATTGCGAGGCGCGTAGCGCTGCGGCAATCCAGTTTTTCAGGACGCTGGATTGCTTCGCTTCGCTCGCGATGACGGCGAGTGATGTTGCGGTGCACATAAGGCGCGGTGGCCGCTTGTCCAAGCCTTGGCCGCTCTGCTAGCGCCAGACCGCCCCTAAGGAGAGCCTCCAATGTCCGAGCAAGGACTCGATTTCGACCTCGGCGAAATGGCCGACACGATCCGCGACACGACCGCCCGCTTCGCCCGCGACAAAATTATTCCGATCGCCGCCGAAATCGATGAGAAGGACGAATTCCCGCGCCATTTGTGGCCGCAGATGGGCGCGCTGGGCTTGCACGGGATCACCGTCGAGGAGGAATATGGCGGGCTCGGCCTCGGCTATCTCGAGCATGTCGTGGCGCAAGAGGAAGTGGCGCGCGCCTCGGCCT
>JACDEB010000073.1 GCA_013816595.1 Sphingomonas sp. | reverse complement strand
TGCTGGAAAGCTGCGGCCTGAGCGAACATGCCGATTTCCAGACCGAGGTCAGCCAGTCGGACAGCGAGGGCGGACGAATTCGGCCTGACGTCATCCTGCGCGTCCCCGGCGGGCAGAATCTCGTCATCGACGCCAAGGTCAGCCTCAACGCCTATCAGGATGCGTTCGGAGCAGTCGATGAGTTCGAGCGGGCCGCGCACCTCGTAACGCACGCGGCAGCGATCAAGAATCACGTCAATTCGCTCGGCAACAAGGCCTATTGGGCGCAATTCGACAATGCCCCGGATTACGTTGTGATGTTCATCCCCGGCGAACATTTCCTGTCGGCCGCGCTCGAACAGGACAGCGGTCTTTGGGATTATGCGTTCGAGCGGCGGGTGCTGCTCGCGACCCCGACCAACCTCATCGCCATCGCCCGGACGGTGGCAGCCGTGTGGCGGCAGGAAAGCCTGACCCGCGAGGCGCGGCAGATCGGCGAACTGGGCAAGGAACTGTACGATCGCCTCGCCAAGGCTGCCCAGGATCTGAAACGCGTTGGTGGCGGGCTGACCACGGCGGTCAACAATTACAACAGCTTCGTGTCGTCATTCGAGAGCCGCTCGCTGGTCACCGCGCGTAAGCTGCGCGACCTCAATATCGAGCCTGGAGCGCGCGAAATCGATCATGTCGCACCGGTTGAAGCGCTGGCGCGCTATGGGGACAAGGTCCTTCCGCCGCCGCCGTCAAACGAGGACGACGCCGCCGCCTGATGGTTGGCGCTTAAAGCCCGCCGCAACCCTTGAACTGGCGGCCGTCGACCGTGACATCGACCGTGTCCGGATAGGAACGATCACTCATCCCGTCGCTGCACCGAGCATGGACGATATTCACGTTGATCCGCTGCGTCTGATAAATTTCGCCGGCCACGCCAATAATCGAACTGGGCGTCCGCTGGAGGATCGGCTGGGCATCGGGTTGGGTGAAGGTGATGTTGATCGGGTCGATCAGCAGGTTCCAGAACGGCTCCGTCCCAACCGCATGATATGGCGCTGGCGGCGGCGCGGGGGCGGTCAGGCAGCCGCCGGTCAGCGCAACGAGCGGAAGCATTAAAGGAAGCTTTTTCATGGTTCGATAACCCCGCGGATCGGAAACTGGTTCCACTAGCGCCAGCTGGCGCGAATGTGGAAGGCCATGACCGCGGCTGCGACCGCGGCGTTGAGACTGTCGGCGCGCCCGGCCATCGGAATCTTGACCAGGCGGTCGCACTCCCGCTCATAATCGGCGGGAAGCCCCTGCTGTTCATTGCCGATCAGAAGAAAGCATGGCCGGGCATAATCGGCGGCGAGATAATCGTCGGTTGCGGTGAGGCTGGTGCCGACCAATTCGCCCTTGCCGCCGCGCAGCCAGGGAAGGAATTCTTCCCACGGCGCCGTTGCGATCGTTTGCGTGAAGATTGCCCCCATCGATGCCCGCACCCCTTCGACCGAAAACGGATCAGCGCAATGATCGACCAGGATCAGCCCGCCCGCGCCGACCGCGTCGCCGGTGCGCAAGATGGTCCCGATGTTGCCTGGATCGCGCAATTCCTGGGCGACGATCCACAGGTCGGATGACGAGCGGTCGATGAGCTTGAGGCCGGTGTCCGGCTGGCGATACGCAGCGATCACCATTTGCGGATTATCCTTGCCCGACATTTTCGACAGGATGTCGGGGTCGGTCTCGATCGCATCGCCGCCCGCGGCTTCGGTCGCTGCGATGATCTCGGCCGCAAGCGGGTGGCGGCTGCCCTCGGCTGAAAATGCGATGATCTGCGGGAGCAGTCCGCTGTCCCGCGCTTCGGCGATGCTGCGCAGTCCTTCGGCCAGAAACAGGCCTTCCGACCGGCGCGCCTTCTTGTCGCGCAGCGATCGCAGGAGTTTGACGGTGGAGTTGGAAAAAGCGCTGATGTGGCGGGGCATCATTCCTCCCCGAAGCGGTCCTCGACCAGCTTGACCAGTTGCGCCAGCGCGCCATCGGCATCGTCGCCGGATACGTGAATAACGATCGTATCGCCCTTCGCGGCGCCGAGCATCATCAGGCCCATGATCGATGTTCCAGTGACCCTGTGGCCGTCCTTTTCGACCCAGATATCCTTGTCGATGCCGGCCGCCAGATTGACGAACTTGGCGCTGGCCCGGGCGTGAAGTCCGCGCTGATTGTCGATTCGGACCTCGCGGCTGGCCTCGCCGGTGGGAGCGGGGGTCAAGCCGCGGCTTCCCCGAGGATTTCGGAAGCGACCGAAATATATTTGCGGCCAGCTTCGCGCGCGGCGGCGACCGCGGCGTGAACCGGCATCACCTTGCGCGCGCCTTCGAGGCGGATGAGCATCGGCAAGTTCACACCGGCGATGACTTCGATGTCCTCGGTCTTCATCAGGCTGATGGCGAGGTTTGACGGGGTTCCGCCGAACAGATCGGTGAGGATGATCACGCCGTGGCCAAGATCGACCTTGCCGATCGCCTTGGCGATATCCTTGCGCCGTGCCTCCATGTCATCGTCGGGGCCGATACAGATCGACTCGATCGCGTCCTGGGGTCCGACCACATGTTCCATCGCCGTGACGAACTCGGCCGCCAGACGGCCATGGGTCACAAGCACCAGTCCAATCATCGACACTCGCCTCTACTCGTTCAGCCGCGCTTCCGCCGAATGAAGCCCAATCGCGTCGGTCGGCGGCAAGGCCAGGTCGCGATGTCTGACATTCGGGGAAAATCCAGATTGCCGTAACCGTTCGGCGATCGCCACTGCCGCAGCGACCGAACGGTGCCGCCCACCAGTGCATCCAAATGCGACGGTTACATAATTTTTGCCGGCGGCCCAGTAACGCGGAATCCAGTCGATGAGAAGCGAAACCGTACGCTCGACCATCTCGCTCCAGGCGGGGTCGCGGGCAAGATAGTCGCGCACCTGCTGGTCGGTTCCGGTCAGCGGGCGAAGCTCCTCGTCCCAATAAGGGTTGGGCAGGAAGCGCACGTCAAACATCAGATCGGCGGTGCGCGATACGCCGCGCGCGAACCCGAACGAAGTGATGGTCAGCACCGGCTGGTCAAGCGGCTCGCCGAACCGGCGGATCAGTTCCTCGCGCATGTCGGCCGGGCTGAGTTCGGTGGTGTCGATCAAATTGTCCGCGGCCTTGCGCAGCGACCCGGTAAGGTTTCGTTCGCGGGCGATCCCGTCCTCGGCCGGACGGTCGGGTGCAAGCGGGTGGCGGCGGCGGGTCTCATCGTACCGGCGCAACAGCTCATTGTCGGAACAGTCGACGTACAGGATTTGCGCGTCGACTCCCGGAATCGATTGAATCGCGTCGGCCAGCGCGTCTGGATCGAAGCCGCGGCTGCGCACGTCCATCGCCACCGCGGCCGGGGCGATTCGGCACTCTTCGCCGCCATTGACGAAGCCTTCGAGCAGATCGGCCGGGAGGTTGTCGACAATGTCCCAGCCCATATCCTCGAGTGCGTCGAGGACCGTGGACTTGCCCGCTCCGGACATGCCGGTGACGAGCAGCAGGCGCGGCTTGGGCCGCGCGTCCGCCATCAGAATTTGAGCCCCATTCGGTCGAGCGCGAGTGCGACCTTCGACGGCGCCGAAGCGGCCATTGCGTCGATGCTGATCAGCGGCAGCGACAGTCCGAGCAGGGGGCGTTCGCGGGCATTGTCCGGCAGGCGCTGAATATCGCTGGTCAGCTCGACCAGCAGCGCCACCGGAAGGTCGCTGACATGCTCGATTTCGACAATCCCTATGCCGCGGATTTCCAGCTTTCCGGCGATGGTCGGCGGGGGCGCGGCAACCAGCCGCTGGCCGTCGCGGCATACGATCGTCTGGTCGTCGCTGATCAACGAAAATCCGCGATCGAGCAGGCGCAAGGCGAGGTCCGATTTGCCCGATCCCGACGGGCCGGTAATGAGCACCGCTCGGCCGTCGATCGCGACCGTGGTGGCGTGAACCGTTTCCGATGACCGGCGCGGCTGGGCAGGGCCGGCGGAACTGCTCATGCCCGGTCCGCCGCGGGCAGGATGATGGTGAAGCGGGCACCCGATGGCGCATCGTCACGGTCGGCCACGTCAATTTCCCCATCATGGCCTTCGACAATCGCGCGGGCGATCGCAAGGCCAAGACCCGAATGGCGGCCGAAGTCGTCGCCGTCGGGACGAATGCTGTGGAAACGGTTGAAGATTTTTTCCCGCGCGTCGTGCGGAACGCCCGGTCCTTCGTCGTCGATTCGGATTCGAACGGTGTCGCCAACCCGCGACGCCGCGATTTCGATCAGCCCGCCGGCGGGCGAGAAACTGATCGCATTGTCGATGATATTGTTGATCGCGCGCGCCAAACGGTCGGGCTTGCCCATTACTGCTGCGGTATCCTTGCGCGGCCGGGCGAAGGCGAGCCGGGCGTCGCCCTTTTCGCGCCGCCCGTCCCAACTGGCGACCAATTGCTCGATCAGCGAGCCAAGATCGACGCGCTCGAACTGGGCTCGGGCGAGCTCGGCATCGGTTCGGGCCGCCTCGCCGATATCGTTGATCAAGCGGTCGAGCCGGACGACGTCGTCGCGTGCAACCGCCAGCAGTTGCGCCCGCAATTCACCATCCTTGACCGAGCCGATTCCTTCGATGGCCGAGCGCAAGGAGGCGAGGGGATTTTTCAATTCGTGGGTGACGTCGGCAGCGAAGGCTTCGATATTATCAATTCGGTGGCGCAGCGACTGGCTCATGTCGCTGACCGCGCGGGCAAGCAGTCCGATTTCGTCGCTTCGGGAGGGCAGTCGGGGCACGCGCACCTCGCGCGATCGGCCAAGCCGGACCCTTTGTGCCGCCAGCGCCAATCGCCGCAACGGCCGGACGATGGTCCGGGCGAGGAACATCGACAGCAGCATCGAGACAATCACGATGAAGGTCATCGCTCCGGCGACGACCGCGCGCTGGCTGCGCACGGTCCTGGTGAAGGCGCGGTCATTGTCGGTGGCGAGCAGTACATTGCCGGCGACGGGTACCGCCGCCGAAATCACCGGGGTCAAATCGGGCGCGTTGCGGACTTGGGTTTCTGGCTTGCCGCTGCGTCTGGCCTCGACCCCTTCGGGCCAGGACTGGAGCCGATCGCGCGCCGGTTCGGTGAAATCCTCAAGTGCATTCGCACCGACCAGGAAATTGAAGCCGCGGTCGAGCGATCGGGCGACGTCCTTGGTCCAGTTCTGGGTCGAAGGATCGCGCAAGGCATAAGTCGGCCCGGTCGCCCGCCAGCTGTCGAGCAGCAGATTGCCGTCCGCGCCGTAAAGCCGAAGCCGGCTGCCGGTTGATTTCGACACTGACCCAAGCAGTGCCGGCCACTCCGCTTGGGGGACATGGCCCATCGCCTGCGCCGTGGTGCTGGTCTCGATGCGGGTCTGGCGAACGCGTTCCTTGCTCAACCGGTTGCGGAACACGTCGAGATATAACGTGCTCAGCGCGACCAGCAGGATGGTGAGGATGTTGACCGCGAAGATTCGGTGCGCCAGCGACCAGCGCCCCGACCAGCTCAATGCCAGGTCGGGATCGTCCTCAGACGTCGAAACGGTAGCCGACGCCATAGAGGGTCTCGATTGCATCGAAGTCGGAATCGACGACTCGGAACTTGCGCCGGATCCGCTTGATGTGGCTGTCGATGGTGCGGTCGTCGACATAAACGTCGTCACTATAGGCTGTATCGAGCAATTGATTGCGGTTTTTTACCACCCCGGGCCGCTGGGCGAGCGCTTCGAGGATGAGGAATTCGGTTACCGTCAAACTGACACCCTTGCCCGCCCACGAAACTTTGTGCCGCGCCGGGTCCATCACCAGTCGTCCGCGCTCGAGCAGCGGCAAGTCGGGTTCGGCGCCGCTTGCCGAGGCCTCGCTCTTGGCCAGTTCCTGCCGCCTCAGCAGCGCCCTGATCCGCGCGATCAAAAGGCGTTGCGAAAACGGCTTGGCGATATAATCGTCGGCGCCCATCGCCAGTCCCAAGGCTTCGTCGAGCTCATCGTCGCGGGAGGTCAGGAAGATGACCGGGATCGTGCTGGTTTCACGCAACCGGCGGAGCAATTCCATCCCGTCCATGCCGGGCATCTTGATGTCGAATACGCCGAGGTCGGGAGGGTTGTCCGCAAACGCCCTGAGCGCGGCGTCGCCGTCCGAATAGACGCGGGTCACGAACCCTTCCTGCTGGAGGGCGATCGATACCGAAGTCAGGATATTGCGGTCGTCATCGACGAGCGCGATCACTTGGCTCATGCGTGGCTCACTGCCTGCCCCTGAAGGTTGACTCAAGGCGCGGCTTAGCCAGCGTGCCACCGGCGCACAAGGCGCTGAAAACAGTATTGAGCACGCGCACGCGCTTTGACCGAAGTGCGGCCAGTCGTTATAGCGAGCGCGAGAAAAATGGACGGCGGCAGGCCACAAGGCCGCCGCCGCTTCCGCATCATGCGAAAGGATCCTACGTAGTGACCGACCGGGTGCCGCACAGCGGCCTTGCAGCGCAGGGGATCGAGACCAAGGCAGAGGTTCTGTGGAACCTGACCACTGCGCCTCTGGTCGAGCATGCGGTTCGCCGCGGCGAGGGGCTGCTCGCCAAGGACGGTCCGCTGGTGGTCAAGACCGGCAAGCACACCGGCCGCAGCGCTCAGGACAAGTTTACTGTCCGCGACGCGACTACCGAAAGCACCGTGTGGTGGGGCAAATCGAACAAGCCGATGGACCCGGCGCATTTCGCCGCGCTCAAGGCCGATTTCCTGTCCGCGCTGCGCGACAAGGAGACGTTGTTCGTCCAGGACCTGTTCGGCGGGTCGCAGCCCGAACATCGGGTGCGCGTCCGGATCGTCAACGAATATGCCTGGCACAGCCTGTTCATCCGCACCATGCTGGTCCGTCCCGAAGCCAGCGAGCTGCCCGGCTTTGCCGCCGAATTCACGATCATCGATCTGCCCAGCCTCCGCGCCGACCCGGCGCGCCACGGCTGCCGCAGCGAGACCGTTATCGCCGTCAATCTGACCGACAAACTGATCCTCATCGGCGGCACCGAATATGGCGGCGAGATGAAGAAGTCGGTGTTCGGCCTGCTCAATTTCCTGCTTCCGCCGCAGCAGATCATGCCGATGCATTGCTCGGCCAATATCGGGCCCAAGGGCGACACCGCGATCTTCTTCGGCCTCAGCGGCACCGGCAAGACGACGTTGTCGGCGGACAAGAACCGGACGCTGATCGGCGATGACGAGCATGGCTGGTCGGACACCGCGGTGTTCAACTTCGAAGGCGGTTGCTACGCCAAGATGATCCGCCTGTCGGCCGATAGCGAACCCGAGATTTACGCCACCACCAAGCGCTTCGGGACGGTGCTCGAGAATGTTGTCATGGATCCGGTGACCCGCGCCCTCAACCTCGACGATTCGACCCTCGCCGAGAACAGCCGCGGCGTTTACCCGATCGATTTCATCCCCAATTCTTCGGAAAAGAATATGGGGCCGGTGCCCAAGAACGTGGTCATGCTCACCGCCGATGCCTTCGGCGTCCTGCCGCCGATCGCGCGCCTGACCCCCGACCAGGCGATGTACCATTTCCTCTCCGGCTACACCGCCAAGGTCGCCGGCACGGAGATCGGCGTGACCGAGCCCGAAGCGACCTTCTCGACCTGCTTCGGCGCGCCGTTCATGCCGCGCCATCCGTCGGTCTACGGCAATCTGCTCAAGCAAAGGATTGCCG
>JACDEB010000072.1 GCA_013816595.1 Sphingomonas sp. | reverse complement strand
TGTGGGACGTGATCGGCGCGGCCCGGCGGAGCGGGAGCCTCGACCAGGCGATCCGCGATGCCGAGCTCAATCAGATCGACCGGCTGATCGCCGACTTTCCCTTATTGCGCGCGATTGCGTTCAATGGCGCAACCGCAAGCGTAGCCGGACGCAGGCTCCTCACCGATCAATCCTCCATCGCGTCCATCGACTTGCCCAGCTCGAGCGCTGCCAATACCGCGCCATTCGCACTCAAGTCTGAGCGCTGGGCGAGCTTACGCGATTATTGCGCCGACTGAGTAGCGCCCGCCCTTGCGCGTCGCGGCGGACTCGCCATGATAAGGCGATGGACGACAGTGACGAAATCGAAATCGACGGGGATGAGGGCGACAAGAGCCTGTCGATGGTCGACGAAGCGTTGGTCGCGGGGACGATCGCCAATACCAACGGCCTGCTCGTGATCCTGGCCAAGCTGGTCGCCAAGGGCATTTTCGACCGCGCCGATTTGCAGGCCTTTTCCGACAGCTACTCCAAACCGCTCGACCATGGCGGGATGCGCGAAAACGAGCTCGTCGGCCAGATGCAGGATCAGATGGAATTTACATTAGCGGAGCTGATGCGGTTCCTCGCCGAGCGCGAACACGACGAGTGATGTCGCGGCCGGCAAAAAGGAGTGAACGATGAAATTGACGATAATGCTCGCTTGCGCGGCGCTCGGCGGCTGCGGCCAGGCCCGGAGTGACAACCAGGTTGAAGCCAATTCGGCGACAACCCATGCAGAGGCTGGCGCCGTCTCGGCGAATGGCGGCGAAACCGCCGACTCGGTGACCGCCGTCAACAGCGGTGAACGCCCTGCCGCGACGACCGAAGTTGCGAGTGCGATGCCGGTGCCCGGCGCCAACACGCCCGAACATGTCGTGGTCAACGACGATGGCGCGAGCCTGGCCGTCAACCGCAATTGAGGCCTCGCCGCGCGCACTGACGCGGTTGACGCGCACCGGCCAAGCCCACATATGCGCGGCGCCGGAGCCCAAGCGCGCGGCCCCTTCGTCTAGCGGTTAGGACGTCGCCCTCTCACGGCGAAAACACGGGTTCGATTCCCGTAGGGGTCACCACTGTCTAAGTGACTGAGAACATGAGAACTTTTGTTCGATATATTTAAGGCGATTTGGCGGATTACTGCCAAATAATGTGGGCTTAATTGTCCAAGCCCCGCCAGAGAAAGTCGCACCGTCTCAACGAGTTGATATTTGACGCCCTTTTCTCCTTGCCGCAAAATCCGTGTCTCGAGTTGGGGAAAGTTCGAGTGCTGCTTCGCGGAGCAGCAGGGCGTCCTGCTCGACCCAGCTCAAAGGTAGGCGATCGAGGTTCTGGAGGAACCGACCGGTCAGCTGCGCTGGCTGCCCGCCGTTGATGATGGCGCCGACGATCGAAGGTGAGAGATAGCTTAGTCGAAGCAGGCGCTTGTACCGTTCGGTCGAGCGCCCGAAGATCCTCGCCAGCCGGTCGATGGCGGAATTAGGCTTGGCCATCGCCAAGGCCCGAGCGCGATGAGCGTCCGTCAAAAGGATGACCAGCTGCGGATCGGATTTTGGTCCGTCGGCAATGGCAAGGTCACCAATGACAAGCTTCGCATCATTGCCATGCCGAATCCGCTCGATCGACCGCTCAAGGGTGGTTCCATCGTTGAAGAGCATTGTCATCCTGGCATCGCCGATTGTGACCTTGCGGACGCGCTCTATGATCAGCTCGCGGCGGTTGCGAAGCTCGCCGCCAGAAAGAACCTCAGCCAGTCGCTTCGCTTCAGCGTTGCCGTCTATGCTGCTGATCTGCGCGGCGATGTGCTTGGCCAGCAGTTCGCAGCAGATCGTTTCGATTGCCGCGGCGGCAAGTCGATAGGGCGCGGGATCGCCATCCCCGATCGTCTTGGGGTGCGTCACATAATAGCGGAACCGTTGTCCGCTTCTCGTCGTGTGGACTGGTCCCATCGTTCGCCCGTGACGATCGACAATCAGCCCCTGAAGCAAGCTGCCCGAGACCAGCTTGGGACCGCGAACGGCATTGGTGCTCAGTGAAGCGAGGATCGCCTGCGCCTCGTCGAACAATTGCCGCTGAACGATCGGATCTTGCAGGCCCTGGTGGATCTTCCCCTTGTGTTCGATTTCACCGACGTACAGTCGATTGGAGAGGATGCAGCGCAGCGAGCCATATCCGAACGATTTGCTGCCGACGCTTATGCCGAGGCGCTCGCGCTGCTTGGTTTTTAGGCCCTCGTGCTGGGCCCAATGCAGGGTGCCTTGGACCGATCTTAGCTCGACAAACTTTGTGAAGAGCGCGCGGACGGTGTCCGCTTCAGGCTGGTTGACGATGAGCTTGCGGTCATCGACATCATAGCCCAGCGGCACCGTGCCACCCATCCACATGCCCTTGGCTTTCGACGCCGCAATTTTATCGCGCACTCGTTCGGCGCCAACCTCGCGCTCGAACTGCGCGAACGACAGCAGCACATGAAGCATCAGCCGGCCCATGCTGGTCTTGGTGTTGAACGACTGGGTTACGCTGACGAAGGAGGCATTGGCCTTCTCAAGCTGCTCGACGATCCGTGCGAAGTCGGCGAGGCTGCGGGTCAGGCGATCGATCTTGTAAATGACGATCACGTCGACCTTGTCGGCCGCAACGTCTGCAAGCAGCGCGTCAAGGCCTGGACGAGCCATCGTCCCGCCCGAAATGCCGCCATCGTCATAACGCTCACGGTTGAGGCTCCAGCCTTCGTGTCGCTGGCTGGCGACATAGGCCTTGCACGCCTCATATTGAGCGTCGAGGCTGTTGAACTCCTGATCCAGGCCCGGTAGTGGGTCAGTTTGAAAATAAGTCGGGTTGGCGGTCACTGGAATGCTTGGCGGTAGGGTGCCATAATGGCCGCATGAGTGGATGGTGCATCAAAACCGCAACGCCGGACATACCGGGCGAGCCGATGGTTCAGCTTTTCGTCGTGAACGATTCGGACATGGAGAACGCACTGCGCATCGTCGCCGACACCGTAGACAAGAATGTCGATGTCATAGTGGCAGGGCCGGTAAGTGCACGGTCGATTGAGATCTTTGGCATTGCCCCGGGGAAAATGCGCAATGTCACGACATAAACGCCCGCGCGATCCCAACCAGTTGGCGAAGCTCATAGCCGAAATAGCGACAGGTGAGGTCGAAGAAGCGAAGGCCACGGCAGCCGCTACCAAGGCCCGGAAAGCTGGGACGAAAGGCGGGCCAGCCCGCGCCAAAGCATTAAGTCGGGCCCAACGTTCGGAGATCGCCAGTGTCGCCGCAAACGCGCGCTGGAAAAAGAGTTAGGCGGCTTTTTTCCCGCTCCAGAAGCGACGCTCCTCAACGTCGTCCCTGAAATCCAATAGCATTTGAAGGGGCGGCTGGTCCGCATTGAGGTCATTATAGACCTCAACGTCGGTCCCGAGTTGCACGCAATCGCCAACAATTTGTTCGCGGCGCTGGATGAACGCCTTTTGCATGTGCTCACGGGGAGCATTACCCAATATCGCCCAGAACGTATGCTGGACGCCGCCCTTGGTGACGCGGACCGCGTGATTCTTGCGGTAACGGCGGCCCAAGGCATCGGTCGCATATTCTTCGCGAAGAGCGCGCGACATGTCCTCTGCCAACTTGTCATAAGGGTCAGGCGTTGGCACCTCGATCATTTGCCGCTGCGCACCCCAAATGACAGCGTCGCGTGCGCGCGCCGGGAGAAAGCCATGCTCTTTCTCGTATTCGTGCCAAACGCGCTGTAGTTTCTCATTGTAGGTCATGTTTGATCCCTAGAGTGCAACGGGAGCGGGTTCGCCCCAACCATCAATTACCGCCGCTGGCGCGACGAAGTGTCGAACCTTAATCTTCAGTCGGGCAAGATATTCTGGTCGATCCAAACGACGTTGAAGTTGCCCAACAACGATTCCTGGATGCCGCCCGATGCGGCGTGCAAAACCAACAACATCCTTTTCAGAAATGAACGGCGCTTTGCGCAAGTAGAACGAGTCCATCTGGTCGATAGGCACGCAAAAGTCCGCCGCAGCCGTGTTGGCGCGGACTTCTTCAGCGGACAGCTCACCTTCGTCGGGCTGAAGATCGACATCTACCTCAACGTCTTCGTCCGCGACGCCTTTGCCGTCCCCGTTCAAAACGTGCTCTAGTTCGTGCCGGAGGACGAACCAAAAATTGTCGATCCGATCAAACCGGGTGCTAAGCCCGACCATCGGCGACGTGCCGTCCAACCAAAAGCACACGCCGTCGATGAGCGCCTTCGGGAGTGTCTCCACGATCGCAAATCGCACGCCACATTCACTCAATATCCTAGGCACATGACGAGCCTCTTCCGGGTCCATCATATGGCGGGGAAGAATTTCAGTTACCGCCTCCCGAAGCTTGCTTTCCGAATACGCGGGCACAATCATTTCGGAGCAGATCTGCCGCACTCGGAATAACCACGCGAGTTGAGCGGGTGATGTCTCGGCGTAGCTCTTCTTCTTGGCGGCGTGCGCGAGATACGGAATGTCGCACACATCGTTCCTTCGGAAGAAGCGCATTAGCTGCGCCTCCAACAACGGCACCGGCGTGTCGTCCAGCCAGCCGCGCTTGATCATTTCCCTCACGGGATAAACGCCTTGAAACAGTGCTCGCTTGGCGATGCTCGGATCGGGTGCGCCCGCACGCGACATTTCATAGGCATTCTGCAAATTCGAAAAGAACACAGGCGAAACGTCAAAGGCATCCCCAAGCGCCTTCGCCATTTCGGGACTGATGCCCCGCTTGCCGGAAATGATCATATTTACCCCCTGCTCCGGGACCCCAAGAATGTATGCGAGGTCGCGCTGAAGCCAGCCACGGGCCTCAAGCTCGTCCGCGATAAATTCGCCGGGGTGGGGAACGTCGGTCAAACAAGTTGTGGTGCTCACTGTCCGGCCCTCCTCAATGTGTGTCGTCAATTTCTAAAATCCTGATTGCTGGAGGTCGCTCGTCCTCTAAGAGTTCGAATACGATACGGTATTGGTCGTTGACCCTAATTGACCTCTGCCCTTCTCTGTCGCCGCCGAGCTTTTTGTAGTTCAGCGATTTCCAGTTACGCAGCGTCCGCTCGTCGGGCGCTTGTTCCAAGAGAATGAGTTTGCGCTGGGCGGAACGGATGACCGCAATCGGCAGGCCCAGCTTGTGAGCCTCCGCTGTGCATATTCGTGATAGGTCCGCGTCGGCATACTCGATCCTCATGCTGAATCACGGTAAGCGCCTTTGAATCACACGTCAACACCTTACTGAACGCCATGCGTTAAACTGACCTTTATGCTTGACTAGATCTTAATTGGAGAGCATAAGGATGGAATGAACAGGCTATCCATTGAAGAGCGCGCGAAAATCCTCCACCTTCTCTGTGAGGGGATGAGCATCCGGGCGATCACCCGCCTTACGGGTGCAAGCAAAAACACCGTTTCCAAACTACTGATTGACGCCGGTAAAGCGTGCGCCGCTTATCACGATGCCAACGTGCGCAACGTGAGGTCCGCCCGCATTCAGGTCGATGAAATCTGGTCGTTCACCTACGCCAAACAGAAAAACGTCGCGACCGCCAAGGATGCTCCGGAGGGCGCTGGCGACACATGGACTTGGACCGCTCTCGACGCCGACAGCAAGATGATCGTCTCGTATCTCGTTGGAGGTCGTGACGCTGAATATGCAATGTGGTTCATGGACGATCTGGCCGCACGTCTCGCCAACCGGGTTCAACTGACTAGCGACGGCCATCGCGCCTATCTTGAAGCTGTCGAAGGCGCATTTGGTTGCGACGTGGATTATGCGCAGCTGGTGAAAATCTACGGCCCGACGATGGGCGCTCCGGGTCGCTACAGCCCCGGCGAATGTATTGGGTCCAAGAAATTCCGCGTAGAGGGCAGGCCCGATATCGACCACGTTTCGACCAGCTATGTCGAGCGCCAGAACCTGACAATGCGGATGCACATGCGTCGCTTCACTCGCCTGACCAACGCATTCAGCAAAAAGGTCGAAAACCACGCTTACGCTGTCGCGCTCCACATGATGTATTACAATTTCATCCGCATCCATAAGACACTGCGCGTGACCCCGGCGATGGCCGCTGGTGTGACTGATCGGCTTTGGGAAATTGCGGACATCGCGCAGCTGGTCGAAGCCGCTGAAGTCAAACCCGCCAAGCGTGGGCCTTACAAGAAGGCCGCTGTCTGATATTCTAGGTCCTCGAAAGGGGCGAGAATATGATCTTACTTGCATTGGCGCTGGCACTGGCTGCGCCGCCTGACCGTGACGCGCAAACTCGAGCTTACATGAACTGCGTTCGCACCACAGCGCAGCGGCTAGAGCCGTCTGGCGATGCCCCGCAGGAGGTTGCTAGAGCGGCCACGGCATTTTGCCAGGATTTCGAAACTCCGCTGTTCACGGCGCAACCGAGCACGTCTATGCAGCTCCGCGAAACCGCAATCTATTATGGCGCTGCGCAGGTCGTAGCCGCGCGGCTTTGTCGGAAGACGAAGGACTGCGAGCTAAATAGAATCAGCAAGTGATTTCAAACTGACCCACTACCCCAGGCCCTCCTCGCTCGACTTTCTCGTATAGATGGCGCAGCGGACCCGGCTCATGCGGCCAGCCCAAAAAACTTTGGTCCCGACCAATGCGTACCGGTGATCTTGCTGGCGATGACACTTAGCGAAGAATAGCGTGACCCCTCGTACATCAATCCACCGTCGGTGACTTCAACGACATAGGTTCTGCCCCTCCAGCGGCGAACGAGACGGTTGCCGGGACGCAGCGAAAGACGCGTAGATGCCCGCGGCCGCCGCGGAACAGCCTCTCGGATCCCGCCGAGTAGGCGGCGCGCCTCGGGCGGCAGGCCGCCCTGCTCCTTTTCCTGCATGCGCCAGGCGATCCCGCGTGCGAGGAGATCTGGCGTGAACGCCGCTGGTGGCGCGGTCATGTACAGGTCGCGCCACCGGTCCTTAAGCTGGACGCGGCTCATCCGCCGCAGGCCTTCGATCTGCGGTTCAAGGTCGCTGCTCACTTCGGCCCGATCGCCCGATAGGTGCGCAGGCCGTCGATCTTGTCGCTGTCGATGGAATAGCCGAGCTTCTTCAGACCGGTCAGCGCCGCCCGCACCGTGTGCGGCAGCCAGCCCAGAGCTCCAATCAACTGCTCGATGGTCGCTCCTTCGTCGCGGAGAAGTAGCGCGGCAAGCTGGTCGCGCTTGCTCGTCTTGACCGGTGGAGCAGCTTTCACTGCCGGGATCCCTGGCCTCGTTCGACGCGATTTCCGTGCCGGCGCCTGCGTCGAAGCTAAACCGCGCTTCGGCGAGGTGGGAAATGCAGTTTGCTGAGGCTTCTTGTTGATGCTGGTCATGGGTGGTCTCCTTCATAAGGAGCGGCACCGCGCTGCTCCCACCACCCAGAGCCCGGTCAGTCAGGCTGGCCGGGCGCAGTCACGACTTTCGTCGGCGACTCACGAGAACGACCAATGCTCCGTTCAGAGACGAAGTCGAATGGAATGTGCGCTAATGGCCGACATGTGCCCATCTCGGTCGCTAGGGGTTCAAGCCTGTGTGTCCGAAAGCGATCTATCATTCGGAAGGTTGGATAGTGTCCTGTGTGGATGGCTCCCGCATTGCAAGTGTCGATTTGATGTTTGGCGTTGGTCGGGTGCAGTCTTGTGTCCGGCCTGTTGGTGCGGTCACCGACCGCTGGCCCTGATGGTATC
>JACDEB010000071.1 GCA_013816595.1 Sphingomonas sp. | reverse complement strand
AACATGGTCCCTGCTCTATCAGCTCGCGCTGTACCCGCTGCTTGCCATATTGGGGATCATGGGGTCGGGGGAGTAGGGGGGGTCGGGGGGTTTAGTGCATTTAGTAAACTGTCACCGTAATCCCCACCGTAATCCCTAATTGAGTGCACCGTCAGCGTGATCAGTACGTCACCGTGATCAGTAGAATGGGGACCTAGAACGGTTCATCTGCTAGGATAGCTCGCGCTCGATATGCCAGACAGCCGCGGATCCAAATTTCGACAAGGTAACTGCCTTGAAGAAGGACATAAGTGAAGGTCCATTTCTTCCAAAATTCCAACGCGTCATTTCCCCACCGAATGGCTGGCCCTACGTCAGGGGTGACACGGACTTCGACTTTTCCGGCAATTGGTCCACGCCGGGGACAGTGGAATTTAACGTGTACCCCGTCCTTAGCGAGATCGACCGTTTCAACAAACGCGTAGTCTAGGTTGAATACGCCAGCCTCGTTGAATACCCGAATTCGGTCCCTTGCCGGAAATGCGGCCCCCAATTCATGCAGTAGCAGTTGGCGCTCTGCAGAAGAGCGGCAAACAACGGCTCGTAGGCTCGGAGCCAATGGCAAGGGGCTGGGCACCAAGACCTCGGCACACCTGGACCGACGCACACGCTCGCGATCAGCTTCGGGAATGCGGCCTTCGTGATAAATGTCAGCAAAGACTAGCTGTTGAAACCCGGCGTCGTCGTGAAAAACATGCGGCAATCCCTGCATGTTTCCATCTGAAAATCGCACTCCCGGCTGCGTGAGGATACCGCCGGCATCGAAGCACATCATGTAGAGAACTGGCGCATGCTTTCCGAAATAATAATCCGTTGGCTCGCGTATTCCTTCGATATTGAATTGAGTTGGCGTCCTCGGGCGAAAATATAGGCGAACTGAATCGTGTGCCGCACAATTGGCCTGTATTATGTGCTCCGGCGCCACATCAGTGAGCAAAACGTCTTGCTGCTCGGCATCCTCGCGCGACAACAGTTCCGCCGAGTTGAGAATTCGAACTACGCTTTCCAGAGGCTCATGTCGGAATAGACGCGAGGGCCAATGTTGCCGGTATGGATAAGACGTGAGTTTAAGATGCGGCTCCCAGACCGCAATATGTTGCGCAACGGTGGCGGGGGTCAGGGGCACCTTAAGCCGCGCGGAGGGTGTCCGCCGGAAGTCTGACCAGTTCCACAGCGGTGGCGCCAGCTTCGCGGCCCGACGACACATTAACTACCCGGATGTAAGGCAGTTTTCCGAGTAGTGGCAGCAAATAATATCCCGAATTCTTCGCGGAGCCCACCATCCTCTGTACACCGACGGGTCCCTTTTGCAGGAGGGCCCACAACTCAAACAGATCTAAATCATTAATTGCATGCCTCGCCTTTTCGGTTGAAATCAGCACGCTGTTATCCAAACCAAATTCAATTTTGAATTTCTTAGCATTATGAAGTGTTTGCAGGTCGCCATTTGCCTGACGGGCTATGTCGCGCAGATCACATATGAAGCTGTGAAATGATGCCCCACCTTCTTCACTCGACGTAATAAGGTGCTCGGGAAGTGGAGAGTCGACGCTATGGTCGTGGATGTAGACGGTTATTGGTAGGCGCGCCAAATAGCGTTCCATCAGTGGTCGAATTTCATCCCACTCAAGCCCACCATTACCACATCCAAGCCGAGGAAACGCAATTTCACGTATTCCGCGATTCTCGTATTCCGCGCAGAACTTTTCAAGGCCACGTTCTATGAAATCAACTTTGCTTGGATATCGCCAGTGGCGCTTTGTGGGGAAGTTTAAAACCCATTGGGAACTACCTTTCCACAACCAAAGCTTGCCAATATCGAGCAGCCCTTCCTCGCAGATTCGTTTGTACTGCTGAAACATTGTGGGATAGCGATGCTTAAATTCTTGAGCGAGTCCTTTGCCCATTACGCCTATCGTGTTCACCGTGTTTACGAGCGTCTGCGCTTTGGACTCGAGTAAACTGCTACGGTGGTAAATGAGCATGCGCGAATCCCCTCGCTTGTTGTCGCAGATATGACCAAGCGTTCAAGTGCTACTTCGCCGCGATGAGGTCCGGCTGATCCGCATCTGAGGCAGATGCCCTGCGGCGGGATTTCTTGAGGGACTGGACTCCTGCCTGCGCCGGGGATCGGGCGGATCGCTCCAGCAGCGGCTTCAGATACTGCCCGGTGAAGCTTTTTGGCTCCGCCGCTACCTTCTCCGGCCCTTCGACTACGCTGTCGCTTCGCTCAGGACAGGCTCGTCCCCACTGACCTTGCGGCGTTCCAGAAGCGGTTTGAGGTACTGGCCGGTGAAGCTTTTGGGGTTGTCCGCCACCTTCTCGGGGACGCCCTCCGCGACGATCTCCCCGCCATTCACCCCGCCGCCCGGCCCCAGGTCGAGCACCCAGTCGGCGGTCTTGATGACGTCGAGGTTGTGCTCGATGACGACCACGGTGTTGCCTTGCTCGACCAGCGCGTGGAGCACTTCGAGGAGTTTGCGGACGTCCTCGAAGTGCAAACCCGTGGTGGGTTCGTCGAGGATGTAGAGCGTCTGCCCGGTCGCGCGGCGTGACAATTCCTTGCTCAGCTTGACCCGCTGGGCTTCGCCGCCGCTGAGCGTGGTCGCCTGTTGGCCGACCTTGATGTAGCCGAGCCCGACCTCGGCGAGCATCGCCATCTTGTCGCGGATGCCGGGGACGGCCTTGAAGAATTCGACCGCGTCCTCGACGGTCATGTCGAGGATGTTGGCGATACTCTTGCCCTTGAACTTCACCTCCAATGTCTCGCGATTGTAGCGCTGGCCGTGGCAGATGTCGCAAGTGACGTAGACGTCGGGGAGGAAGTGCATTTCGATCTTGAGCAGGCCGTCGCCCTTGCACGCCTCGCAGCGGCCGCCCTTGACGTTGAACGAAAAGCGGCCGGGCTTGTAGCCGCGCGCCTGGCTTTCGGGGAGGCCGGCGAACCAGTCGCGGATCTGGGTGAAGGCGCCGGTGTAGGTGGCGGGGTTGGAGCGCGGGGTGCGACCGATCGGCGACTGGTCGATGTCGATGACCTTGTCGAGATGCTCGAGGCCGCTGATCTTGTCGTATTTGCCGGCGAGGATGCGCGCGCCGTTCAAGGTGCGCGCCGCCGCCGCGTAGAGCGTGTCGATGGTGAAGCTCGACTTGCCGGAGCCCGACACGCCGGTGACGCAGGTGAAGGTGCCGAGCGGGATCGAGGCGGTGATGTTGGCGAGGTTGTTCTCGCGCGCGCCGTGGACGGTGACCTTGCGGCCGGTGCCCTTGCGGCGCTTGGCGCGCATCGGGATGGTGCGGCGGCCACTGAGATAGTCGGCGGTCAGGCTGGCTTCACACGCCATCAGATCGTCGAGCGTGCCGGCGCACACCACTTCGCCGCCGTGCACACCCGCGCCCGGCCCCATGTCGATGATATGGTCGGCGGTGCGGATACTATCCTCGTCATGCTCGACCACCAGCACGGTGTTGCCGAGCGATTTTAAGCGCTGCAGCGTTTCGAGCAGGCGGTCATTGTCCTTCTGGTGGAGGCCGATCGACGGTTCGTCGAGGACGTAGAGCACGCCCGACAGGCCGGAGCCGATCTGGCTGGCGAGGCGGATGCGCTGGCTCTCGCCGCCGCTCAACGTGCCGCTAGTGCGGTCGAGGTTGAGGTAATCGAGCCCGACATTGTGGAGGAAGCCGAGGCGGGCGTTGATTTCCTTCAAGATCGGGTGCGCGATCTCGCGCTGCTGCGGCTTGAGCTGTTCCTCCAGCCCCGAGAACCAGCCGAGCGCGTCGGCGACCGAGCGGCGCGCGGAAAGCGAAATATCTTCGCCGGCGATCTTGACCGCCAGCGGCTCGGCGCGAAGCCGCGCGCCATGGCACACTTCGCACGGGTGGCTCGCCTGATAACGCGACAATTCCTCGCGCATCCACGCGCTCTCGGTCGACAACATGCGGCGTTCGAGATTGCCGAGCACGCCCTCGAACGGCTTTTTCACCTCATAGCTCTTGCGCCCGTCGACGAAGCGCAGCGCGACCGGCTTGCCGCGGGTGCCGCGCAGGACGACCTGCTGCGCTTCCTCCGGCAACTCGCCCCAGGGGGTGGCGAGATCGAAGTCGTAGGCGCGGGCGAGGCTGCCGAGGACTTGCATATAATAAGGCGAGGGCGGCTGCGACTTGGCCCACGGCACGACCGCGCCCTTGCCGATCGACAGCGCGTGGTTGGGGACCACCAGATCCTCATCGAACAGCATTTTCTCACCGAGCCCGTCGCAAGCGGGGCAGGCGCCCTGCGGCGCGTTGAAACTGAACAGACGCGGCTCGATCTCGGCGATGGTGAAGCCCGAAACCGGGCAGGCGAATTTCTCGGAAAAGACGATGCGGCCGGGCGCGCCATAGTCGAGCTTCATGCCCGATTGGTTGGCGTCGGGCTCGACAGATTCGGGATCCGCCGGATCGAGATAAGCTAATCCCTCGGACAGCTTCAACGCCGTCTCAAAACTGTCCGCCAACCGGCTTTCGATGCCCTCGCGGATGACGATGCGGTCGACCACCACTTCGAGGTCATGCTTATATTTCTTGTCGAGCGCGGGCGCTTCGTCGATTTCGTAGAACTGCCCGTCGATGCGCACCCGCGTGAAGCCAGCCTTTTGCCACTCGGCCAGCTCCTTGCGATACTCGCCCTTGCGGCCGCGCACGACCGGGGCGAGGAGGTAGTGCCGCGAGCCGTGCGCCAAGGTCATCGTCCGGTCGACCATCTGGCTGACCGTCTGCGCGCTGATCGGCAGGCCGGTTGTGGGCGAATAGGGGATGCCGACCCGCGCCCACAGCAGGCGCATGTAATCGTAGATTTCGGTGACCGTGGCGACGGTCGAGCGCGGGTTGCGGCTGGTCGTCTTCTGCTCGATCGAGATCGCCGGAGAGAGGCCGTCGATATGCTCGACGTCGGGCTTCTGCATCATCTCGAGGAACTGGCGCGCGTACGCGCTCAGGCTCTCGACATAGCGCCGCTGCCCCTCGGCGTAGATCGTGTCGAACGCCAGGCTCGACTTGCCTGAGCCGCTGAGCCCGGTGATCACCGTCAGGCTCTCGCGCGGGATATCGACCGACACGCCTTTAAGGTTGTGTTCGCGAGCGCCTCTAACGGAAATATGAGTCAGCATAGCCGGTCTTTTGTTCCATATTTGTTCGCGTGAGGCAAGGGGCGGCGGGACCGCCGGGACGTGAAGCACCCAGATGGGTGCGGTGGGCGATTCCGCAAGGTGTTTCAAGTTTGAACTCGCGTCCAATTCAAAGCTACAAGCAATTGCTCGGACTAGCCTGTTGGGGGACTCTTGATGCGTCGTTTGATTTGGAATGCAGTCGCCTGGTCGTTTCTCGGGTTGGCAGTGTCGGCTGGAGCAATCGGTCCCAAGGTCGAGAGCAAAGCTTGGCAGGCAGCCGCGCCGTTTGCCGTTGTTCATCCGATCGTTGCGTTGCGTTAATTGTCTTTCGACGAGGCGGCGAGAGCTTACGCTTCGCACTTGAAGCTCGCCCTACAACCGACAAATACGAAATGCTGATTGAAGCGCCCGGTCGCCTTGGCAACAGCCCATGGGTCGAAGGCAAATTTTCGCTTGGCGACATCAAGCCGGAACGTGATGTCGTGGTCGTCGAGGCTGCGGCACGGGCCGACTCCGTGATTTATCGGATCAAGACAAAACGATCGGAGTTGGAAGCCGCCGGCGCCGACCCTGAACTCCAAGTACGCGCCCGAGTCCACCCGCTTGACCTGTCCGTCGTAGGTTTGGGAGCAGCGCTTCCGGCGCTTGATGCTTGTTCGAGCGAGCTCTTGATGAAGTGGGGATATTCCAAGGAGTTGCAACACCGGTTGACTAGCTATCCACGACCAAAACGTCAGTTGTCCACCTACGCGTCGAGTAGTGATTACCCACCCGCGGCTGTCCGAGCTGGTGCCATGGGTGAAGCGCATGTCCTGGTCTCGATCGGCACGAATGGGCGTGCGTCAAATTGCCGCATCATCCGCTCAAGCGCGCATCCAGACATCGATGATGACTTGCAAGATCGTTACGGAGCGAGTCGATTACGAGCCAGCCATGATGTCCGATGGTGCCCTGGCGGTCGCGCCAGCCTATCTGACAATGCGCTGGGAACTTCCGCGGTGATGAAGGGGCTCGCAGCGCTACTTGGAAGTGCGACTGCCGTGCGGCGCTAGGACAGCTCCTACGCAGACAATCCGATCGCCCTTCACCGCAGCATCGCCGACATAGGGCTCGCTGCTCGATCTGTCATAGATCGCGCCTTCAAAAACTATTGTGTCGTAGGAAGTGGATATTCGCCTGCCGCCTCATAATGCGGGCCATGGCTGGTGAGGTGGCTTTCGTAGAGGGCGAAGGAGGCGGCTTGCTTGGGTGGGGTGACGAGCCCCGCGTGGCGTTCGAGCCAGCTTGCCGGATCGGCAGCGCCGTGGCGGCGGCGGGCGAGGGTGATGTGGGGGAAATAAGAGCAGCGTTCGAGTTCGAGGCCTAACTGGACCAGTGCACGGTCGATCTTGGCGTGGAGCACGGCCAGTGGCTCGCGCGGGGCAACGCGGGCGAACAGCACGCTCCGCCTTCCCTGGTCGAATAGGCCGACCCCGTTCAGTGCGACCTCGCCCGGACGCGCCTGGATTAAGCTGAGCGCCCACGCGATATCCTCGGCCACCGGCCCCTCGACCTCGCCGATAAAACGTAGCGTCAGATGAAGCTGCTCGCCCGTCTGCCAAGCCCATCCCGCCGGCCCGTCCGCAATCGCTTCGAGGCAGGCATCGAGCATCGACGGCCGGAGCCGGATGGCGACGAACAGCCGGTACATCGCCGGTCGATAGTCGAGCCGACGGGGCCTCGCATCCGCTTTTCCTTGAACAGGGGGCGATCATCCACGATATATGGGTGTAGCGAGGCTCATTGACCCCTCGCGAAGGAGTGGAAATGCAGAACCAGTTTGATCCGCGCACGACGACGACCGGCATCGATCCGGCGATCAGCGTCGGCGTCCCCCGCGCCGCCCGCGACGCGGGCCTCAGGTCCTACATGCTCAAGGTTTACAACTATATGGCGTCGGGGGTGCTGTTGACCGGCATCGTCGCGATGCTGTTCGCTTCGTCGGGTCTCGCCGCGCAGGTGCTGGCGACCCCGCTGCGGTGGTTGATCATCTTTGCCCCGCTGGGTTTCGTCTTCGCGATGAGCTTCGGCGTCAACCGAATGAAGGAATCGACGCTCCAGCTGCTGTTCTGGGCCTTCGCCTTCGCCATGGGCCTGTCGATGTCGGCGATCTTCCTCGTTTATACCGGGACCTCGATCGCCCAAACCTTCTTCGCGGTCACCGCGTCGTTCATGGGCCTGAGCCTCTATGGCTATACGACCAAAAAAGATTTGTCGGGCTTCGGCACGTTCCTGATCATGGGCGTCGTCGGGCTGCTGGTCGCAATGGTCATCAACCTGTTCCTGCAATCGCCGGCGATGCAGCTGGCGATCAGCGCGATAGGCGTGCTGCTGTTCGCCGGGCTGACCGCTTATGACACGCAGAAGATCAAGTCGATGTACGCCTATGTCGCGGGCACCGACATGATGGGCAAGTCGGTCATCATGGCGGCGCTGACGCTCTATCTGGACTTCATCAACATGTTCCAGTTTTTGCTCAGCTTCATGGGCGACCGCCGCTAGGCTGGCCAAGATCGCAACAACGGAAGGGCCCGGCGGGAAACTGCCGGGCCTTTTCGCTATTTCAGG
>JACDEB010000070.1 GCA_013816595.1 Sphingomonas sp. | reverse complement strand
CGCCGCGACTGAGGACGGCGCTATGCGGATCGTCGGCCGGATAGACGACATCCAGCCGCCAGCCTTCGCCGCGAAGGCGGTCGAGTTCATCGTCGAGATTATTGCAGGTCCGTACGCTATCGCTCGTCAACCGCCTGCTCCCGGCCAATCAGCCCTTCTTGCCACCCTTGGCGGAAAGCTTCTTCGCCGCCGCTTTTGGAGCCGCCTTGGGAGCGGCCTTCTTCACAGCCGCAGGCTTGGCTTCGGCCTTCTTCGCCGCGGCGGGCTTGGCTTCGGCCTTCTTCACAGCGGCAGGCTTGGCTTCGGCCTTCTTCGCAGCGGCGGGCTTAGCCTCGGCCTTCTTCACGGGGGCAGGCTTGGCTGCGGCCTTCTTCGCAGCGGCGGGCTTAGCCTCGGCCTTCTTCACGGGGGCGGGCTTGGCTTCGGCCTTCTTCACAGCGGCCAGCTTGGCCTCGGCCTTCTTCGCAGCGGCCGGCTTGGCTTCGGCCTTCTTCGCTACCGGCTTTGGCTCGGCTTTTGATGCCTTCTTGGCCTTGCCTTTGGCGGGCGCGGCGTGGTCGTGGCCGCAGCCGGGGCCGTGGACGTGCCCTTCTTCGGATTCGAGGTCGGCCTCGAGCTGCTCGCGGCTCGCCTTGCGGTCCGTCACATTGGCCAAGGTGAACAGGAAATCGACGACCTTGTCTTCGTACAGCGGGGCCCGAAGCTGCGCTTGAGCGGTCGGTTCCTGCTCGACATAGCGGAGGAACATCTCACGGTCCTTGCCCTGATATTGACCAGCGGCATTGGCAATGATTCCGTTCATTTCCTGGCTGGTGATTTCGACCCCATTGGCGGCGCCGATTTCCGACAGCAGCAGGCCCAGGCGAACGCGGCGCTCGGAAATGCGCTTATATTCGTCGGAATCGCGTTCGATTTCGGCCATTGCCGCGGCCGGATCGGCTTCGTTCTGGGCTTCGCTCCGGAGCTGGTTGAGAATATTCTCATATTCCGCATCGACCATGCCCTGCGGAACCGGGAAATCATGGCGCGCGGCGAGCTGATCGAGCAGCTGGCGTTTCATGTGAGTCCGGGTCAGCTCGAAGGATTGCTGCTCGAACTGGCTGGTGACGAGGTCGCGCAACTGGTCGATCCCGGTCAGGCCGAGAGTCTTGGCCAGTTCGTCGTCGATCTTGGTTTCGCCAGCGGTCTTGATCTCCTTGACCTTGACCGCGAAGGTCGCCGCCTTGCCGCGCGTCTGGTCGGAGGGATAATCGTCCGGGAACTTGACCTCGACCGAGCGCTTGTCGCCCACCTTGGCGCCGATCAACTGATCTTCGAAGCCCGGGATCAGCCGGCCCGAGCCGAGCTCGACCGGCATGTCCTGGCCAGCACCGCCGTCGAACAATTTGCCGGCGATGCTGCCTTCGAAGTCCACGACCACGAGATCGCCGTTGGCGGCGGCATGCTTCTTGGGCGCGTCGACCCAGCGCTTGCTGCCTTGGGCGATCGCCTCAAGCTGCATTTCGATCGCCTTGTCGTCGGCCGGAACCGTCAGACGTTCGATCTGGAGATTGTCGATATCGGGCACCGGGACGTTGGGCAAAGCCTCGACCTCGACCGCGACTTCGGCATCCTTGCCCTGCTCGTAATTGTCGAGCTTGACCTCCGGACGGAGCGCCGGACGGACGCCTTGCTCGGCGAGCATCTGTTCCACGCCCGACTGGACCACGGTGTTGAGCGCATCCTGGTGGAGCGATTCGCCGTGCATCTTGCGGATGAGGTTGGCCGGCACCTTGCCCGGACGGAAGCCCGGCATTTTGACCTGCGGGGCGAGCCGCTTCACTTCCTCATTGACCCGCGCCTCGATGTCCGCGGCGGGAATAGTCAGCATGAATGCCCGCTTGAGGCCATCACGCTTGGTTTCGACAGTCTTGATGCTCACGTTTCCAATTCCCAACAAAATCTAGCGTCTGCGCGTCCAATTCTTGCGGGCAAAGCGAGAAGGTGGCGCGCCAGGATGGTGCGGGCGAAGGGACTCGAACCCCCACATCTTGCGATACTGGTACCTAAAACCAGCGCGTCTACCAATTCCGCCACGCCCGCGGACGCCTGAAAGGTGCGCGGCCTATAGCAAGCCTTGGCGATGGGGCAAGCCACGCGTGGTTGCAACCGGTCGCTGCGATCATGCGTTCTACCCTCATGGAAAACAAACCAATGCAACAACTTCCGCCCTTCGGTGCAATGCAGCAGGAGCCCCCGGCCCAGCCGGAAACACCGGATCCATCGACGCCCGAACCGTCGCAGCCAGAGCCATCGCAGCCCGGTCAGCCGACCGAAGCCCCGGCCGAATCCCCGCAACAAGCGCCCGATATCGACGTGCCATCGCCGTCCGCTCCCGGAACCGAGGCGCCGACCACGCCGATTTCCCCGGTCGGCTAGAGCGCACTCCGATCAGGCGCGCAGGCGCGCCGAGGTCACGATCGCTTCGAAGTCCGGCAGGGTTTCGGGATAATAATGCGATTTCGCGGCGTCGAGCAGGATCAAATAAAGGCGGCCGTTGATGACCGCTCCGACCATCCGGCCCTGGCGCCACAATTCGTCATTGTCGAGATGTTCGTAATCCATCTGGAACCCGCCCGGAGCGCCAAGAAACGGCCGCGGCTGGAGCGACAGAGTCTTGAACTCCACCGTCCCGCCGCGCACCCGGAACAAGGTCTCGATCATCGCCGCGATTTCGGGCGCGGTCATGTCGTCGCGGAACTTGGGCACCTGTTGGTCGGCGCTTTTGCGCTGGCGGATGAGGTAGCGCCCGCTCTTGAGGCCGGTGACATAGCTGATCCCGTCGAGCAGCGGCCCGTTGAGCGTCCAATCCTCGGTTTCGGGGACGTTTTCGAAAAGGGTCGTTCGGTGACGGTTCCACGGACGCGGCGCGGCGACCGACAGCGTGCCATTGCCGACCTCGACCCGCTTGACCCGGACCAAGGCATAATCGCTGATTCCATATTCGCTCCCGCCCAGCGACGAGCAGGCGCCAAGCGGCAACGCGAGCACGGCGAGCGCAACGGGCGCAACGCGCGCAAATTTCATCCTGGTCATCATCGCTCCACTCAACCCATCATCTGCCGGACCCAGGCCGCATCGGGAGCGTCGGGTTTCATCGTGAGATAGCGCGCAAACGCCTGTTTCGCCTCGGCCGATCGGCCCGCCTTCATCAGCGTGATTCCGTGCCAGCGCCAGGCATCGGCCGGCGCATCGGGATAGACCACTGCGGCGGCATAGCTTTGCGCGGCGCGAACATCGTCGCCCTTGCGATTGCGAAGGCGCCACACTTCACCCTCGTTGAACCGGAGCAGGCCGTTCCAGCCATCCTGGGCGAGGGTTTCGATGAGATACTGGCTGGCGCCCGGATCGTTCAACTTGACCTGGTCATCAAGCAGCATCGGCCGGATCGCGGCGATCCGATCGAGATAGCGGGCGCGATGATCGTCATAGGCCTTACCCGCGACGGTCACCTCGGCGGCATCGGCGCGAAGGTCGGCCATCCGGCTTTCGGGAGCGGGATGGGTTGCAAACAGCGAATAGCCGCGGTCGCGGCGCTTGCGGCGATAGGCCGCGCTGGCCCGTTCCTCGCCGATCAGCTGCTGCCAGACGTCGGCCATTTGCATCGGCGGATAGCCCGCCTGCTCGATCAGCGTGGCACCGATGGCATCGGCCTCGGCCTCGAGCTCGCGGCTGTACTGAAACAGCGACAGCAGGGTGCCGAATTCGGCCAGCCGGACGAAATTGCCGGTGTTGATCCCGACCCCGGCGCCGGCGACCCCGGCGACCATCGCGCCGATTGCGAAAAGGTCGCTTTTGCGCCGCATGTCGCGCCAAGACCGGATCATGTGGCGGCGCAGGAAATGACCCGATTCGTGGGCGATCACGCCCGCTAGCTGGGCCTCGTTGCGCATCCTCAGCAACAGCCCCGAAAAAATCACCGCGAAGCCGGTCGGGAACATCACCGCGTTGAATTCGGGGATGTGCGCCAGATAGATGCGGAAATCCTGTGCCGCCGGGCCGCCGACCCGTCCGATCAGGTTCTTGAGATACTGATTGAGTTGGGGATCGTCGATCAGCAGGTTTGAACCCGCAATCTCTTCCTCGACCCGCACCATCTGCTGCCACAGCCCGATTTCGTCCTTGTCGGTGGGCTTGAAGCCGGGACCAATCAGCGGGACCATTTCGGCCGGCTTGATCCGCGCCTGCGCCACGCCGGTGGCGAGCGATGCCGCGGCGATCCCGCCCCCGGCGAGCAGCGACCTGCGGCTAAGCTGATTACAACGCCAGCACATCAGCGGACCTCCTTGGCCGGGCGGGCGACCGCGGCGCCGGGCTTCATCCGGTTGAGCAACCGGTCGATCATCTGTTCCGCACCGGCGGGCGTGCGCAAATCGCCGAACTTGATCCCGGGCACCGCGCTGCCGGCGCGGACGACATTGAACCAGATCACTTCGCCGGTCTTCAGGTCGACCAGGGACGCGTAATTGAGCTGGGTCGCGCCGCCGATATTGGGGGCGCAAAATCCGACCGCGCAACCGGCCAAACCAAGCACTCCGAGCGCGATCCGGCCGGTCGACGCGACCTGATCCTCGGCATGGAGGAACAAGGCATAATCATAGCCCGATTTCTCGCCCAGGCTGACCGCGGCGCGTCCGACCGTCCAGTCGAGCCCCTTTCCCATCTTGGTCGGGAGATAGTCGCCGAGATATTTGTGGAGGACGATCGATTCATCGACCACCGCGTTGAGCCGTTCCATGTCGGCGAGTTCATCGGCGGTCACTCCGGCAACTTCGTTGCGGTGTTCGGCGATGGTCACCTGGCCGCCGCGGGCCGCCTGCTGCGCGCGCAACGCGGCAACGATCGAAGTTCGCGCCTGGTCGGTCCAGTCGGCGCGCGGCTCGACCATTCCGCCGGTGGTCAGCGAGCCGACCGTCACATCCGGCCGTAGCACGATCAATTTATAATCGCCGCTCGGAACGGTGAATTGCTGGTCGGCATATTGCCGCGTCTGGACGCAGCCGGAGAGCGCTGCTCCAACCGCCAGCCCCAACGCCAATGTCGATTTCCGGATCGCCATTTGTCTGTTCTCCATCAGCGGCCCGGCACATGACCCAGACGCCCCGCCATATGCTTGGCCTGACGCCTTGTGCCTGAACATTGGCTGAAAGAAAAGCGGGCTTTTAGAAACGCTTAGCGTGTCGGGCAGACGACATTCAAGATTCCCCGAAGGCATTTTCCATCGACCTGCCCGGGCGCGATGTCGATGCCCAGCAATGCCGCCAGGGTCGGCATGATGTCGACCGTCTCGACCGCTTCGTCGCGCGGATCGGGCGACGCGAGGCCGCGCCAGAACAGAATCGGCACTCGGCGGTCATAATCCCACGGGCTGCCGTGCGTTGCGACCGCTCCGGTGGCATGGCCGATCGGGGTCACGCCATATTTCAGGATGACGTAGAAATCGCCCGAGCGCTGCGGATCGAACGAGGCCCGAGCGCGCTGGATGAGGCTCCATTTGTCGGGCGTTGCCGTCGGCATCGCGGTTCGGGCGATGTCATCGCGGGTGAACACCGCCTCGACCTGGGGATGCGCGCGATAGCGGCCGATCGCTTCGTCGAGCACCTTGGCGCGGTTGGCGGCTGGGACCTTATCGTCGATCCAGATATCCCCCGAAACGTCGCCGATCAGGGTCGGCCCCGTCATGCCCAGCTTCGCGGCTATGCCCTTGCCAACTTCCGCGGCGGCGAGGCCCGGGTTGACCCGCTGGGCGTCCTTATTGCCCTTGATCCGCGCCCGTTCGGGCAGATCGAGCCCGCCATGATCGGCGGTCAGAACCACCGCATAATCGAGCCTGTTGGAATCGAGCAGGCGCATGAAATCGCCGAGATCGCGGTCGAGCGACATCAGCTGAAGGCACATTTCCTGCCCCTCGGTGCCGAAATAATGACCAACATAATCGGTCGCCGAAAGGCCGATGCCGATCACATCGGGGCTTGGCCCCTGCCCGAGCTTCATTTCCTGGATCAGCGCCGCCGACAAAGCCAGGATGGCGCCGTCGGCTTCGGGCGAGTTGCGAAACGCCTTAGAGTCGCCGGCCGCCCGAGCAAAGGCGCCGTTGCCGACCGGGGCATGTTCCGCGACCGTGATCGGCGTGGCCTTGGCAGCACAGAATGGCGTCGGCGTGAGCGGCTCGCGCGCGGTCGCGATGGACTTCGCGAGTGCGGCGTTGATTGCGGCCACGCTCGCGGGAGCCTTAGCCCGATCGAGGCTGGTGGCGAACCTGGTCCCGTCCCAATACCACGTTTGGTCGGCGCTGTGGCCGCTCATCATCACCGCCGAGCGGTCCTTGCCGGCGACCGCGACATTGCGCGAGGTCGGCCAGCGCTGCTTCATCAGATCACCCAGGGTCGGCACCCGCAAATGCTCGGCCGACAATGTGTATTTCGACGACGTGCTGCCGGCGACGCGCTCATCCTCGGCGCAATAGACATATTTGTCCGGCCGGCCGATCGACTGGTCGACCCACTGGTTGGCGATGATCCCCGATCGCGCCGGGTGAACGCCGGTCAGGATCGTCGCATGGCCCGGGCAGGTCTCGGTCGCGGCGTGGCTTTGGAAGCCGTTGCGAAACGCCGTTCCCGACGCGATCCGCGCCAGTCCGCCCTTGAACTGCCCGCGATATTCATCGAACAGATCGGACGAATATTGATCGATGGAGATGACAATCAGGAGCTTGGGCGGTGCCGCGGGCAGCGCCGTCGCGGCGGTCGCAAACCCGAAGGCAGCGGCGGCTGCAATTAGATTACGCATGATTCGTTTTCGTCATTGCGAGCACAGCGAAGCAATCCAGTTCTTGCGCAAAGGCTCTGGATTGCTTCGTCGCTTCGCTCCTCGCAATGACGATCATCCGAGTTTCGCCTTGAGCTGCTGATTGACCAGCTGGGGATTGGCCTTGCCCTGCATGACCTTCATCACCTGGCCGACGAAGAAGCCGAACAGAGCTTCCTTGCCGGCGCGATATTGTTCGACCTTGTCGGCGTTGGCGGCGAGGATTTCATTGATCCTGGAATCGATCTCGCCGGTGTCGCTGGTCTGCCTCAGTCCCTCGCGCGCGACGATTTCGGCCGGGCTTCCGCCGTGCTCGAGCAATATCTCGAACACCTTTTTCGAGATGGTGCCCGAAATCGTCCCGTCGGCGACCAATCCGAGCAGTTCGGCGACGTGCGCCGGAGTGACGGGGCTGTCGTCGATCGAGCGGCCGAGCCGGTTGAGCGCTCCGAACAATTCCGCGACCACCCAGTTCGCCGCCGGCTTGGGGTCGGCACCGGCGTCGAGCAATTGGTCGAACCAGCGCGCGGTTTCGACTTCGGCGGTCAGCACCGCGGCATTGTACGGTGACATGCCGAGGCCCTCGAAGCGCTTGCGCTTGGCGTCGGGGAGTTCGGGCAGGCTGGCGCGGCAATCGGCGAGGAACGCGTCGTCGAGTTCGAGCGGAAGCAGGTCGGGGTCGGGGAAATAGCGGTAATCATGCGCGTCTTCCTTCGATCGCAACGACCGAGTCTCATTCTTGTCGGGATCGTAAAGCCGGGTTTCCTGGGCCACCGCGCCGCCGCTTTCGATCAGCGCCACCTGGCGTTTCGCCTCGCCCTCGATCACCGCCATGACGAAGCGCACCGAATTGACGTTCTTGGTCTCCGTGCGGGTGCCCAATTCGCCGCCTGGCTTGCGCACTGACACATTGACGTCGGCGCGCATCGATCCTTCTTCCATATTGCCGTCGCAGCTGCCGACGTAACGCAGGATGGTGCGCAATTTGCGGAGATACGCGCCGGCTTCCGCAGGCGAACGCATGTCGGGTTTCGACACGATTTCCATCAGCGCAACGCCGCAGCGGTTGAGGTCGACGTAGCTCATCGTCGGGTGCTGGTCGTGCATCAATTTGCCCGCGTCCTGCTCGACGTGGATGCGCTCGACCCCGATCTTCTTGCCCGAAGCCTCGTCTTTCTCGTCGAGCAGGATTTCGACATCGCCCTCACCTACCAGCGGTTGGTACAGCTGCGAAATCTGATAGCCCTGGGGCAGATCGGCGTAGAAATAATTCTTCCGGTCGAACCGCGACCAGGCGTTGATCTTGGCGCCGATCGCCATCCCCGTGCGTACCGCCTGGCGGATGCATTCGCGGTTGGGCACCGGCAGCATCCCCGGCATCGCCGCATCGACCAGCGACACCTGCGTGTTGGGCTCGGCCCCAAACGCCGTCGCCGCGCCGGAGAACAGCTTGGCGTTGGAAGTCACCTGA
>JACDEB010000069.1 GCA_013816595.1 Sphingomonas sp. | reverse complement strand
GTCGTAGAGTCTTTTCGGGGTTCGGTGGGCGGAAACCACCTTGGTCTCGTGCGCGATTCCAAGTTCCGCCAGCGTGTCGGCCGAATGGCGCATGGTTGCCCAGTCGGACTTGCTGCCCATGATGATCCCGACCAGCGGCGCGCTCATTGTCCCGTCTCGAAACAGTTTCCGGAACGAGGTCGTGTAAGCGGATGAACTGTGGCAAGCAATCGCCTGTCGCGCCGATCGGCGATTTCATCGGTCGGGGAAACGCGTTATGTATGCGTTAAAGAGGCTGGGATCTTCAAACGTGAACCACGACACTGAGGACAGTGCTGAAGCGCGAGCGCTGGTGGCTGAAAACAGCCGGCTCAAGGCGGAGATTGAAACGCTCAACGAGCGCGTCGAGGCGCTCGATTCGCTGGCCCATCAGGATACGCTGGTGGCAATGCCCAACCGGCGCGGATTCCTCCGCGAGCTCGATCGCCTGATTGCTCACGCCGCCCGTTATGGCGAGGAAGCGGCGATGCTGTTCGTCGATCTCGACGGGTTGAAATCGATCAATGACAGTTTTGGCCATCGCGCTGGCGATGAAGCACTGATCCAGGTCGCGTCGCTGCTTGCCGCGGGGATTCGCAAAAGCGATCTCGTCGCCCGCATTGGTGGCGATGAATTCGGGATCCTTCTGGTCAAGTCCAACGAGGCCCATGCCGAGGAAACCGCCAAGCGGCTCGGCGACACGATCTGCAATTGCGAATTCCGCCACGACCGCCAGGAACTACCGCTGAGCGTGGCGATCGGAGTGACGATGATCGGCAAGGCCGATACGGCCGAAGACGTCATGGGCCGCGCTGACGCCGAAATGTACCGCGGCAAGGCCGCCGCCGCGGCCTAGCTGTCGTCGCTCAGAGTATAGCGGCGCCTGACCGAGAAATCGTCGTTCAGATCATAGACGATCGGCTGACCGGTCGGAATTTCGAGCCCGACGATTTCGTCATCGCCGATCTTCGACAAATGCTTTTCGAGCGCGCGCAGCGAATTGCCATGGGCAGCGACCAGGGCTCGCTTGCCGGCGCTGAGCGCGGGCGCGATCTCGGCCTCGAAATAGGGCAGGACGCGCGCGATCGTATCCTTGAGGCTTTCGCTGTCGGGCACCGCGACCCCGGCGTAGCGGCGGTCCCCGGTCACGTCATAGGGGCTTTCGGCGGGCAAGGGCGGCGGCGGGATGTCGAACGAGCGGCGCCAGATCTTGACCTGCTCGGCCCCGACCTGGTCGATCATCTCCTGTTTGTTGAGGCCGGTCAGCCCGCCATAATGACGCTCGTTGAGGCGCCAGTCCTTGGTCACCGGAAGCCACGAGCGGTCCATCGCGTGAAGCACCAGGTCGAGCGTCCGGACGGCGCGGGTGAGGACGCTGGTGAAACAGCAATCGAAATCGAGGTCCCGCTCGCGCAGCAACCGGCCCGCGCTGTTTGCTTCCTCGATGCCCGCAGCGGTGAGATCGACGTCCCACCAGCCGGTAAAGCGGTTTTCAAGGTTCCACTGCGACTGGCCGTGGCGAAGCAGGACCAGGCTTGGCATCAGCGGCCGGCCTTGAGCTCGGGCAGGATTGAGCGGAGCGCGTCGAGGCAGGCGTGAGCGAGATATTTGGAGCGTTGCGGCGACCAGCCATAGACCTCGTCGGGCAAATCGAAATTGTCCTTGAACGGCATTTCCAGGGTCATCGAAACGCAGCCGAAGCGCTCGGCCAACTGGGTCGTCGACATCGACATATTGGCCTCGCCCGGCGCCGCCATGGCATAGCCCTTGGTGCGCTGGAAATCGGGCGATAGCCGCTCGAGCGTCTCACCGAACGATTTGAACAGATCGGTCTGGCGCTTGGTGATCGAGGGGATGCCTTCGAAACCGGCGAGGAAATTGGCGGGGATGGCTTCGTCGCCGTGGATGTCCATCGCGAAATCGACCCCGCTCTTGTCCATCGCATTGCGCACCGACAACACTTCGGGACTCTTGTCTTCGCTCGGATCGTGCCATTCGCGGTTGAGGTTCACGCCGACCGCATTGGTCCGCAAATGGCCACGGCGCGAGCCATCGGGATTCATGTTGGGGACGATCCGAAAGGTGCATTCGCGGCGCAGGATCCGGGTCACCGGGTCTTCTTCGTCGGCCAATTTCTCAAGCGCGCCTTCCATCCACCACTCGGCCATGCTCTCGCCAGGATGCTGGCGGGCGTAGAGCCAGACGTTGAGCGGCCCCTCGCCAAGCGTCAGACAATCGATGTCCTGGCCGTCATGGGTCTTGCCGAGCGATTCATAGCTGACCCCCGGTTGCGCCGCGACCGAGGTCACCAGGTCGTGGTGCCGCTCCATCGAATAAGGCGCGAAATAGGCGATCCACACCGGGTCCTGGGCGGTGGTGAATTTCATCGTCAAAACACCATCGGCGTAGCTCGTTTCCTCGATCCGGACCCATTCCTCGCGGTCGAGCGACAGGCACGCTTTATAGTCCGGCCAGCCGTCGGGGTAAGCGGCCTTGGCGCAATTGGTGATCCTGAGCGTAACCTCCTTGCCGGCCCCGCCCGAGACCCGGAAATAGAACCATTGGTAGAAATCCGACATGTGATCGGTGACGATTTCCAGGTCGGCTGACAGGCCGTCCTGGTTGACGACGCGGATGTTGCCGGCGTCGAACGAGCTCGAAATGTTGAGAGTCATTGGGTCTTTCACCGATCAGCAAATTTGAAAGTTGGCGGCGTGATAGAGATGCCGCGGGAGGCTGGGAAGCCCCGCAGCGTCCGACGCTCGCGATGGTTTCCAGTCAGCCCTTGCGGATGCGGGCCGGGTCGTCCTCAGAAACCAGAATGTCGATCTTGTCACCGGCCTTGAGACTGTAAAATTCATCGTCGCGGCCGGTGTAGGTCAGCGTGCTGCTATGGTAGCTGCCGTCCTTCGGCGCCTTATAGTCGACGTGGACGACCGCCTTGCCGTCGACGTCCTTGGTGCGCTTGGCGCGGACCTTTTCCCATTCGCCGACCGATTTGCAATCGGCGCTCCGCGTGTCTTTTTGTTCGACCCGGAGCTTGTGACCGCTGACCCGGGGATCGTCCTCCTCGCTTCTTATGGTCTCGACGATGACGCAGGTTCGATCGATCGTGGTCACCGTCGCCTGGGCCGAAAGGCCGGCGCCGCAGCCGGTCAGTAACACCGCCGCGCCGATCATTCCGGCGGCGCCAGCAAGTCGATAATATTCGATACGCACGAACTGCAATCCCCCTATGGTCCTACCGCCATGTGCACCCATGCAGGTTACAATATTCTCAACATTCGCCGACGCGTTCAAAATATCTTTACCGCCTTCGTGCACTGTTGATCGTCATGGGACGTCTGTACCTCATCCTGGTCGCCTTTCTCGGCATGTTCGGCTGCATGGCCAGCAATCTGACGCGAGTCGGCCCGGTCGCACCGCACGCGTCGGCCAAGAACTATGCCGAGGAAGCCGGTTACAGTGTGGATCCGGCCCCAAATCGTGAATCGCGCCAGTCGAGCGACGGCAATGCCATCACTCTCGACCGTGAAGGCGACGGCCATTTCTACGCCGATGTCGAGGTCAATGGGACCAGCCTGCGTATGCTGATCGATACCGGTGCCAGCAGCGTCGCATTGTCGTCGAACGACGCGCGCCGTGCCGGAATCGCGACCACCATCGGGATGCGCGAGCATATTGGCGAGGGCGCTGGCGGAGCGGTCTATGGCGATGTCGTTCAAATCGACCGGATTCGGCTTGGCGGCGTTGAGGCCAGCAATCTTACCGGCGTGGTCCTTAACGGCGGTGACATGTCGCTGCTGGGTCAGGATTTCCTGCGCGAGTTCGCGTCGGTCGAAATCAGCGGTGACCAGATTGTGCTGCGCTAGCCCTGTACTCCTTGACTTCGCTGGCGTCCGCCACTAGTTGGACCACCGGTTTTTCGAGACCTTCCTACAACCCATTTACCAGACGACGAGGCAGGCGCCCGGCCATGAAGATTCGCAACTCACTCAAGTCGCTCAAGGCGCGCCACCGGGATTGCCGCGTCATCCGTCGCCGTGGCCGCACCTACGTCATCAACAAGACGAATCGTCGGTTCAAGGCGCGCCAGGGCTAAACCCGCCGGGCGGCTCCGCCGTCCGCTGCCGGCAAGTTCGCTCAGCGGCTTGCGCGGACCCGCACAGACCAACATTCCCGCGCCTGCTCGACAGCGGGGGCGTGCGATTCGCCTGTCGCGTTGCGAAATGAGACCGTCAGCATGGGTTCAGTTGCCGTGCAGTAGCTTGTCGGCATAAGGATAAGTTACATGAACAGTCGGATCATCAAGGCAGTGTTGGTTGGGTCGGTTGCGCTGGTCGCGGTCGCGGGCTTTGCCGTGGCTGCCTCGGCCCAGGCGCAGAAGCAGCAAACCCCCAACGGCTGGAACTATGAGATCAAGAACGGCCAGCGGGTGCCAAAGGCCAATCGCGTGGTCAATGCCGATGGCAGCTGGCGTGAGGAAATGCGCCAGGGCAAGTGCGTGACGATCAAGGAAAAGACCGCCAGCGGCGAATATCGCGAAACCCGCCAATGCGAGCCCGGCGCCTAAGCTATTGAGTGACGCCGAGGGGCAGGCGCAGCTAACTCACTTTGTCGAAACTGCCCTTTGGCCGCTTTTTGATCACGCATTGCGGGACGCCGCTTCCGGCTAGATCCTTGCAGTCGCGGGCCTGTACACTGCCGTCGGGAGCAGCGAAAATCGCCCAGTCACGCCCTTCGCTGCAATGGGCGGTCCACATGTCGAGATTTTTGTATTTTCCGACAAATCCAGCTTGTTCGACCCGAGTGCATTTATAGCCCAGATCGAAAATCGCCCGCTTGAGCGCGATCGAAAGGTTGAACGCATCAAGAGTGTGAAGCCGGTCCTGCTCGGGGCCGCGAACCTCGATCTTTGGCGATTGGGCGGCGGGCTTCGACTGGTTACAGGCGGTGGTCGACAAGGCCAGCAATGCGGCGCTGAAAAACTGAATCCGTGTCATTCCACTCTCCTCTTCGCAATCAAACGCACGAATGCGGCCCGAATATCCCATCACTTGCCGTAACGAATGACGACCCGCGCGGCGGCCGATTTGGCGCGTGCAACCGCGTTTTCGACTGTGTCGTCGCGCGCCAGTGCAACGCCCATCCGGCGGTTTTTGAGGGTCGCGGGCTTGGCGAAAAGGCGTAGGTCCACGGGACGCTGGGGCGCGCCCTGCGCGAGCGCTTTGGAGATGCCGTCGAAGGAAAATTTGGCGCTGTCCTGGGTCGCCAGCACCACCGCAGAGGCCGACGGGCCGGCAAATTCGATCGACGGGATCGGCAGGCCGAGGATGGCGCGCAAGTGAAGCTCGAACTCGTTGGGCGATTGGGAAATCAGGGTGACCATTCCGGTGTCATGCGGGCGCGGGCTCAATTCCGAGAATATCGCCTTGTCGCCGCAGATGAAGAATTCGACCCCGAAAATGCCATCGCCGCCAAGCGCCTCGACGATTTTTCGGGCCTGGTGGCGAGCGGAGAAATGCGCGCCTTCGGTGAGCGCCGCGGGCTGCCAGCTTTCGCGGTAATCGCCGGCTTCCTGGCGGTGCCCGATAGGCGGGCAGAACAGGATGCCATCCTTGGTCGCGACTGTGAGGAGCGTGATCTCGCTATCGAACGCGATATATTCCTCGACAATCACCCGTGGCCGGTCGCCGCGCATATTGGCGACCGCATGATCCCATGCTTCACCTACTTCCTCGTTGGTCTCGGCGACGCTCTGGCCCTTGCCTGACGACGACATGACGGGCTTGATCACGCACGGCAGGCCAACCGTGCCGGCCGCCGCAATGGCCTCGTCGCGGCTTTGCGCGAACAGATAACGCGATGTGGTGAGGCCCAGTTCGCGCGCCGCGAAGTCACGGATGCCGTCGCGGTTCATGGTCAGTTGGACCGCCTTGGCTGATGGAGCGACGCGCCAGCCGTCTTTTTCCAGTGCCGCCAGCGCGGCGGTGTCGATGGCCTCGATTTCGGGGACGATGACGTCGGGCTTGTGCTTCTTGACCGCCGCTTTGAGCGCCTTGCCGTCGAGCATCGAGAAGACTTCGGCGGCGTCGGCGACCTGCATCGCCGGGGCGTCGGCATAACGATCGCAGGCGATCACCCGGCACCCGAGACGTTTGGCGGCAATCGCGAATTCGCGGCCGAGTTCGCCCGAACCGAGCAACATCAATGTAGCCAAATACATGTCCGCTGCGATAGCCGCGCCGCTTGGCCTAGGCTAGAGCAAGCGCAAGAGGGAGAGAGACGATGCGCGCATTATTTCTGCTTGCCGGGGCCGTCATGGTCATCGGTGCGGGCCCGCCCAAGCGCGTGACCCCGACGGAAATCGTCGCCGCGGCGCCGCCGGCGGCATGGCGAGCGATCCCCGCCGACGATTTGCTGGTGATGGACCTGAAGGCTGGCGGCCGGGTGGTGGTGCAGCTCGCTCCCGCATTTGCACCGGTCCATGTCGGGAATATCCGCAACCTCGCCACGGCCGGCTATTGGGAAGGGGCGACGATTTACCGCGTGCAGGACAATTACGTTACCCAATGGGGCAATAATGAAAGCGAAAAACCGTGGCCCAAAGGGGTCGTGGCGAAGCCACCGGCGGAATATTCGCGAGGCTTGAGGGGGCTGACGATCAAGCCTTTGGGGTCGCCCGATCCCTATGCGCCGGCGGCGGGCTTCGCCAACGGATGGCCGGTCGCTTATAGCCCAAGCGCAGGTTGGGCGACGCTCGCCCATTGCTATGGCACGGTCGGGGTTGGCCGCGGCATGAATCCCGACACCGGCACCGGCGGCGAACTTTATGCAGTGATCGGCCAGGCCACCCGCCACATGGATCGCAATTTGGCGATCGTCGGCCGGGTAATCGAAGGGATCGAGCGGCTGAGCGCGCTTCCGCGCGGCACCGAGACGCTTGGATTCTACAAGGAACCGTCGTCGGGAGTGCTGTTCAGAAGCATCCGACTGGCGAGCCAGATGCCCGCCCCCGACCGCCCGGCATTTGAGGTCATGGATACCAACAGCGTCAGTTTCGCCCGCTATCTGCGGGTCCGCGCCAACCGCTTCGACGATTTCTACCGTCACCCGGCGGGCGGGGTCGATTTGTGCAATGTCCAGGTTCCAGTGCGCAGGAAAGGCTGACCCGGCGCCGCGACCGCGGATGCGACGCTAGAAGCTGATGCCCTCGAGCGAGATCGGCTCGGCGAATTCGGCACCGATTTTCTCGCCTGCGGTCCAGCGCACGACAGCACTGGCGCGATCGCGGCCCGGAAGCATCAGCCAGACCCGCGAGCCGACGTCGAAATGGGCCCCGGTGGCGGCCATGAATCCATGCTCGGAGAGATTGAGGACTTTGGCCTCAATGCCATTGGCGCCGAGCTCGCGCATCTTGGCGTCGAGTTCGGTCGGACGACGCGGATCGCGCCGGCGGTCGCTCGGGTCGTCGGCGATGCGCGCCTTGATCATCGAAAAATCCATCTCCATCGGCGCGCTATTGAGCCAAATCCGTGAAAGACAAGCCAATTTTCCCGTCCTTCACCCATCGCACTTGTGCCCAGACCGGCCCGCGGTCAAGTAATTGGAGGCTGAGTTTTTCACCAATATTGGGAGTGTGGCCGAAGATCACCAATGCCCCCGACGACGACAGGTTGCCAAGCCTGACGACGTGCCGCAGCCCCCGAAATTCGAGCACCGCGGTGCCCGAGGCCGCGGGCAAACGCGCCTCGATACTCTCGTTGATCGAACGCGCGTTGCTGCGCCCGACCATCGAACCATCGAGGAAAAACCCTGAAGCCACCCAATACCCCACAAGTGTCGACCAGCGTTCTAGCAAGGCCTGCTTAAGGATTGGTTTGCAAGAACTTGGCTATGATTGGCTATCGGCGATTGGCGAAAGCTGTTGCGGGTTCGTCACTGGCAACGCGGCAGTAGACGCGATATGATTTGCACAGCGGGGTTTCGCCCCGACGATGAAAGGCTGGACTAAAATGATTGGCGGACGTTCGATGGCTCAGGGAGCCTTGGTGATCGCCAGCATGTTGGCATCGACCGCGCTAATGGCCCAGGCCAGGCCGGCAGCACCGGTCACGGCGCCGGTCAGCGCCCCGTCCAGGGTCAATCCCGAAGCGGCGGTTCCCGGCAATCCCGAATATGCGCCCGACGCCAAGCAAGTCGCTGTCCAGCCGGAGCAGCAATTGCCGCCCGCGGTGTGGACCCCAGTCGATGCCCAAGACCTTGTGATGTATATTCAGCAGGTCGGCCGCGACGGCCTCAACTCGGCCGATTACGATCCGGCGGGTCTCGATAGCGCCATCCGCTCGGGCGATCTGTCCCTGATGTCGGCGGCGGCGACGCAACGCTTCAACAGCCTGTCGAGCGATCTTGCGCTCGGCCATGTCCGCCGCTCGGCGCGGGGCGCCTGGTATATTACGGATGGCGATCTTGACTCGGCCAAACAGGATTCGCTCCTGCGCACTGCGCTCGCCGGCCACGACATTGCCGCAGCCCTCAACGGGCTGCTGCCGATCCATCCGCAATATGCCGCGTTGAAGTCGTCGCTCGAGATGACGGCCGCGGGGCAGACCGCGAAAGCCGACCGGATTCGGCTCAACATGGATCGCTGGCGCTGGCTG
>JACDEB010000068.1 GCA_013816595.1 Sphingomonas sp. | reverse complement strand
TCTGTCGCGCCCTTCAACCCGATCAGCGTAATCTAGGACTGCCTCTATACGCCGTCGTACCCTGCTCGCCGTTTCATACTTTGCATTCCAGAAGGGGAGTTTGCCGTCTCTGCCGCGCACTTCGACTGGCTGCTTAAGAATGTTCTCTACGTCTTGGTAGCCAATTTCACTTGGGAGCTTGTTGCCCACGTGCGGAAAGACATAGGTGCGAAGAGAGTTGGCGAACTTCTCGATATGGCGCCCGGGACGCAGAGTTGAGCGGCGATGTTGGTCGATCCGCTCCGCATATACTTGAAACGTTTGCGGGCCGCTGGGCTCCACCCTTCGAGTGAGAGTCGCGGGGTTGAGACCATCCCGAATTGTCTTCCTCATCTCGTCGGCAAGATCACGTGCTTCAGTAAGGCTCCGGGAGAGCGTCGGCCCCAGGCTAATCTCCCTTACTCTGCCACGCTGCTTGTATCTAAAAATCCACTGGCGGGAGTGCTGGCTTCTGACTCGCAGGAACAAGTTGCCGCCATCTGCGTGGGTACCGACGCCCAGTGTCTCGACCTGACGGGGTTTCAGTAACCTGATCTTGGCCAAGTTGGCGGAACCCTAACCTTGAAAAGCCTTGCCCGAAGCCTTACCCATTTACGCGGATCGGGGCAATTGCGTACGCACTACTTTGAACGGTGATTCGAAGAAATACCAGTAAAACCGCAAAAAAATTGACCTGCTGCGAACCGCGGCGAACTGGGGTTAGGTTCCTCTCCTGGGCACCACGTGCGCTTCTAAGCGCTTGCAATCTAAGAAAAAGGCGTAGAAACAAGGCTTTCATCTCGTTCCGACACTACAAAATGGCGCTCCAAAGCGCGCAAATCGGAGCGTATCATGCAGGCTGGTGTAGTGAAGTATCTCCACGCGGACAAAAATGGGCGGTTGCTGTTTCGGCGCACCTTTCCCGAAGCGTTACGTCCCTGGATTCCCGGCCAGAAGCGGGAGCTGGTGCGGACTCTCGCAGCCAAGTCAATCGACGCCCTGGGCGCAATCGACCGCTACCGACGAGCACTGGATGAATTTAAAAAATGCGTTGCGGCTGCAAAGAAGGCGGCGGCGGGCACGTTCGATAACCTTGATGCTCCGACCATCGCTTACCTCGCGGAGGCTTTCTTCGTTGAATCGCTCGAAAGCGACGATGCCAGCCGCTGGGCAACCGGGGATGAGCGCGAAGCCCGTTGGGCAGAAAAGACGGCGGAAACGCTTGATGGCATATTGCCGCTTTATCGGCACCTACAGGCCTTGGGCGACCTCGAGGGAATTGTGGAACTTTGGACCGAGGAAGCGCAGTATTTCAGCCAGGCTAGGGGACTCCGTTTCGATGCCGATAGCGCCCCGTTCGCCGACTTGTGCCGAGCTCTGAACGAAGCGTCTATTCGCACTGGAGAAGCGAAACTCCAGCGCTTGGATGGCGCGCTCGTGACGACGCCTGCGCCACCTGAACCTGTTAAGGCCCCGACCGCCAATGGCAGCAGCCGAACCTTCGATGCCCTCGTCAGGCAGGAAATGGACAGGCCGACGTTCTCGGGGAGTGCCACGACTAAACAGAGCTGGAAGACGGCGCTGCGTTATTTCGACGAGGTCCGCGGGCAGCCTAGACCGGAGGAAATCACTCGTGCCCAAGTAACCGAGTTTGCGGATCTTTTGGCGCTTGCGCCGATTAAGCGGAAAGCAAAATCTAGTGAGCGCGGCTGGCCCTTACCGAAGCTGATTGAGGCGTATGAGGGAAAGCATGTTGAGCGCCTATCCTGGAAAACAAGGGCGGCGCTGATTGGCGCGCTTCAAGCTGCTTGGAATAGGTGCCAGCGCTCGGGCCAAATCGCCAACCATATTTTAAACCCATTCGCTAGTCCTAGCCTTGGCAAAGCGCCCGCGCGCCGCTCGAACGATGGCCTCTCCCGCCAAGGCATTTCGGCGATTTTCGGATTGCCGGTGTTTACGGTGAGCGAACGCCCAAATGGCGGAAAAGGCGAAGCCTGTTATTGGTTGCCGATGCTGCTTTTCACCACGGGTGCGCAGCCTGAGGAGCTGGCGCAAATGCTCGTTAGCGACGTGGGCCAGGATGCGGGGGTTGCGGGCTGGAGCCTGACAATCACTGCCGAAGGAGAGCACCCGCACAAGAAGGCCCGCAACCTGAAAACGCCGAGCGCAGAACGGGTTATTCCGCTGCCCGAAATCGTGATTGAGCTTGGCTTCCTCGATTATGTGGCTTGGTTGAAGCGGGCGGGTGAGCGGGCGTTGTTCCCGGCCTTAAGGACGAAGGGCGCGCGGGGCGAGCTGTTCGCAGGATTCGGCATGTGGTGGGGAGCCTATCTTCGGAAACATGGTGCTTTGCCCCAGGGCAAGCGACCGGCACGGGAGTTTCGGCCGACATGGGCGACCATTGCCCGAGAGTCCCGCATCCCCCGAGAGGCACAAGAATACATCATGGGCCACGCGCCACTCGGTAGGGACATGAACGCGCGCTACGGTGCGCGTGAGCCCTTGGGTTGCGAAGTGCAAAAGCTGTCGTTCGACGGCTGGGGCTTGGCGGCTGTTGAGCGGTGGCATCCTCCTTCTGAATGAGCCCATTGGTAGCTCAGGTCACAGCACGCGCGGAGAAACGCTTGCCATTGGCGAAAAAAAGCCACTATTAGATAAAAAACTGACAGTCGGAAATGCCCATTGTTTCATAGGCTTGAGCTAGATCAAGCACACTAAATGGTGCATATCCTGCTTGTCCAAATTAGACAGTTCGGAGGAGTATTATTTCAGTAGAGGATTTCCACGGTCTCCAATGGCATTGGCGGAAGGTCAGCCCCCGCTCGGTCAAATGCGACCCGAGGTTCCAGCCTCGCGTAACTCTTTCGGACGAGCGCGTGGCCAAATACGCCCACGCTATGCGGCGCGGCGACGAGTTCCCACCAATCAGGGTTGCGCGGGTCGGTGACGCCCTGTGCGTCGTTGATGGCTTCCACCGTATTGAGGCGGCTCGCGCCGCGAGGCAAGACACCATTCCCGCGTACATCGCGCCCATGAGCGAGAGGCAGGCAGTCAGCGTTGCCATCGCCGCCAATGCTAACCATGGCCTCAACTTGACCGGCAAGGACAAGCGGAAGTGCTTTGAACTTTACCACCAGGCGGGTGGACACCTCCACCCTAACGGCTTGGTCAAGTCGCTGCGCCAGATTAGGGCTGACCTGGATTGCATCGCTTGGCCGCAGACGATTTCCAACTGGCTAAAGAAGGCGGGTATCACACCCGCCGAGGACACCAAGGGGCCGAACGTCGCTTGGGCGGATGAAGAGCCTGAAACCGCCGAGCTGGGAGATTTCATGGACCAGCTCCACGTAGTTGAGAACATGTTTCACCGGCTGGGAGACGAGGACAAAATAGTAGCCGGAGAAAGACTGGAAGATTTGACGAGGCGGCTATTTCAGGATGAGCCGACGAAGCTCGTTTTTGAGACCGGAGAGCTCGACATTTAGGCGCTGGGCTGGGCTGTCAGGCGCGCCAACAGATTCCGCACTGACATTGCGTGTCACTTGCCGCCCCGAGGGGTGCGGATATGCCGATCGTTCGGCGCGCTGGCGACAGCCTCATTTGTTATTGCAAGTCGAGCGACAACGCCGGGCTTTCGCGACCCGCGCTACAGGGAACTCATTGAGCTTCTCTCGGCAGAACGGCGACGGCTCGGCAGCAGCCAAGAGGAACTCGCTAGGCGATTAGGACTGCACAAGCAGTTCAACTCGCGGGTTGAGCTAGGCGAGCGTCGTCTCTTGCGGACACTATGCGACTAGGCATCCGCCAAAGCCCTATACACCGTCGTCCGACCCACCTTTAGCTTCTTGGCGATGGCCGATGGCCCTAACCCTTGAGCCCTGAGGTCCCGAATAGCCTTCACGTCAGCCGAAGGCTTACGACCCTTATAGATGCGCGTCTAATTGACGAACTTGACTTCAACGCTAGTCAATACCGACAGCAAATCGCATATTACAAGCAGGCCCGGGGGCACGGCCTCGCCGCTCTCAAGTCGTTACAGTCTGCGGCTGACCGATCCGGTCCTGACTTTCTGGTTGATGCCTACCAAACGACACAAATCGACACCGCCTTGGCGAAGACTTTCATCTACGATGAGCTGGTTTCCGCAGGCTTGGTGGACCGGCTCGGACCACCCGACATTCAAGCTGCCGTCAGTGACTATTATCTCGCAGTAAAAGCTATCAATCGGTCGCTCGAAGAGACCCCTCGGTACAGGACCATTATGCGTGCACTGATCCCGTATACGGCCCAGATACAAATCAGAGAGAGATGCGGGGATCTAGCGGTTACTTTCAAGCAGCGGATCATCGGTTACCGTCTTCCCGAAGAGTGCCACCTCCAGCTCGATGGCCAGATGATTAGGGCAGCCGTGACACACATTCGCGAGCAGCCGCAAATCGTCGACGACCTCACTCGGTATCTAGCTTCCCTGGACGAAAAAATCGGTGGGCTAGAGGGCACCTTAGTCCAGACCGATGCGCTAATCGCGACGCTGCGCGTCCCGACAGGTAAGCACTAAACCGAGATCGGGGCTAGGTCAGGCAAACGCTGCGTCCGTTTCTCGCCCACCGCAGCTGTGAGCGTCACCAAAGCCGATGTTCCGCAACCGCGACCTGATCGTCGGCGTTGCAGCAGCGCTTGGCGTAGGCGGTTGCCAACTCCACGTGTATCATAGTGGCTGCGAGAGAATGGGCGCGGGCAGCTGCCGCCGCCTCGTCTTTCACTCTGCGTCTCAGATAAACTGCGTCGTGCTGGGCGATGTCGAAACTCTCCGGGGTAACTTCATACGACATGTGACCGAGCTCCTCTTTGCATTCGCCCTTAGTTACGGGGCAGCCGGTGGATCGGATGCGCCGCAGCGGTGATTTCGCCTCAACCCGAAAATTGAATGACTCGGAGCCGTTTTGCCTATTGATGGGATTGAAGACGATATTGCCGGTTTTCCACTCAAACGGACATTCGGCCCGGCGCGCGCACCTTGCCTCTATGGAAAAGCAAGCTAATTCTCTCACAAGACGGATTTTGTTCTTGCAGAAGTAGGTGAACTGGATGGCGATCATCGACGCCTTAATTAGCAAAGTGATCAAACGCGGCGAGCTCACCATCACCTACCCGAGCGGCAAAAGCCGCACATACGGGGCGCCGGAGCCTGGCGGCCGCAAAGTAAGCATTCACATCCGCGATGCCCAGACGTTGCGCCAGATCATGCGCAATCCGCGCCTTGCGATGGGCGAAGCGTTCATGGACGGGCGCATGACCGTCGACGGGGATGTCTACGACTTGCTCGATTTGATCATCTTCAACACACGTTGGGAGCAGGGAGGAAGCGCGCGTCGCGAAATCAACAAGCGCGGTTGGCTCAAAGGCAAGCTGGATCAGCTAAACTGGCGATCGCGGTCGAAGCGGAACGTCGCGCACCATTACGATCTCGGCAACCGCCTCTACGAACTCTTCCTCGACCCCGACATGCAATATACTTGCGCGTATTTTACTGACCCAAACAACAGCATCGAGCAAGCCGAGCGCGATAAGAAGGCGCATATCCTTGCCAAGCTTGGCCTGAAGCCGGGACAGCGGGTGCTCGACATCGGCTCGGGCTGGGGCGGTCTTGCGATTCATATGAACAAGGTTGCCGACGTTGACGTTCTCGGCATCACGCTTTCGGAAGAGCAATTGGTTTATGCGCGTCGGCGCGCAGATGAGGCCGGCGTAGCCGACCGGGTCAAATTCGAACTGCTGGATTACCGCGATTTGCCCGAACACGAGCAATTCGATCGAGTCACTGCGATCGGCGTGCTTGAGCACATCGGCCCGCCCCAATTCGAGGCGTTCTTCGGTACGCTGCGCCGAATATTGAAACGCGATGGGGTGGCGCTGGTGCATTTCCTGGGACGGCTTGGAACCCCGGGAGTGACCGACCCGTGGATCGCCAAATACATCTTTCCGGGAGGCTACAGTCCTTCGCTGTCGGAAGTGATCACGGCAAGCGAACGTGTAAGACTGATCAGTTCCGATATCGAGCAGCTGCGGATGCACTATGGATACACATGCCGCCGCTGGCTGGAACGCCTCAGATCTAATCGGGACGCGATTGTCGCGCTATATGACGAGCGCTTTTTCCGAATGTGGGAATATTTCCTGGCCGGCAGTATCACCGTGTTTGAGAATGGCGGATGTTGCAATTACCAGATTCAATACGTGCGTGACCGCTGCGCCGTGCCGAGGTTGCGCGATTATATGGTCGACGAGGAAAGAGCGCTGCGGAAGGTGGCGGCCGCAGCGTCCATTCACAAATCCTCCGAAGCTATCCGAGGCGAAGGTACGGCAACGACTTGATGGAAGCGCTATCCTCAATGTCCTCTCTCCACCCATTGCGGACATGCCGGCTCTGGGCACTGACGGGGGTTTTGCCCCCAAAGCAGACATTAAACGCCCGGTCTTGCAGCGCATCAGCCTCGGGCGCACTATCCGTCGTTGAAGGGTGCAAGTGTGGCCAGTGTCTTTCTCAGCCATTCGCGCGAGGACGCGGCAAAGGCGGAGGCGCTCGCGGCTGCGCTTGAGGGACGCGGCCATTCCGTCTGGTGGGATCGCCGGCTGGAAGGGGGATCGCGCTTCTCGCAGGAAATCGAGCAGGCGCTGAAGAGCTCCGACGTGGTGCTCGTCTGTTGGTCGCACTCGTCGGTTCACTCGGGATGGGTCCAGGACGAAGCCGCAGAAGGGCGCGACACCGGCCGCTTGGTCCCCGTCATTATTGACGACAGCAAGCCGCCACTGGGGTTCCGCCAATACCAGGCGATCGATCTGTCCCCCCGGAAAGGACTCGGAAAGAGCGATGCGATCGATTCCGTGCACCGAGCGATCCTCGCCAAGGCGGGCAGCGCCCAACCGGTTGGAGTTGCGCCGAAGACCCGCCGTGCCCGAGATTATTTCCGCATCGGAATTGCTGGCGCCACTCTCCTAGTGATCGCGGCCGCCGCTCTGATCTACTGGTTCTCGCGCCCCGCGGATCGAGGCAAAGCCGAAGCTCTTCGGTTGCAAATCGGCGAAATGGAAGTGCTGACGTCCAACGTGCCGCAGGCAGTTCCGGAGACGTTGCGCGAAGAGATTCTCGCCGCTCTCGCGACCGACGCCGTGATTGTCACGTCAAATGAGGCGCCAAGGGAGGGCTCCGAGCCGGGCTATGCGCTGAGGGCATCCATTCGCAAGACCGGGGAAAAGCTGCGGTTCACAGTCCACGTCACCAACGAACGGACCGGCGGAACCGTCTGGACCGACACGCTCGACCGACCGGCGTCTATTTCCGGCATCGCGCCGCGCCAAGTTGCGGTCGCCGTCAGTCAGGTGCTGCGTTGCGGCCTTGGTGGCGTCGCTCGCTACCGCAAGCCGATGCCTGACGAGACACTCTCCGTCTACATGAACTTTTGCCAGGAATATTGGGCCGACACCGCCGGGAACGATGTTAATCAGAGCCGTGCCGTGGATCTTGCGCGCCGCGTCACTGAGGCCGCTCCCGACTTCTCTCGCGGCTGGTCCGCTCTGGCGGAGGTGGCAACATGGGGCGGCAGTGGCAATAAGTTACAGGATCCAAAGTCCTTGCATGACGAGGCGGTTAAAGCTGCCGGGCGCGCCCTCGACCTCGATGAACAAAACAGCGAAGCCTATCAGGCGCTCGCCGGACTGCAGCCGCCTTTCGCCTTTGCCGAGCGCGAAAAGTTGCACCGCAAGTCGATCAGCGTCCGGCCGAGCGACTGCGGGTGCGAATATGTCGGCTTCGGTAGCTTCCTAAACCGGGTCGGGCGAAACTCCGAGGCGGCCGACGCTTATGGTCGCGCGCATGACATGATCCCGCTAAGTGCCGAAGTGAATACGCGATGGGCCGAAGGCCTGTTCCTCGCCGGCCGCCCGAACGAGAGCCGCAAAATCGTGCGCGACGTGATGGAAATCTGGCCTACTTATTCGTTCCTGCGCGAGATTCTTCTCCGCAATGCCTTATGGACGAAGCAGTACGACGAAGCCGCCAAATTGCTCGACGACAAATATGCGCCGCTTAATGAAGCGGAGCGCGAATCACTGCGACTTGCCGTCCAAGCACTAAAGAGCGGCAGCGCGGGCGCAAAGGCGGGCGCGATCAAGGCTCTGCAGGAAGCGGGACTGTCGGGCTCCGAGAATGCTTCGCTCCTGGTCACCGCCCTTGGGGCGCTCGGCGGGGACAGAGAGGCGCTGTCGCTCGCGGCGCGCCTCATCCAACAGGAGGGACCGCGCGAGCTGACGGCGCTCTTCGATCCGTCGCTTTCACGGGCCCGGCGGCTCCCGCAATTCGCTCAGATCGCGCAACGGCTTGGCCTTGCGAATTACTGGCGCGCGAGCCGGCACCTGCCTGATTTTTGCAAGGAGGCTTCACCCCCATCAATCTGCGCAACTCTATAAGTCTTCGATGACGCCTAACTTGTTGCGCGATCGAACGCTAAGCTGTGCACGATTTGCCCGCTGTCGTCGTGAGCGTCGATACGGTATCGCAAGTCGACTATCCCCTGTTTGACGTCGACCGAGAAGAGGTCTCTCACCGAAAAGAGATCAGCGTCTCGCAGAGCGTTAATGCTCGGAAAGTCTTGTCCTTCCAGGTCCAGCAATTCCTCTGTTCCATTGCGGATATGCATAAAATACCGAGCCAAGATTCGTTCTCCTGCGTAGGCGGGAGCGCTTATGGTCTCTCAGTCGCTGAAGCCGTGGGCATTGGCGGCGATCCATCCTTATAACACAGGCGAGCTACGCATGCCCGTGCATTTTTTGCTTCCCGCATCCGCCGCGCACCGATGAAATGACGTCGAGGTGAGGCAAGCGGGCGATTTGGTACGGGAGCGTCGGATCCGGAATGGTGCGATCGGTCACTCTGCCGGGCGGTGGGGACTGCAGCGGTTCGGGTCCTCCGCATAGAATTGTCGGCTGCCCATTAGTCCCGCTTTCCTATAACGGACGCTAGTCGCTAATGTCCGCTTCTGTAATGGGCCTTGAGTCAAGCTGCCCCGGTTGGTCCTGCCGCTGGTTACTTGCTTCTGTCCGTGGTCAGCTTGGAGCTGCCACATCATACGGTCAGAGGAAGTGGTG
>JACDEB010000067.1 GCA_013816595.1 Sphingomonas sp. | reverse complement strand
TCCTCGGCGGTCTTGCGATTATCCTCGGCGCGGCGGCGCTCGTCAGCGCTCATCTCCTTCTGCTCGCGGTCTTCCCGGCGGCGCGCTTCCTCAAGCGAATTCATGCGCGATTCGTCGGCCTCGCGCAGCAGTCGCTCCTGGGTCTCCTTGCGGGTGGTGATATCGTCCTGGGGCGAGCTTTTGCGCACCGGCGCAGCGGGTGCGGTCGGCTTGGGCGCGGGTGCGGGCGCTTCGGCCACGGGTGTCGGTTCGGGCGCCGGCGGTGGCGCCTCGCCCGGGCGGCCAAGGATGCGCCGCTTCTTGACCTCGACAACGACCGTGTTCGAACGGCCGTGGCTGAAGCTTTGCTTGACCTTGCCGGTCTCGACCGTGCGCTTGATGCCCAGCGAAGGCCGGGTGCCAAGTTTCGGTTTTTCGGGCTGATCTGCCATTCTATTCCTTCACATCTTCTTTGGTCGAGCCGGAACCGGAGGCGGTTTTGCCGCCATCCGGACCACAAACGGGGTCACTGAAAGCACGCCATCGGGCAAGCGCATGTCGAACACGCGCCGCCGCGGCGGGATTGGTCAGGGCGAGATGTACCACATTCTCCCGCCCCAAGGCCAATGACAAGATAGTTCTGCCCTCGGGGAAATTCACCCCCCGCGGCTCGCCGCCACCGACCCGCCACGCCTGGTCGAGCCGTTTGCGGCCGTCGTCGCCGCTATCGGCGGCATGGACCAGCATTGCAACCTTGCCGGAGCGGGCCGCGGCTTCGATCCGCTCGCTGCCGTTGACGACGTTGCCGGCGCGCGCTTCCATGCCCAGGCGATCGAGCGTGTTCTGGCGCAAGGCACCATGGATTTTCTCGCCCAGATCGGTGGGCACGTCGAGCGCCTGTGTCTTGAACGCGCGTTGCAGCGCGCCTTTCAATTTCCCTTTGGCATTGGCCTCGTCGAGCGCGGTGCGATTGACCGCGATCCAGGCGCCGCGGCCCGGCGCCCGGGCGCGGACGTCGGGCGCGATCTGTCCGTCGGGGCCGAGCGCGAGGCGGATGAAATCGCCGCGCTCGCCCTTGGCACGGGTAAGGACGCAGGTCCGTGTCGAACCCGCGCCTTCGCCAGCATTGTCGGAGCCTAGGCGCTCATTGCGAAGAGTCCGCATTGGCGGCCTCATCGGTTGCGGCCGGAGCCTTGGAAGCCGCCTCGGGTTCATCCTCGAACCAATGCGCCCGGGCGGCCATGATGATCTCATTGCCTTGTTCTTCGCTCAGCGCATAATCGGCCAGCACGCCGCCCCTGTCTTCGGTGCGGTTGCTCGGCTCGCGGCGGCGCGGTTCCTGACGCTTCTTCTGGATCAGCTCGTCGGTCGCCAGATCGGCAAGGTCGTCGAGAGTCAGGATTTTCGCTTTGCCCAAGGTCACCAGCATCTGCTCGGTGAGGTGCGGCAACTCGGCCAGCGCGTCTTCGACCCCAAGCTTGCGCCGTTCTTCGCGCGATGCCGCTTCGCGCCGTTCGAGCGCTTCGGTGGCGCGGCTCTGGAGTTCGGCCGCAATATCCTCGTCGAGGCCTTCGATCGAGGCGATTTCGTCGGCCCCGACATAGGCCACTTCCTCGAGACTGGTGAAGCCTTCGGCGACGAGCAATTGCGACAGGGTTTCGTCGACGTCGAGCTCGCTCTGGAACATCTCGGTCCGCTCGGCGAATTCACGCTGGCGTTTTTCGGAGGCGTCGGCTTCGGTCAGGATGTCGATCTGCGAGGTGGTCAGCTGGCTGGCGAGGCGGACGTTCTGGCCGCGGCGGCCGATGGCCAGGCTGAGCTGGTCATCGGGGACGACCACTTCGATGCGGCTTTCTTCCTCGTCGATAACGACCCGGCTGACGGTCGCCGGCTGGAGCGCGTTGACGACGAAGGTCGCGGTGTCCTCGCTCCACGGGATGATGTCGATCTTCTCGCCCTGCAATTCCTGGACCACCGCCTGGACCCGGCTGCCCTTCATTCCGACGCAAGCGCCGACCGGGTCGATCGAGCTGTCGTGGCTGATGACTCCGATTTTGGCGCGGCTTCCGGGGTCGCGGGCGGCGGCCTTGATCTCGATGATCCCGTCGTAGATTTCTGGCACTTCCTGAGCGAACAGATTTTTCATGAAGTCGGGATGGGCGCGGCTGAGGAAGATCTGCGGGCCGCGAACCTCGCGGCGGACCGACAGGATCAGGCTTCGGATCCGGTCGCCGACGCGGACCATTTCGCGCGGGATCTGCTGATCGCGGCGGATGACGCCCTCGGCGCGGCCAAGGTCGACCACGACGTGGCCGAATTCGACCCGCTTGACGACCCCGGTGATGACTTCGTTGCCGCGGTCCTTGAATTCTTCGAACTGGCGCTCGCGCTCGGCGTCGCGGACCTTCTGGAAGATGACCTGCTTGGCGGCCTGGGCGGCGATCCGTCCGAATTCAATCGGCGGCAGAGGGTCGACGATGAAGTCGCCGACCGCGGCGCCGGTCTGTAATTTCTGAGCGCCTTTCAAGTCGACCTGCTTGAAATGATCTTCGGGCTCCTCGACCACTTCGAGGACTCGCCACAGGCGCAGGTCGCCGGTTTCCTGGTCGAGCTTGGCGCGAATATCGTTCTCGGCACCGTAGCGGGCGCGGGCGGCGCGCTGAATGGCATCTTCCATCGCTTCGATGACGATCGCCTTGTCGATCAGTTTTTCGCGCGCGACGGCGTCGGCAATGGCGAGCAGCTCGGCCTTGTTGGCGCTTGGCGGAGCAGTGGTGGGGGCTTCACTAGCCATGGTCTTCAGTCCTCTGGGGTTTCGTCGATGGAATCGGCGCCGTCGCTATCGAGCGGCGCGGTGGCTGCGATCAGTCGATCGGTCAAGACCAGCTTGGCCGAAGCAATTGCGGAAAAAGGAATGTGGCGATCGCCTTTCGACCCGGTAATCCGGATCGTGGACTCATCGACCCCGGCGATGTCGCCGGTAACCTGGCGGGCGCCATCGACCTCTTCGGCGAGCTTGAGGCGCGCTTCGTGACCCTGCCAGTCGGAAAAGTCCTTGAGCCGGGTCAGCGGCCGGTCGATGCCAGGCGACGACACCTCCAAGCGATAGCCGCCCTCGATCGGGTCCTTGCCGTCCGCTTCAAGCGCGTCGAAAATCTCGCTCAGCCGCCGCGACAAGGCTTCGCAATCGGCGATTCCGAGCTGGCGCGTCTCGGGCCGCTCGGCCATCACCTGCAACGTCGGATCATCGGCGCCGCCGATCATCGCCACGCGCACCAACTCGAAGCCAAAGGCATTGGCCTCGGGCTCGATCAATCGGTTGAGTGCGGCGATATCGGTCATTCGGTCCTTCACGAGAATAAAGCTCTCTCGGACCGAGTCCCGGCGGGAACCAGCCTCAGCATCAATGACGATGTCGAGAGAGGAAGCCGATATAGGCTCGCGGCAATGAGAGCGCAACAAAGAACGCGCTAGCGGCCCAGCGCCCGGTTTTCGGCGCGAATTCGGACGGTCAGGATCGCGGCATTGAGCGCGGAAAAGACCAGCGTCACCGGCCATAAGCCAAACACCAACGGCAACAGCGCGATTTCCGCGATCACCACCACATAATTGGGATGATCGACGAAGCGATAGGGTCCGCGCCGGACCAGAGTCTCGCCGGGAACCACGATGATCCGCGTCGTCCAGCGCCTGCCAAGCGTCTGCAATGTCCAGATGCGCGCGACCTCGATCAGCCCGAACGCCGCCAGCAACGGTAAGGAAACCGGCCGCCCCGGCGCAAGCCACCACAAGGCGCCTAGCCAGAAGATGTGGAGCGCGACGATCGCCGGATAATGGCCAGCCGCGGCTTCCTGCCCGCCGGCCGCGATCAGGCGTTTGGTATTGGCGCTTGCAATGGGTAGCTCGGCAAGGCGCGACAACGTCACCAGGCCGAGGATCAGATAAGCCAGCATCACGCCGCTTCGAGCAGCAGGCCCGAGCAAGTGAAACCAGGCCCGAACGCGGTCATCATCGTTCGCTCCGGCAATCCTTGCTCGACCAGCCGGTCGAGAACGAACAGCGCGGTCGGGGCACTCATATTGCCATTTTCGCGAAGCACTTCGCGCTCGAGGTTGAGTTCGCCCTGCGGCAGCTTGAGCGCGGTTTCGATGGCATCGATCACCTTGACCCCGCCGGGGTGGCAGCAAAAGCGGTCGATGTCGTCGCGGGCAATGCCGAGCTTGCCGCACATCTCGTCCACCGCTTGCGCCAGCTGGCCTTCGATGAACGGCGGAATCGCGCGGTCGAAGACCACGCCAAGCCCCGGATCTTCGACCCGCCAGCCCATGATCCCGAGCGTGTCGGGCCACAATTTCTCGGCCGACCCGCGGATCGCCGCAATCCCGCCATCGCCCGACCGGACCACAGCGGCCGCGGCGCCATCGCCGAATAGTGCCGTGGCGACGATCGCCGCCGGGTCTTCGCTGTCGAGGCGGATCGAGATCGAGCAAGTTTCAACCGATACGAACAGCCAGTTGGTGCCCGGCTCGGCGGCGGCCATTCGGCTGGCGATGGCGAGGCCGCTGACCCCGCCGGCGCAGCCCAGGCCGAACACCGGAATTCTGCGGATATCGTCGCGAAGGCCGATTTTCGGACCGACACGGGCCTCGAGGCTGGGGGTGGCGATGCCGGTCGTCGAAACGGTCACGACGCCGTCGATCTCACTCGGCTTCAGTCCCGCTTTGGCGAGCGCCGCGAGCGTCGCTTGCTCGAACAATTGCTCGGCTGCGGCGAGGTAGACTCGGTTGCGTTCCGCCCAGCCATGAGCGCCCTCGTACCAGTCGAGCGGCGCGACCAGATGGCGGGTGGCGATGTCGGCATTGTCGAACACGCTCGACAGTCGGTTGAACAAGGCCGGGCGCCTGAACGCGCGGCGCCCGATTTCCTTTGCTTCTTCCTGCTTGAGCACGAATGGCGGAACCGCCGTGGCAAGTGAGAGTAGATGACTGACGGGCATGGGTGACCTTCCACCAGGTGCGACCAAGGCGACTGTGCCCGAGAAGCTACGAGGTTGGGAGCAATGTGGATGAAGCGCTGGCTATTACAAGGATTTGCCCCGATCGTCCTGGCGGCGTGCGGGGGGCCAAGCGCAGCCGCCGCCGGCAATCCATTCAAGGTCACTCAGGTCGCAACGTTCAGCACTCCCTGGGCGATGGCATTCATGACCGGCAGCGGCCGGCCGTTGCTCGACGCCGCTTTGGTAACGGAAAGGGAAGGCCGACTGTGGGTGGTCGATACGCGGACCGGCGCCAAGACCGCGGTTTCGGGGGTTCCGAAAGTTCTAGTCGCGGGGCAGGGCGGACTTGGCGACGTCGCATTTGACCCCGAGTTCGTCGTCAATCGAAGGATTTATTTGAGCTTCGTCGAGCGGGGTCCCAATGGCACCAGCGGAGCCGCGCTCGGCTATGGCACGCTCGACCTCGCGGACCGGGCGCACCCGGCGCTCAAGGCGTTCAAGGTCATCTGGCGCCAGCAGCCCAAGGTCCAGGGCGACGGTCATTTCTCGCATCGGATCGCGTTCGGGCCCGACGGTTTTCTCTATCTGACCTCGGGCGAGCGGCAGAAATTCGATCCGGCGCAGGACCAGCGCGGCAATCTCGGCAAGGTCCTTCGCCTGACCACCGAGGGCAAGCCCGCGCCGGGCAATCCGTGGGCTTTACGCGGCGGGATCGCGGCGCAATTCTGGACCTATGGCCACCGCAATTTGCTCGGCCTCGCTTTTGCTCCTGACGGGCGGCTGTGGGAGACCGAAATGGGCCCCAAGGGCGGCGACGAACTCAACCTCATCACCGCGGGCCGTAATTACGGCTGGCCGAATGCGTCCAACGGCAGCAATTACGACGGCACCGACATTCCCGATCACAAGGCGGGCGATGGCTTTGAACCGCCCAAGGTGTGGTGGAATCCATCGATTTCACCCAGCGGATTGCTGATTTACACCGGCGATCTGTTCAAGGGCTGGAAGGGCGATGCGATTATCCCGGCATTGTCGGGCGAGGCGTTGATCCGGGTCGACATCCAGGGCGACAAGGCGCGCAAGGCCGACCAGTGGCCAATGGGCGCACGCATCCGCGCCGCGGACCAAGGGCCGGACGGCGCGATCTATGTGCTTGAAGACAATGGGCGCCTGCTGCGGCTGACGCCCCGCACAAGGCCTTAGTCGCGCGGCTGCGGAATTCGGCGCAGGTATGGCTTCACCGTTTCCCAGCCGCCGGGATATTTGACCTTGGCGTCGTCATTGCTAACCGACGGCGGGATGATGACGTCTTCCCCCGGGCGCCAGTTGACCGGCGTTGCGACGGTATATTTGTCGCTAAGCTGGATCGAATCGAGCAGACGCAGCACCTCGTCGAAATTGCGGCCGTTGGACATCGGATAGAGCAGCATGGCGCGAATCTTCTTGTCCGGGCCGATGAGATATACCGTGCGGACGGTGGCATTGGTTGCGGCGGTGCGGCCTTCGCTACTGTCCCCGGCATCAGCCGGGAGCATGTTGTACAGCTTTGAAACATTGAGGTCGCCATCGCCGATGATCGGAAAATCGACTGCATGACCGCTGACGTCCTTGATATCCGCCAGCCAAGCTTCGTGGTCGCCGATCTTGTCGACGCTAAGCCCGATGACTTTGGTGTCGCGCCTGGCAAAGTCGCCCTTGAGCCGCGCCACCTCGCCGAGTTCGGTGGTACATACCGGGGTATAATCCTTGGGGTGCGAGAACAGGATCGCATAGCTGTCGCCAATCCAGTCGTGGAAATTGATCTCCCCCCGGGTGCTTTCGGCGGTGAAATCGGGTGCGATGCTGCCAATTGAAAGAGTCATGATCGTCTCCTCTGGATTATCTAATCGACCGGCACGAAGCCGGGATCGATTGGTTGCCTGGGCTCGAGCCACGCCGGCACCGGCAAGTCCTTCGAGCGCAGGAATTCGGGGTTGAACAGGCGCGACTGATAGCGCGTTCCGGAGTCGCACAACATGGTGACGATGGTGTGACCGGGGCCAAGTTGGCGCGCCAGGCGGATCGCTCCGGCGACATTGACGCCCGACGATTGGCCCAGGTTGAGCCCTTCCTCGGCCAGCAATGCGAAGGTAATGTCGACACTTTCGCGGTCGGGGATGAAGTAACTGTGGCTGGGCGTAAAACCCTCGAGGTTGGCGGTAATCCGGCCCTGGCCGATACCCTCGGTGATCGAGCTCCCCTCGGCCTTCAATTCGCCGGTCGTGTAATAAGAATAGAGCGCCGCGCCGGGAACGTCGGCGATGGCAATCGCGATGTCCGGATTGCGTTCGCGTACTGCAATTGCAGTCCCAGCGAGTGTCCCGCCGGTGCCGACCGCGCTGACGAATCCGTCGACTTTGCCGTCGGTCTGGGCCCAGATTTCGGGGCCGGTGGTGCGGACGTGGGCATCGCGGTTGGCGACATTGTCGAACTGGTTGGCGAACACCGCGCCGTGCGGGGCGTCGAGCGCCAGCCGTTCGGCCAGCCGGCCGGCGATCTTCACATAATTATTGGGGTTCTTGTAGGGCACCGCGGGGACCTCGACGAGCTCGGCGCCGAGCAACCGCAGCGTGTCCTTTTTCTCCTGGCTCTGGGTGTCGGGGATGACGATCACGGTCTTGAGGCCAAGCGCGTCGGCGACCATCGCCAGCCCGATCCCGGTATTGCCCGCGGTGCCATCGACCACCGTCCCGCCGCGCTCGATCTGCCCCTTGGCCAGCGCATCCTCGATAATCGCCAGCGCTGCGCGGTCCTTGACCGAGGCGCCGGGGTTCATGAATTCGGCCTTGCCCAAAATAGTGCAGCCGGTCTCCTCCGATGCGCGGCGAAGCCTGATCAGCGGCGTATTGCCAATCGCTGCCAGGACATCGGGATAGATTTGCATTGCGCCTAGCTAGGTGCGCCGGGCGGAAAGGCAAGGGTGTCAGCGGCGGCGATAGCGCAGTGCGTAAGCGCGGCGGCCCTGGCGCACCGCTTTTTCCTCGTAACGCGTGGCCGGCCAGCCTCCGGGTCGATCGAGGAAATCGCGCGGGGTTTCGGCGAGCCACTCGAACTGGCCGTCGTGGCGCTTCATGACCATCAGCGCCCAGGCGAGATAGGTTGGGTCATCGGTCGCGATCCTGAGCTCGCCGCCAGCTTTCAACTTGGCCGCGAACATTTCGACCGGACCGTCATTGACCATCCGCCGCTTGGAATGGCGCGCCTTGGGCCACGGGTCGGGATGGAGCAGATAGAGGAAGCTGAGCGCTCCGTCAGTGACCCGGTCGAGGACCTCCAGTGCATCGCCGCGCCACAGCCGGACGTTGGGCAAATTCTGGTCGCGGACATGGCCGAGCGCCGTCGCGACCCCGTTGAGGAACGGTTCGCAGCCAATGAAGCCGTGGTCGGGGAGCAGATCGGCGCGATAGGTGAGATGCTCGCCGCCGCCGAAACCGATTTCGAAATGGAGCGGGCGGTCGTCGCCGAACAGCCGCCCCGCTGTCACTTCGCCCGCCGCCGGAACCGCGATCCGGGGCAGCAAATTCTCGACCAGCTCGACCTGCCCGTGGCGCAATTTATGCCCGCTTGACCGCCCGTAAAGCCGATTGAGCGTAAGCGGATCGCCAGGTTTGTGCGCGGTCATTGCCGGGCGGCGGCTAGCGGAGGCCAGCAACGACGGCAAGCAGCCGAATAAATCTTCGCAGTGTCGGGAATGCGACGGAAACCGGAGCGCACGGAGGCGTTTGGAAGACACGAACGCACAGGAGTAACCGATGCCCAAGACACCCGCTTCCAAATCCACGACCACAACCGCCGCGACAACCATCGGCAACGGCGGCGAGACTCACCAAAGCGGCGGCGGGCTGACCACCAACCATGGCGTTCCGATCAGCGACAATCAGAACAGCCTCAAGGCCGGCGCTCGCGGGCCGTCGCTGCTCGAGGATTTCCAGCTGCGCGAAAAGATCTTCCACTTCGATCATGAGCGCATCCCCGAGCGCATCGTTCATGCCCGCGGGTCGGGCGCTCACGGGGTGTTCGAAGCCACCGCGGATATCAGCGACCTGACCAAGGCGGCGGTATTCAAAAAGGGCAGCAAGACCGAGACCTTCGTCCGCTTCTCGACCGTCGCGGGTGGCGCGGGATCGGTCGATACCCCGCGCGACGTGCGTGGCTTCGCGGTGAAGTTGTACACGACCGAGGGCAATTGGGACCTCGTCGGCAACAATATCCC
>JACDEB010000066.1 GCA_013816595.1 Sphingomonas sp. | reverse complement strand
TTGTCGCACTGGTGGTGCCGGCGGTCATTCCGGTGATCGATACCGTGCTTCACCAGCCGACTGGGAGCACATTGCGAAGCCGTCTCAACGCCATCGGTAGCGACTCTAAATTGGCGCTTGCGCGCTGGATATTGCTTATCGCGCTCCTCGCCGACCAAGCGTGGCAAATGAGCGACGCGATCGTTCGAACGATCGCGCGACTCACCTTCACACGGCGGAACCTACTTCAGTGGGTGACTGCGGCGGACCTCGCGAGTGGTCCGGAGCCACGCATTGGCGATTTCTACCGCCGCATGGCCGGGGCAGTGGTCATCGGCATAATCGGACTCGGGCTTGCCTGGTATGCGCACTCCGGGACGCTGCCGCTGGCGCTTTCCTTTGGCCTTCTGTGGATTGCCTCGCCTGGCATTGCCGCTTTCATAAGCGCAACGCCCGAACCCCCGCCACGGTTGTTCATCGCCTCTGAGGATGCACAATCGCTGCGGTGTATTGCGCGACGGACGTGGCGCTATTTCGAGACGTTCGTCACGCCCGAAGACAATATGCTTCCGCCGGATAATTTTCAGGAAGACCCGCATCCTGTCGTCGCGCGGCGTACTTCGCCGACCAATATTGGTATGTACTTGCTCTCCATTGTCAGTGCCCGCGATCTGGGCTGGATCGGGACGATCGAGGCAGTCGAGCGGATCGAAGCGACTATAGCGACTCTCAGTCGGCTCGCGCGATTCCGGGGACATTTCTACAATTGGTACGACACGGGTGACCTGCGCGTTCTCGACCCGCCCTATGTTTCTTCGGTCGACAGCGGAAATCTGGCTGGTCATCTTATTGTGGTGTCCGCGGCGTGCCGCGAATGGACGCAAGCGGAGGCCGATGGGTCGGCGCGCCTCGCGGGTTCGACCGACTCGCTTTTGCTAGCGCGCGAGGCGGTAACAACGCTGCACAGCCGAACCGGAGCAACAAGCGGCGCCTTGCGTTCCGTGGATGCGGCGCTGGACGAATTCGCGAAGCGCCTCCAGGCCGCCATAGTTAGTGGCCAAATCGACGACGCGGAACTTACCCAACTTGCGGCAACGGCAGAAAAGATCGTCCAGGACGCCAGCGGCATTTCGGTGGAGGCCGGTGACGAGGCTACCGCTGAGCTTTATTTCTGGGCCGAGGCAGCGCAAGCGACAATATCCAGCCACCGCCGTGACTTTGCGATCGACCTAAATTTCGATGCTCTAGCGCTCCGACTTGGTTCGCTCGCGGATGCCACCCGCGAGCTGGCGTCAGAAATGGAATTTGCCTTCCTCCTCGATGATGATCGCAAGCTTCTGTCGATCGGATATCTAGGATCGGAGGGAAAACTGGACGCGAATTGCTACGATCTTCTCGCTTCCGAAGCGCGCCTTGCCAGTTTCCTCGCCATTGCCAAAGGAGAGGTGCCCGCTCGCCACTGGTTTCAACTCGGCCATTCTGTGACGCCGGCGGGTGGAGGCCCGGCGCTAATTTCGTGGTCGGGTTCGATGTTCGAATATCTGATGCCGACCCTTATTATGCGTGCGCCGGCAGACAGTCTGTTGGAGCGCACAGAGCGCCGCATCGTCAAGCGTCAGATCGAATATGGCCGCCAGCAAAACATACCCTGGGGAATATCCGAGTCCGCTTTCAACGCTCGCGATCTCGAATTCACCTATCAATATTCCAACTTCGGCGTGCCAGGTCTTGGCCTCAAGCGCGGACTTGGCGAAAACAAGGTGATTGCACCTTATGCGACCGCGCTGGCCGCAATGGTCGAGCCGCAGGAAGCGCTTCGCAATTTCACTCGTCTGGCCGACGCAGGCGGTCGTGGCCGCTACGGTTTTTACGAAGCGCTTGATTACACAGCCAGCCGAGTCCCCGCCGGGAAGAGCGTAAGCGTGGTGCATAGCTTTATGGCCCATCATCAAGGCATGACCATTGTCGCGCTCACAAACACACTGCTTAGCGGCATAATGAGGGACCGGTTCCACCAGGACCCTCTGGCCAAAGCCGCCGAATTGTTGCTGCAGGAACGAATGCCACGTCAGATTGCGGTGACCTTTCCTCTAGTTGAGGAAGAAGGCAAAATCGCCGGTCGGGTCAAGGAAATCGAACCCCCCGCCGGTCGGCGCTACGCGAATGCTCACAGTGCATCCCCCGCCACGCATATGCTCTCAAATGGCCGCTACTCGGTGATGCTCACGACCGCCGGCTCCGGCCAGACTCGCTGGCGCGATCTAGCTGTGACGCGGTGGCGGGCCGACACAACCTGCGACGATTGGGGTTCCTATGTATTCCTTAGGGACATCAACAGCGGCGAAGTCTGGTCGGCGGGATACCAACCGACAGTCAAGGAGCCAGAGACCTACACGGTCGTCTTCAACGAGGATCGCGCTGAATATTCCCGGCGCGACGGTGATCTTACGACCGGCATGACGGTGCTGGTCTCGGCCGAAGACGATTCGGAGGTGCGGCGAATCGCAATTTCAAACAGCGGGCGCAACAAGCGCGAGGTCGAGGTCACATCTTACGTTGAATTGGCGATGGCGCCGCAATCGGCGGATGTGGCGCATCCAGCCTTTTCTAGACTATTTGTAGAAACCGAACGCCTCGCCGGCAGCGGAGCACTACTGGCGGGACGGCGCCGACGCAGCCCAGACGAGCACGAAATTTGGGCAGCTCATCTAGTCACCGTCGAAGAAAATATGATTGGCAATCTGGAATTCGAGACCGACCGAGCAAGATTCGTCGGCCGCGGCAGCGCCGGCCGCGTTCCGCGGACGATCCTCGAGGGACGCTCGCTCACCGGATCAAAAGGAACGGTGCTCGATCCCATTTTCGCACTGCGAGCGCGAGTGCAGGTCGCGCCTGGCGCCACGGTTCACCTCAACTATTGGACGATGGTCGGATCGAGCCGAGAATCGGTGCTTGACCTAGTCGACAAGAACCAGGCCGCTACGGCATATGAGCGGGCGGCGGCGCTTGCCTGGACACAGGCGCACGTTCAACTCCATCATCTTCGCTTAAGCCCGGGCGATGCCGGCCAATTCCAGCGTCTCGCCGGACATTTGCTATATGCTTCGCCCAGCCTGCGCCCGCCGGCTGAGGCGATCGCCGAAGGGGCCGGGCCGCAGACTGATTTATGGTCTCTTGGTCTTTCGGGAGACTTGCCCATTATCGTACTGCGCGTGGCTGACATTGAGCATCTCGGAATCGTCCGCGAACTGGTCCAGGCTGCCGACTACTGGCGCATGAAACGCCTTGTTTTTGACGTCGTGATTCTGAACGAGCGCGGCTCGTCTTATATTCAAGAGTTACAGGATGCCATTGAAGCGATCGTCAGGGTCAGCCAGGGCCGGAGCCATTTTGGCGAACGGCCAAACGGCGGCATCTTCGTGATTCGCTCCGATCTGGTTCCCGAACGCACTCGGGCTTTGCTACTGTCCGTCGCCCGCGCCATTTTGGCTGGGCAAAATGGCAGGTTATCGGACCAGCTCGATTCACGGCGCCGGACAAGCACACCAAAGCCGCGGCCGCGGCCTCGACCGGCATCGCTGTCCGTGCCTGTACTGGCCCGTCCACCAGGGCTCGAATATTTTAACGGGCTTGGTGGATTCTCAAATGATGGCCGCGAATATGTGATCATCCTGGGACCGGGTCAGAACACTCCTGCGCCGTGGATTAACGTGATCGCCAATCCGAATTTTGGTTTTCAGGTTTCTGAGGAAGGAGCGGGATACGCCTGGGCGCAAAACAGTCGGGAACATCAGCTCACGCCGTGGTTCAACGACCCGGTCCGCAACCCCCCTGGCCAAACTTTCTCTGTGCGCGACGATGAGACGGGGGATCTGTGGAGCCCCACCGCATCTCCGATGCGTGACGAGGACGGAGTTTATGTCGCGAGGCACGGGCTGGGCTATAGTCAGTTTGAGCACGACGCTTCTGGGCTTTCCCTCAGCTTGCTCGAATATGTGCCTATCTCCGACCCGCTAAAAATCTCGCGCTTGACTATCCGCAACATGTCAGGGCGGCCCCGGCAGTTGTCGGTTACCGCTTATGCCGAATGGGTCCTGGGTCCATCGCGCCGCGTATCAGCAATCCACACGACGACGGCCATCGACGCACGCACCAAGGCGATGTTCGCACGCAACAAATGGAATGGGGACTTCGGCGATCGGGTGGCGTTCCTTGATCTGGGCGGACGCCAAACCAGCTGGACCGGAAATCGCACCGAATTCATCGGCCGCAACGGAGGTATCGACAATCCGGCCGCTTTGTCCGGTCCGGGGCCACTATCCAACTGGGTCGGGGCCGGCGTCGATCCGTGCGGCGCCTTGCTCACAAGCTTCCATTTGGCGCCCGGCGCAAGCATCGAGCTTGTCACTTTGCTCGGCGAAGGAGAAGGCGCCGAAGAAGCGGGAGTGTTGATCGAGCGTTACCGCGCCGCCGATTTGGATGGGGTGCTGAACGAAGTAAAGTCCTTTTGGGACGACCTAGTCGGCGGCATCCAAGTCAAGACTCCAGATCGGTCGCTCGACATCATGGTCAATAGCTGGCTGCTCTACCAGACCCTTGTTTGTCGCGTCTGGGCGCGTTCAGGCCTGTATCAGGCGAGCGGGGCCTATGGCTTCCGCGACCAACTCCAGGATGGGATGGCGCTCGCCGCCGCTAGTCCGTCTATTGTCCGTGAACATTTGATCCGCGCGGCCGGGCGGCAGTTTGTCGAAGGTGACGTCCAGCATTGGTGGCTGCCCCACAATGGAGTGGGCGTGCGAACGCGCATCTCCGATGATCGCATTTGGCTGGCTTTTGCAACCGCGCATTATGTCGCGACAACCGGCGACTTGGCCGTATTGGAGGAACAAATCGCTTTCCTTGACGGCCCTATCCTGGACTTCGAGGAACATGAGAAATTCTTCATCCCTGAAGAGTCAGGCCTGTCGGCAAACCTCTACGAGCATTGCGCCCGCGCGCTCGACGCCAGTTTAGCAGTGGGGAACCATGGCGTGCCTTTGTTTGGCGGCGGCGACTGGAACGATGGCTTCAATAGTGTCGGCGAAGGAGGCAAAGGCGAGAGCGTCTGGCTGGGCTGGTTCCTGCATACGGCGCTCACGAAGTTCCTCCAGATAGCAAAAGCCCGTAACGACAAGCCCCGCGTGACCGCTTGGAAAGCGCATATTGAAGCTGTGCGCATAGCACTGGATGAGCAGGCATGGGACGGAGACTGGTACAAACGGGGCTGGTTCGACGATGGCACGCCGCTGGGCTCGTCCGCGAGCGAGGAATGCAGAATCGACTCGATCGCCCAATCATGGGCGGTAATTTCCGGCGCCGGCGATTCCGAGCATGTTGTCCGAGCCATGGCCGCTGTCGAACGTGAGCTAATCAATCGGGAGACCGGCCTTGCGATCTTGTTCGCCCCGCCGTTCGACCGGACCGCAGTCGAGCCAGGATACATTAAGGGCTATCCTCCCGGTGTCCGCGAGAATGGCGGCCAGTATACGCACGCCTCCTTGTGGTCAGTGATTGCCTTTGCGATGCTCGGCGAGGGTGACAAGGCGGCCAGCCTTTTGGCCATGCTCAATCCAATCAATCACAGCAGGACGCGGTCCGAAGCTCACCGCTACAAGCTCGAGCCCTATGTGGTAGCAGCCGACATTTATTCGAACGCACCTCATGTCGGTCGCGGGGGCTGGAGCTGGTATACTGGAGCCGCGGGCTGGATGTATCGTGCCGCGGTTGAGCACGTCCTTGGCCTGCGGATCGAAGGTGACTATTTTCACTTAGCGCCCTGTATCCCGAGGCGTTGGCGAAGCTATGAAATTTTCGTGAAGCACGGCACCTCGCGTTACGAATTCACGATCGAAAATCCGGATAGCGTCTGCACCGAGGTTTCTTTCGTTGAATACGACGGCGTAGTGGTGGATGAGCGCCCCATCCGACTGGCAATGCGAGATGATGGCCAAACTCATCGCATCCGCGTCACCCTCGGAGCAGAGCCTGGGGTCCGCGTTAGGTTGCGGCCGCGATCGCCTTAAGCCGATCATGAGCTCCACGGTGCGCTTCGCCGCAAGAACGGGGCCCAGGACCGGGTTACCCGCCACGCTAGCATTACACCGACACTATTGATTTGAAAGGATTTGCCCTTCGGCTTCGTCGAGGAGCTGCTTCAGCTTCGTCTCCGACGATATCCAGTTACTCACCAAGATGGCATTCGAACCTTCGGTTGTCGGCGAAATCATCAACATCGGCCCTGATGATGAATTTATTACCATCAACGAGCTTGCGGTCATGATCGCCAAGCTGCTCGATTTCGACCTCCATCGGCAATATACCCGAGGCCGGCCGTAGGAGGTCATGCTCGCCAATTGTTCGGCCGACAAGGCCCGCCGCCTGCTCGGCATCGAGCCCCAAGTCCGACTTGAACAGGGTTTGCAGATAATGATCGATTATATCCGCGAACGCGGAACTCGTCCCTTCAAATACCATCTCGATCTCGAGATCGAGAACGATATCATCCCCGAAACCTGGTCGAAGCATCTCTTTTGAAAATCCTGAGCGCGGTCCGCACTACGATGGCAGCGGCTAGCCCGCTGTTAAGCGCCGACGGGCCGCTGCAGTGTCGGGTGCTGAGCCTCTGTCACTGGATGGTGTCCGCAACGTGTCGAAAACAGGCCTAGATTCGCTAAAGTCGGCAATGGGCCGTAACCGGCCATCTTAACCCTCGGTTAGCCCCGCTCGCCCCCGTTCGGGTGCAACATAGACCGTTCTACCAACCGGCTTCCCGTCAATATTGCCCTTGGACGAGTAGCGGCAAACGAGATAGTCAAGGCGCCTAGTCGAGCATAGTGCGTAGCCGATCCGCTGCGTCGCTGGCCAGATCATCTGCGTATAGTACGCAAAGTCTAACCAGTTCCTGGTGCGGCTGACATTAGAGAAATTGCCGGGCGTGAACATGCGTTTTTCACACGCTCACCCGCACCATCGATTCCAAACTGAAGCGCCGTGCGGACCGGACCGCAAATTCTCGCTGATGCCCGGTCGGACCGCGCGGTCCGCGTGCTGAATGTAATCGGTGAATCCCATCGTCTGCGCATAGGCCGTGGAGCCATTCCCGAGATCATTATCCGTAACGTGCGGAACGTTCAATGAGGCTCCGGAATTGGGCGAAAATGGTACCGGGCACCCCGACGCTGGAATACCAAGAATGGGGCTGCACTGCGGCCGCAGGGCAGGCCGTCTGGATGAACCGCGCGTCTTGACGCCTCGACGCGCGATGTACCTCGGCGATCATGATGTGATCTGGACAAATCCAAAGCCGATGTCCTTGGGCGCACTCAAGCGTTCGTCGTTGGGCTTGTGGGACTTGTGGTTTCCCGGATTCGCCTCATTCGCAATCCCACCATTAGGACGAAGGGCCAAAATAAGGTGTTCAGTACATCCGGGCCAGTATCCCACCAGCGCCAGCTGCCGCTGTTAATCCTGTCCAGAATTTCGTTCGCTAACTCTGCAGCGCAGACCACGAGAAACGGGGGTCGGCGTTGCAAGCGACTTGCGGGTTATGATCCGAGCAATTCAGCAGTACCGCAAGGCCGGCATGTACGTGCAAAAGGCTATCGGACGCTCCCGTTCCGTTCCCTATCTCGAGAATAAGTTTCTCATAAAGATCAGCAGGGTTCATTCGTGCTCGTGAGCGCTGGCAAATCTAGGTCCTCATAGCGTTGGTACTGCGGCTTCGGCATCGATCAAACTGGAAGAGAGGGGGGAGAAGTGTTCACCCTTGCAACTTGGGCCGGCGGCCTACAAGCGTCATTTTAGACACGCCGAAATCTTCCTTCAAGCGGAGTAGACGTATGAGAGTTTGTGTAGTGGGTCTTGGCTATGTTGGCCTGCCGCTGGCCGTCGCGCTTGCGCGCAAGTTCAACGTCATCGGCTTTGATATCGACGTTGACCGAGTGGCCGAGCTCCGGTCTGGCAGCGACCGCACCCGAGAGGTTGACGAAGCGGCGCTTCTCAGCACCGCGCTCAAATATGCTGCCGATAGTGCTGAGTGCGCCGGTGCGGACGTGTACATCATTACCGTTCCGACGCCTGTGGATGCGAGCAACCGGCCTGACTTGGGCGCTGTACTTTCGGCAACCCGGATGATCGCGGAGTTGATCGACCCCGCGAAGCGGCCGACAATCGTCTATGAAAGCACCGTCTATCCCGGCGTCACGGAGGAGATTTGCGGGCCTGAAATCGAGCGGGTTGCGGGCCTTGCGCGTGGGCGCGATTTCCGCCTGGGGTACAGCCCGGAGCGGATCAATCCCGGCGACCGCGAGCACAGCATCGACAAGATCACCAAGGTCATCGCCAGCGATGATCCCGAGGTGGTTGAGCAGCTCGCCCGCCTCTATGGCGCAATCACGTCCGGTGGGGTTTTCCGAGCCGCATCGATCAAAGCGGCTGAAGCGGCTAAGGCGATTGAGAACGCCCAACGGGACATCAACATCGCGTTCATGAACGAGATCGCGCAGATTCTCTCGCGCATCGGCGTCTCGATGTGGGATGTTCTGGCCGCAGCGCGCACCAAGTGGAATTTCCTAGCTTTCGAGCCCGGCCTGGTCGGCGGTCACTGCATTGGTGTCGACCCTTATTACCTAAGTTACCTGGCGCAGCAGCTCGGTCACGACCCGAAAGTCATCCTTGCGGGACGCTCGACCAATGACGGCATGGGCGCGTGGATCGCCGACGTACTGCACGATCGGCGCGGCAAGGCGGGCAGCGCGCTGGTGCTCGGTCTGACGTTCAAGGAAAATGTGCCCGACCTGCGCAACAGCCGTGCCTTCGATCTGGTCCGGCGGCTGCGATGGCTCGGGCACCATGTCGATATCTCCGACCCGCTCGCTTCACCGGCGGAGATCGAGCGGGAATACGGCCTTTGCGTCGCCTCGCTCGACGGTCAGCGCTATGACTTGGTCATCGGCGCGGTGCCACATGAGGAATACTGCGCGATCACCGATGACCGGCTTGCGGGTCTGGTCGCCGAGGGTGGAACGCTCGCCGACCTTAAGGGCATGTGGCGCCATCGCGCAATTGACCCTGCCTTGGACCGTTGGGAGCTGTGAGCCGCGCCTCAACCTTTTCATTTGGGCGCGGCAAGACGGGCGCGAGGTGCATGACACCCTTGATCTGCCCCCTTCTGAGTGGTCCAAAATCAATGTTATTTTGGACCACGAAGGAGATTGGGAATGCCATCGAAGAAGCACAAGCCGGAGGAGATTATCGGCAAGCTGCGTGAGGCGGAGATCGTGC
>JACDEB010000110.1 GCA_013816595.1 Sphingomonas sp. | reverse complement strand
ACCCGGAATCTAGGGTTCGTGAAAAGGTCGCATCATGCTAACCGACTCTGGAGACTCGCAATTTTCCGTCGCGCCTGACTCACTTGTCTTCGATATTGGGTACTAGTACCCAACATCAGAGGTTCGTGAGTCAGGCGTCATGAAAATTTGTCGTCCGTGAAAAATCCCGAAGCGATTGACTGGCAATAGAAATTGCTGGAATTCGTGCGATTGGATTTGCCGGAAATTGGAGCTCCGGGGTCGATTTTCTTGCAAATTGAAGTTGGGGATTCCCTCGAATCCGAAGCCGTGATTCTGTACTCCCGAACGCGATCGGAGGGAGTTCGATGCGGCCACGGGAGCGGCGGGGAAGCGGCGAGCAGGATCTGTTTCGTTCGCGGCTCGACCAGGTCATCAACATGGATCACGCGCTGGCCAAGCTGGCGCGGACGATCGACTGGGGGTTTCTGGAAGAGAAGTTCGGCGCGGTGTACGCCGATGGCTCCGGCCGGCCAGCGCTGCCAACCCGGCTGATGGCGGGGCTGGCGATTCTCAAGCACACCTACAACCTCAGCGACGAAGTGGTGTGCGAGCAGTGGATCGAGAACCCGTATTACCAGTATTTCTGCGGCGAGGAGTTTTTCCAGCACCGGCTGCCGCTCGATCGTTCCTCGATGACCCGTTGGCGCAACCGGATGGGAGAGGAGCGGCTGCAAGCGCTGTTGCAGGAGAGCCTGGCGGTGGCGACGCGAACCGGCGCGATGAAGCCTTCGGAACTCTCGCGCGTCATTGTCGACACCACGGTGCAGCCGAAGAACATTACCTTCCCGACCGACGCCAAGCTGTTGAACCGGGCGCGTGAGAAGCTGGTGAAGCTGGCCAAAAAGCTCGGCGTGGAGCTACGGCAGTCTTACACGCGGGTTGGCAAGTTCGCCCTGATCCAGCATCAGCGCTACGCCCACGCCAAGCAGTTCAAGCGCGCCAACAGGGCTTTGCGCAAGCTCAAGACCTATCTCGGCCGCGTCATCCGCGACATTGCCCGCAAGATCGACGGCGACCACGGGCTCGAGGCCAGCTTCGCGCTCTTGCTCAGCCTCGCTCGACGGGTACGAGCGCAGGAGCGCGGACAGCGCGGCGCCAAGGTCTACAGCCTGCATGCCCCCGAAGTGGAATGCATCGGCAAGGGCAAGGCCCACAAGCCTTACGAGTTCGGCGTCAAGGTCAGCGTTGCCACCACCCTCAAGCACAGCAAGGGTGGCCAGTTTGTCGCCCATGTGCGGGCGCTGCCGGGCAGTCCCTATGACGGCCATACGCTGGCTGAGGTGATCCCGGGGATCGAGAAACTCGTCGGCACCACGATCGAGCGGCTCCACGCCGATGCCGGCTATCGCGGCCATAATGCGCCGGCCGACTACAAGTTTAAAATCTACACCTCAAAACAAAAACGCCGCGTGACCCCGGCAATCAAACGAGAGATGCGCCGCCGCTCTGCCGTAGAGCCCGTCATCGGCCACCTTAAGGATGAGCACCGAATGGGCCGCAACTATCTCGCCCACCGCAACGGCGACCTCAACAACGCCATCCTCGCTGCTGCCGGCTACAACTTCCGCCGCCTCATCAAGTGGCTCAGGATTTTGTTGTGCCTCGTCCTGATCGCGCTCTTCCCGAAGTCAAAACTATCGCCCGCGTGAAAATGCATTGTTCACAGACGACTTCTTACTTTGCGCAAAAAATCCTCTGACGCGGTAATGGAACCCTAAAAGACGCTTTCCTCCGTTCCACTGCCGTCGAGAACCCCCTCCTAATGACGTCAGCCAATACGCTTTCCACCGTTAGCTAGGTAAGCGCGTTAGTCCGTGATTGGTTCCGGGAACTAGGTCAGCAGCAGTCTGAAAGGCGGCTGGCTACAAGGAGCCTATCCAATCCATTTAATCATTCATTTCGGGTGCCAACGCCGCTTCCCGGGGCGACCGTACCTTTAAGGAACGCTGGGCGTTATCCCGAAAGTCAAAGATGAGGGTGCCGTATGACGACGATCACCGAGCTGAATCGATACTTTGAGATGATCGATCGGCGGGTTCCGACTAGGATGGCGGAATCCATCAAGTGGTTGCGCAGACCGTCCTCGTTCGTATCGCTGTTGCGCTACTGCTCATTTTGGGCGGCATCTTCAGTTTTCTGCCTGTCTTGGGAC
>JACDEB010000005.1 GCA_013816595.1 Sphingomonas sp. | reverse complement strand
CGCCAGCGCATTGCCCTTGGCAGCCCAAGAAATTTGGGGACGCATAGCTCAGTTGGTAGAGCAGCTGACTCTTAATCAGCGGGTCCTAGGTTCGAGCCCTAGTGCGTCCACCATTTTTTATTTCAATTCCCTTCAATTTTGGGCCGAAAAACCCTATAAAATCCTTTAATTCCGGCCGAAATTATCGCCTAAATTGAAGTTCGAGGGGCTGCTCAAACCCGCCTAAAACCACGCAACCTATTCAGTCGAAACGGTTTTAGTTTGCACCCGGGTGCATCCAACATATTTTAATCAATGAAGTTTCTATAGGCCGGGAAACTGACGGGCGGAAAACGGCGAAAGTGACTGAAATTTGTCCCGAAAATAGCTAGTCGTCGGTCGCCTCTTTTTTCTCGACAGTCTCGGTTGGAGGCTTCCGCCGCTTGACCGGCGCCTTGCCAAATATGACCATTGTTTTACCATTGAATAGCGGGCCCTCATCTTTCGGTTTTGGAATCACCGGCATCGAAACCTTCTTCGCTATGATTGCTGATCAATTGCGTCGATCTGTACGATTTTCTCGAGTTCCGCTGCCCATCGGTCGAGCGCGGCGCGCTTTTCAGCCTCGAATTGGTAAAGCTGGTAAACGCCGACAATTCCGCCGCGCGAGCCGGAGATGTGGTTGAGCACCGCCTCGGTCACTTCCAACCGCACCCCCAAAGCTTGCAAACGGGTCGCGACTGTTCGTCTCAGGTCCTGGAGAGTGAAATGAGCCGGGCGCCCGGTGACGGCGGCAACGGCGCGGGTGATCCGCGCCATCGCTTTACTGAACCCAGACGCGCTGCGCTGAGGGTTTGTTCGGGAAGGAAATAATTTTCCCGCAGAGGCCGGCCCCAGACCTCGGATCAAGTCGACTGCAGCTGCGGAAAGCGGCACTTCGTGCTCGCGACCGTTTTTTGAGCGCTCCGCCGGTATCGTCCAAATCGAGCGTTCAAGGTCGAATTCGTTCCAACTAGCGTCGAACACCTCGCCGCGCCTCTGACCAGTAAGCAGGATCAGCTTTATCGCGACACTCCAGGGACGCGCTTCCTGGTCGAGCACAAGCCAAAGTGCTTGGACTTCCCCATCGCTTAAAACCCTCGATCGCGATCGCGGCTTTGGAGGCCGGCTGGCAAGTCGACAAGGATTGTCGCCGAGGTTCGGCAATCGCGCGATTGCCCATGAAAAGTATGCGGAAAGTTGCGCTGCGACCGCTCTCGCCATGACCGGCGTACGTCGCTGTTCGAGTCGCGCAACTTTATCGAGCAACAATGTAACATCGGTTCGATCGATAGACTGCACACTGCGCCAACCGAGATCGGGCAAGATGTGCCGCTCAAAAATTCGCCTGATCTCACCGATCGATCGATGATCGGATTTGGCCTGTGCATAATTAACATAGAGCGCAGCAACCGTGATCTCGGGTGCAGCGAGTGCATGCGTCTGCCAGATAGGCAAGAGTGAACCGGAGTAGCCTGCTGGCCGAGCAGGAAATGTCCGGGATGAAGCCCCAGCGGTCGGCGCTTTGCCCAGAGCGGCCGAAATTGGAAAGTAGCCGATATCATTGCCGGGCCATTGCTGATTCAAAAAGCAATTCCTTCCAAATTTCGAGACGACCAATGCACTTGTTCGACAAGGGCCACGATTCAAGGGGATCGTCTCGCCGAGCGCCGCTCAACCGAAAATACGGGGAATTTTTGATTTAGAGATCGCGAGTGGAGTTTCGCGATATCAAAAAAAATCCAAGATGTCGAGGAAAAAGTGGGTGAGATGAGGCAAGCCCAAGTCCGCACCAAGATGGCAAATCCTTCGGCCGTATGCGATTTGAGCTGAAGACGAACACTCCAGAGCGAACCGGATCGAAGATTGAATGGATCGGCACTAACCAGTGCTTGGGTGATCGCTACTACAGAACCGCCAAATGGCGGTTATCGAACACAGCTCCATAATCCTTGCGGATCGCGACCTTGCGTTCGATCGATTCGATAATCGGCACCGAAAAATCGACACCCGCCATGTCCGAGCAGCTTTTGAGATTGCCGGGCGAGAATACATTCACTTCGAGGATCTTGTCGCCGACAATGTCGATCCCGACCAGGAACATCCCATCCGCCACCAACTTAGGTCGGATGATCTCCGCCACGCGCAATTCCGTCTCGCCGATCTCGACCGCCTCGGCCGTGCCTCCAGCGTGGATGTTGGAGCGGATATCATCGGCCGAAGCGACCCGGCGAAGCGCGCAATATTTGCCGTCAATCTGGAGCGGTACCCCGTTCATGAGGAAAAAGCGGATGTCGCCCTTTTTCGCAGCTGGGACATAGGCCTGGGCGATGATGTAGCCGTCGCGGCCAATTGCCTCGATCATCTGGTTGAGGTTCGACGCGCTTTTGGAATCGACCTTGAACACCCCAGTGCCGCCCGAACCCTGTAGCGGTTTGAGGATGATCGACCCATGTTCCTTGGCGAATTCCTTGAGGTCGCTTTCGTTCTTGCTGATCAACGTCTTGGCCCGGGCCTCGACCGGAAAGCTCTGGAAATAGAGCTTGTTGGTGGCCCGGCTCAGGCTATCGGGATCGTTGAGAACGATAGTCCCGCGCTTGGCGGCCTCGCGTCCGAACAGGATCCCCGCCTCCATCGCCCAGCCGCGTTCGAAATCGATCGACGGGTCGTTGCGCAGCATGAGGACGTCGACTTCGGCCATGTCGACCGGCTCGACCTTGGTTTTGGGCGAGCGCAGGGTGGCGAAGAAGTCCGCTCGGTCCTTATATTTCCGCTTGGGCATGGTTCGGGCGTGAGCCCACAAACTGTCGTCGGGGCGGAGGATGAAGTCCTCGGGCGTCAGATAATAGACCTGGTGCCCGCGCTCCGCCGCCTGGTGGGCCAGTACGGTGGTCGCATAGCCGGCAAATTCCCGCTCGAGATCGTTGACGAAAAACGCAATGCGCAAGTGACTTCCCCTAATCGTTCAGCAATTCGCTGAGATGGCTTCGTGTCCGCAAACGCGCGATGCGCTGTTTGGTCCCGTCATCGGAAAGAAACTGCGGCGTGAAGATCGGTTCATGGACCAGGCCGCGCTGAAGCAACTCCTCGATCGCCGACACATGCCGCTTTGCGATCTTGCCGAGCCAGAACGGCGCCAGGCTTCGTCCCTCGGCCAGCATATCGATGACGCTCTTGAAGCCCTTGAGGTAGATCGCGTCCTTGGCCAGCCCGCCGGAACGAAACACCCGCGCCGCAATCCCGAAGGCGCCGCGCGGGGTGAAGCCATGGTCGTGGTGGAGCATCCGGTAGCACTGGATGAATTCGGCACCCTGCTGCATCGCATGAACCGCGACCACCCGCGCCGCGAGCAACCGCATACGCGCCCGCGTAAGCCCGCCGACGGCCCATTCGGCGAACACTCCGAGACCTTCCTGGACCCCTTCATAGCCGGCCAGGCCCGAGGCAAAGATGCCGAGACCCTGTGAAGCGCCGTTGAAATAGGTCAGCAAATGGACGCCGACCTCGTGGGCAAGAAGCGCGTCGAGCCGGTTCGCGGGCATTGCCGAATCGCTCCCGATCATCAGCCGGTCGCGCGACACCATCAGCCCCGACACATCGTCGCGCACCTCGACCGTGGCCGCGAACCTCTTATCTTGCGCCTGGTATTGGTCGATCGTTGCGCGCGCTGCCCTGGCTATCCGTTCGGCCCCGACCCCCTCTCCGCGTCGCGGATTGATGCCGGGAACCGCGAGGATCGATCGGGCACTTTCCAGCAGCGCCGCATCCACCGTGCCATAAAGCACCATCGAAGCCGGCTGGAAGGCATTGGTGTTGCGGGTCGCTAGCATCGTCAGCTGGGCATCGATTTCGCGGCGCTTTTCGGACAACAGGGTTTCGAGCAGCGGATCTTCGAGCTGTGCGAGGTCGATGTCATAGAGCTCGCCTTTGGCGGCATCGGGATCGACACTGAGCGGCCGATAATGAAAGCGCGGCGCTTCCTGCGCCTTTCCGGCCAGGAATTCGTCGCATGCGCGGGCCGTGTCGATTGGGGAAATCGACAGCAGGAAATCGAAGCTGGCCGACATTGCAGCAAGCCGTTTGTCGGCCTTGAGCGCGGCGGCGAGATAGGCGCTTCGGCCGAGCGATCGATAATGTTTGGGGGCTTCGCGTTTGCCGTCATCGATAAACGCGCAGGCCGTGCGAAGCAGCGCATCGCCCATGTGCATGACGAGTTCGTGGCGGATTTCGGGGAACACCGCCCCGCCCGCGCTGCGATGGATCGGCGGAACCTCGAGCGATAGCCGCGCCACGCCTTGCACGGCGTCCAGTGCTTCATCGAAACCGGCGGGAAGACGTGATTCGAACCCGCGGCGGTCGACCTTGCAATGACGCAGGTCGATTTCGACCTTCGCCAAGGCATGCTCAAGCGCGGCTGCGGAACGCTCGGCATCGTCGTGGCGTCCGGCCCCGATGACCGCTTCGAACGGCGGCAATTTGTCGGAACCGGCAACATGGGGGAGGATCGGGCCGTCGATTAGCGTAACGACCAGAACCCGCCCTTCGTGGTCGGCAAGCGCCGCCACCACGTCGGCCAGAGCGCCGCGCGAGGCCTCGTCGTCGCTTTCGTTCCACAGACAATAAGACGGGCTGTTGATCGCGATCCGCCGCGCCAGGCTGTCCTCGTCATCGGCGCCGCGATGGAGAAAGATAAACGGCAACCACCGGTCGAGGTGGACCCGTCCGCTCCTGCCGACGCCTTCGCGGAGCGCGCCGGTCGCGGAGAAATGCGCCGCGAATCCGCTTTGGACCGCGCGAAGATTCGTTCCGCCGGTCACCTCAGCAAGCGCTCGCAGGTTTCGGCGGTAAAGGTGATGAGCCGGCGCATCGCATCGAGCTCAAGCGGATCGGGCTGGCCGCTCCATTCGTCCATGAAAAACTTCTTGAATTCGAGCGCGATGGCGCAGCCTTGGCCGGGGTAGCGGTCGTGGATAAATCGGGTTTGTTCGCCCTTGCCCTGAAAAGCTATATTCTCGCGCACGTCCAGCTGGCGACCGTTGAAGTCGAACCCGCGCATTGCCTCTATCAGCGGGTTCATCAGGAACGCCCACTCATCGCGCGGCATCGAAAAGGTCCCGATGTTGATGTCCGGAGCTTTGGCGGGATCGGTCGGCGCTCCGTCGGCGCCGTCGCGCCGATGGTTGTAGCTGTGGACGTCGATGACCACAAAGCGTTCGTGATCGGCGGCAATTCCGTCGAGCATCGCACCCAGCATCCGGTAATAAGCCGAATGGATTTCAAGCGAGCGGTCGATGAGATTGCGCTCGGGAGGCTGGTGCCAAATATCCAGTCCCCACGCTTGCTCTGGGGTCGAATAGACCGCGCTGTCCCCGCCGCGGTTGAGATCGAATTCGAAGCGCGAGCGGTGGGCGATGACATGGTTGGGGATGTCAACGATCGCCTGGCCGGTGAACGGGTCCTCCTCACGCAGCCGATCGAGGTCCGGCAATTTCATCGCCTCGGCGACTTCGAATCGAAGATCGTGGCCGTCGTGGATGGCGGTTGCGACGATTGGGCCCGGTCCTTGCTGGACGGTCCACCATTTTTCCTTGCTCATACTCATCGCCATATAGCGTTTCGGCGGCGTTTCGGTTGCGTCGCGGTCAGGCAAGCAGCGCCAGCAGCGCAAAACTCGCCAGCCAATGCTCGCCCATATAATCGCCCGACAGGTGCGGCAGCGCCGCTGCAAGGTGGGTTTCGGCGACGTCCCGGGCCAATGTCGCTTCCGCTTCGGGCAGCAACGCCGCCAGCTTGCGCCAGCACCAGGCGCGGCTGAGATTAAGCCCGTCAAGGTGAGCGATCTTGCCATCGCTTCGGTCGCTGACGGTGGCTGGCGTGAACAAGGTCGCGGGCTGGCGCTGCTCGACCCGCGGCAGGAACCCGTTGAACCAGCCAGCGAACAGCGCCGCGCGGCATTCGGCGATGACCAAAGCCTCGACCAATGCCGGCGAGAGGAAATCCTCACCGCTGGGCTCCCATGCTTGGCAATCACGATCGTCGCCAAACCAGTCGCACACCCGCTCGGCAATCAACCCGCCCAATGGCGGATCGAACCGTTCCGCCCATTCGCGCGCCAGGACCAGCGCAAACGCGCTGTTGAAATGCGTGCCGGCGCGGACAGGATAGGTCAGCAGCGGTAGGAAATTGCGGAAGCGCTCGGCGAAGGCCCCGGCCAGGGCTGCGAGTTCATCGCCCCAACTCCTGTCCCCGTGCCGCGACGCCTCAAGGTGGAGGTAAAGCAGCCAAGCCCAGCCATAAGGCCGCTCGAACCCGCGGCTCGACGGGCGCTGAAGGTAAGCGAGCTCGGCGACGACCTTGGCCGGCGTGAAGCTGGCATCGGCGAGCCGCTCGATCGCTTCGGCCTCGGCCATGTCCGGGAACAGCCGCCTGAGCGTCAACAGCGTCCACCAGCCGTGAACGCAGCTGTGCCAGTCGAAGCTGCCAAAGAAAATTGGGTGAAGTGCCTTTGGCCCCCGCGCATCATCATCGCTGTCGAGCACATGGTCGAGCTTGTGCGGATATTCGCGGGAGACATGGCCAAGCGCGATCCGGGCCATGTGGCTGGCGAGTTCGGGTGTAAGCTCGATCATCTGAAGGCCGCGAAATAGATGATCAGGACGTTGACCGCGAACAACGGGAGCGCGGTCGGCACTTGTGCCCGGATCACCGCATATTGATTCCTGAGCTCGAGCAAAGCCGCCGGGACGATGTTGAAATTGGCCGCCATCGGTGTGCATAATGTCCCGCAGAAACCCGCCAGCATCCCGACCGCGCCGATCACCGCGGGATTGCCGCCGTCCTGGTGGATCAGGATTGGCACTCCGATCGCCGCGATCATCACCGGGAACGCAGCAAAGGCATTGCCCATGATCATCGTGAACACCGCCATTCCGCCGGCATAGAGCAAGACCGCGAGGAAGGTGTTGCCGCTGGGCAGGATCGCGCCGGCGATGGCCCCGACGGTCGTTCCGACCCCGGCCACGGCGAAGATCGCGCCCAAGGCGGCAAGCATCTGGGGAAGGACCGCTGCCCATCCGATCGATTCCATAAGGCGTCGCCCCTCCTCGATCGGCGCCGTTGCCGGGGGCCGAAGCCACACATAACAAACCGCCAGCGCGATGATCACGCCAAGGCCGAGCAGCACCAGCGTCACCGATTTGGGGTCGATCAATCCCAGGCCCTTGAGCGGAGTGTAATTGAACGCCAGCGTGCCGACGAAAGCGGTCAGCGGGATGATCAACGCAGGCAGGAACAGGCGGTTGCCATATCGCTGGGACGATTCTTCCCGTTCCTCGGGCGAGGTTGAAGCCCCCTTCCCCTTGCCGAGCAAATGCGCGCCGGCGATTGCGACCAGCGCCAGCACCAGCACACCATTGCCCAGATCACCGAAGAAATCGCCGAACCAGAAGCTCGCCGCCAACAAACCCCAGAAGGCGGCATTGCCGAGCCGCTTGGGATTGGTCCGGTCGCGGACGCTGGAGATCGCGAAAGCCGCGAATACCGCGCCGGCAAGGACATAGAGCCAGTGGAGGTCGATCATGCGCGCGCATTGGCGAGCGAGCGCTCAAACAGTGCCAGACGAACCGAATGGATGATGAACGCCGCGATCGCAGTCGGGATCGCCCACACCGACAGCTGGAACGGGGTGAGCTGAATGCCGAACCCGGCAAGCGACCCCTGGATGAGCAGTATCGAGGCGATGGCGAGAAAGATGTCTTCGCCGAAGAACAAACCGATATTGTCGGTCGCAGCCGCCATCGCCTTAACCCGCTCGCGCTCGGCATCGCTCAGCGTTCCATGAACCTTTTCCGCTGCCGCCTCGGCCATTGGCGCGACCAGCGGTCGAACCGTTTGCGGGTGGCCGGCAACGGAGGTCAGTCCAAGCGCCGCGAAAATCTGCCTAAAGCCGAGATAGAAAATGAGGATCCGACCCGCGCTTGCACCGCGCATTCGCCCGATCAGCGACCGCGCCCGCTGCTGCAAGCCATAACGTTCGAGCAGCCCGATGACCGGCAGCACGATGTAGATGATTGTCACGTAGCGATTGTCGTTGAAGCCCTTGCCGAGCAAAGCGATAACCTTGGCGAGATCCATCCCGCCGAGCAGGCCGGTGGCGATCGCCGAGACCGCGACCACCAGCAGCGGGTTGAACCGGAGGGCGAACCCCGCGACCACCAGCAATATGCCGACCAGCGGCCAATAATCGATCATCCGCCTCTCCTCCCGAAGCCGCCGCCGCCGGGCGTCTCGATCACGAAACAATCGCCGGCATTGACCTCGACTGCGGCGGTAGCACCAAAATGATCGATCCGCCCGTCGGCGCGCTCGACCCAATTGCGTCCGGGCGAGGCATTGCCGCCACCCTTGATCCCGCGCGGCGCGACCTCGCGCCGGTTGGCCAGGATATTGGCCCGCATCGGTTCGAGGAAGGTCAAAGCGCGCACCACTCCATTGCCGCCGCGATGAGCGCCCTCCCCGCCTGATCCGCGGCGGATGCAGAACCGCTTGAGCCGCACCGGAAAGCGGGTTTCGAGGATTTCAGGATCGGTCAGCCGGCTGTTGGTCATGTGGGTCTGAACCGCGTCGGTCCCGTCATGGTCCGGCCCGGCGCCCGATCCGCCGCAGATCGTCTCATAATATTGGTGGCGCGCATTGCCGAAGGTGAAATTGTTCATCGTCCCCTGCGCGGGGGCAAGCTCGCCGGTCGCGGCAAACAGGCAGTCGGTGACGACCTGGCTGGTTTCGACATTGCCGGCAACGACCGCGGCGGGAGACGCCGGTTTGAGCATCGATCCGTCGGGTACGACCAAGGTGATCGGGCGAAGGCAGCCATCGTTCATCGGGATGACCTCGTCGATGAGCGTCCGAACAACGTACAGCGACGCTGCGCGCGCGATCGAATAAGGGGCGTTGAAATTGTCGCTCAGCTGCGGGCTGGTGCCGGTGAAATCGAACGTCGCGGAGCGGGCCTTGCGGTCGACCCGGATCGCGACCTTGACCGTCGCTCCATTGTCCATCGCATAAGCGAATTCGCCATCCTCCAGGCGCCCGAGAAGCCGCCGGACCGATTCCTCGGCATTGGCAAGAACGTGATCCATATAAGCGGCGACGACAGCCGGCCCGACATCGCGAGCAGTCCCCGCAAGCGCTTCGGCGCCGCGCGTGCAGGCTGCAAGCTGCGCCTTCAAATCGGAAATATTGCGGTCGGGGCTGCGCGCCGGCCACATGCCAGATCCGAGCAGCGCGCGCATTTCGGCTTCGCGGAATCGCCCCTCGTCGACCAGCAGCACATTGTCGATCAGAACGCCTTCATCGGCGATGGTCTTGCTGTCGGGCGGCATCGATCCGGGCGCGATCCCGCCGACATCCGAATGGTGCCCGCGCGCCGCGACAAAGGCGTCGGGCTGGTCGCTGTCAGCGCCGTAAAACACCGGCATGATGACGGTGATGTCGGGCAAATGCGTGCCGCCGCGATAGGGATCGTTCAAGACATAGGCATCGCCGCGGCGAATCCCGCGCCCGTCGGCCATTCCGCCGCGGGCCTCGATGATGGTTCGGATGCTTTCGCCCATCGACCCCAAATGGACCGGAATGTGCGGCGCGTTGGCGATCAGAGCGCCGGCGGAATCGAACATCGCGCAGGAGAAATCGAGCCGCTCCTTGATATTGACCGAGGTCGCCGTCGCTTGCAGCGCGACCCCCATTTCGTCGGCGATGGCCATGAACAGATTGTTGAAAATCTCGAGCCGGACGGGATCGGCCTCGGTCCCGATCGCCGCCGCTCGCTGGACCGGCCCGGATCGGGTCAGGATCAGCGACCCGTCACCAGCGCGAACCGCGGTCCAGCCGGGTTCGACGACTACGGTCGATCCGGTCTCGTTGATCAGCGCCGGACCGGTCCAGCGCTTTCCCGGCGGCCCAGCGGTGGTCGCGGCGAGGCGCGAGCCGGTGCGGCCGATCGCTTCGACCACCAAAGCGTCAACGATGATCGCGCTGTCGGCCTCGATATAGCCGAAACGCTGGCGGTGAAGCGCCAGGAAAGCGGCGCCCATCGTCTCAGTATCGCCCACGTCCAGCTCCAGGGTCGTATCCGATCCCGAGGTGCGCAGTCGGGCGCGGCGCTCGATCGTGATCTGCTCGGTTGCCAACCCCTGGTCGAGCAACGCCAGCCGCGCTTGAGCCTCCAACGCCGCCAGGGCCTCGCTGAAATCCTCATCGAGCGGTTTGAGCCAGCTGCGATCGCGGATCGCCTTCACGTCGGCGATGCCGATACCATAAGCCGACAGCAGGCCCGCGAGCGAGTGGATGAGGATATTCTCCATGCCCAAGGCGTCGGCGACGTTGCAGGCATGCTGGCCCCCGGCCCCGCCAAAACATGCGAGAGTATAAAGCGTAACATCGTGCCCGCGAGCGATGCTGATCTTGCGGATCGCGGCCGCCATATTGTCGACCGCAATGGCCAGAAATCCCTCGGCGATCGAAGCCAGGCTCATCTTCCCGCTAAGGCTGTCCGCGACCTCGGCCAGGCGCGCGGCGGCGGCGTCATGATCGAGCGGCTGATCGCCTTGCGGGCCGAAGACCGCGGGGAAACGATCGGGATCGATCCGGCCGAGAAACAGGTTGCAGTCGGTAACGGTCAGCGGCCCGCCATTGCGATAACAAGCGGGACCCGGGTTCGCGCCCGCCGATTGCGGCCCGACCCGAAAGCGCATGCCATCGAACCGGCACACCGAGCCGCCGCCAGCAGCGATGGTATGGATGTTCATCATCGGTGCCCGGATCCGCACTCCGGCGATGACATTTTCGTCGCCGAGTTCGAATTGGCCGGCAAAATGCGACACATCGGTCGATGTCCCGCCCATGTCGAAGCCGATCAGCCGGAGCGCTTCATGGGATGCACCGGCAGCGACCATTCCGACCACTCCCCCCGCGGGTCCGGAGAGGATTGAATCCTTGCCGCGAAAGGCGTGGGCGCTGGTAAGACCGCCGTTGGACTGCATGAAATGGAGCGGCGTTCCATCCGGCAATCCCGCTTCGACGCGCTCAACATAGCGGCGCAGGACGGGCGATAAATAGCTGTCGGCCACTGTCGTATCGCCGCGCCCGACGAGCTTGATCAGCGGCGCGACCTCGTGACTGACCGAGATTTGGGTGAAGCCAAGCTCGGCGGCGATTTGAGCCACGCGTTGCTCGTTCGCGCTATATTTCCAGCCGTGCATCAGGACGATGGCGAGTGCTTCTAAGCCTTGATTGCGCAGAGACAGGAGCGCGCCATGAGCTTGTTCTTCGTCGAGCGGGCGAATGATACCGCCATCGGCGCCAACCCGCTCGTCGATCTCCGCGACAGCATCGTAGAGCATCGCGGGAAGGACGATCTGGCGCGCGAAAATATCGGGTCTGGCTTGGGTCCCGATGCGCAAAGCGTCGCCAAGTCCACTGGTAATCGCAAGTCCGCAGCGCGCGCCCTTGCGTTCGAGCAATGCATTGGTGGCGACCGTCGTGCCCATTCGAACCTCGCCGATCGAGCCGCCTTCGGCGCCGATGATGCGCGCAATCGCTTCCAGCGCCGCATCGTCATAGTGGCGCGGGTTGTCCGAAAGCAGCTTTTCGACCCGAACACTGCCGTCCGGGGCGCTTGCGATCACGTCGGTAAACGTGCCGCCGCGATCGATCGCAAAGTTCCAGCGTCGCTCCACGCGACCATCAAGCAGAAGCGGCGGTCGCGCTCAATCGGCAAACAGTAGGTATTTCGGCGCGCAGGCTTCCGCCCTAAGCGTCTGACCACGGCAATCACGCTCACTGGAGCGGCGGGATTCCCCGGATCGGAGACAGCCGCGCCTTGCTAAAGCGCAGCGATGAAGGGATCGGCATCGACAATCTCAACGATTATTAGGACCCCGAGCTCAAGCGCGACCGGCTTGAGCGGATTGACAGCGAATTCAGCAAGGCGTTCCAATTCGAAAGGCTCGACTTCGCCGAACCCGGCGCGCTCGGCGAACCTGCAGTGCGCCACAAGATCGAACGGATCATCCAGTTGGGCGCTCAGGCCGGGTCCGTTACTGCCTTGAAAATCCGCAGGCCTATGCCCGATCCAACCTCGTCCGCCATTGCAACGTGCTCGAGGTCGTTCTGCAGCTCGAAAATGCCGATGCGTCCCGATACTTGGGGTTTCACCGACTTGGGATCGATCAAGCCCGCAGCCTTTAACGGCGTGTATTTAAACCTCCAGATAGTTGCATTGCGGACCGAGGTCAGCGTTGCTGAAAAATTAGGGTATTTCCATTGGGGTCGTTGACGTAAAACTCCCTCGTGCCCCAGCTTTGGTCAAATGGCCCGACTTGCGCCGGCGAGTTCGGTCGGATCGGGGCCGAAAGTCCCCGATCCCTAAATGAGTTGAACAGCGCGTCCACATCGTCGCTTACGAGGATCACAAAGCAATGTTCGTTAGCGCCGCACCCCGAGTTCAAGGACAGATGCATTTCATCAGATCCTCACGACAGGACGGCGCAAAAGGTAGCGAATTCGGGCGCAGCGAGGATGAGGTGGAAGTCTAGTACGCAGGTGTGAAAAGAGATCGCCTCTGACAAGTCGCGCACTTTGAGCATTGATATCAGCACGATCGCCAGCACCATTCCAAGCGAGCTAACGATTATCTCGCATGAAAATGGGCCCGCGGGCAAACCACCTATGCGGCCGACTGTGGTCCAGGCACCATTTTCGGCTCGCGACCGGCTGACAGAGGGCGAGGCAATTTCGGACGTAAGGTAAAAATGCCACGAATCTTCGGAATACTCGAAAGCGACCGTTTTGCTCTACTGCCCTCGTTCGCTTCTCAGACCGCTCGCCGAAGTGGGGTGGACCGCGCAATGGTTCGGCGATACCTTCGATCACATGCTTTTGAGTGCCCGCTTGGTCCACCTGGCAATCGCCGCGTTGTTAGCGGCTCCTTGTTCGGCGTGGGCGCAGTCCGCGGATAGGTTTGAGGCAACCATCCTCGCAATCCACAATGCGGAGTGCGCCCGGGTCGGATCGTCGCTGCTCACATGGGACCCGGCGCTTGCTGCCGGCGCCGCTCCATGGGCGCAATATCTCGCCTCGACAGGACAGTTCGTTCATTCGGATCGCAAGGCTCGGCGCGGGATCGGTGAGAATATGTCGATGGGGCCTAGCGGCGTGTACGACGTCGGTACGATGGTTCGACTGTGGGTAGCCGAAAAACAGTATTTCATTCCCGGCATCTTTCCCGCCAACAGCCGGACAGGGAACTGGCACGACATCGGCCATTATACGCAGCTCGTCTGGCCGACCACTCAGCGGGTCGGCTGCGCGCTGTCGAGCGGACGCGTGATCGACGTCGTGATCTGCCATTATGCGCCTGCTGGTAATATTGACGGACGCCCGGTCCCTGCGCCGCCCGCGCCTCCGATTGGCTCGGAGCGCGGCCGTTAGGGCATGAGCCTACACTCGTATCTAGCCTCAGCGAGAGCGTGACTGAGCCACTAATTTGGCCGTGGGCCGGACGCGGAAACTGGGTTTATGTCATGAATGGGTTGCAAGCGGACACTAGCGGCTAAGGCCTTCTTTCTTGCTCCGCAACCACCACACGGCGATCAGGACCACCGCTGCCGCAATTATGTCCGCTATCCAGTCGACAGGATCGCTGTCCCGGTTCAACGCGGGAATCGCCTGAAGGAATTCGATGACGGCGCCGAGGGCTAACAGGCTCGCAAACAACCGGATCAATGATGTTGAGCGGAAAGCAGCCGCCCCCAGCGCTGCAAGGGTGGCGAACGCGGCAACGTGTTGCACCTTGTCAGAAGTTCCTGGCAGCTGGGGCGGCTGCGGGAGTAGCGCCATAACAATAACGAAGACGAGTGCTGCCCAGAAGCCCGCTCGATAAAATCTGATCATACGACGTCTTACCAGTGCGGCGGCACCGTCCGCAATGGGTCGAGAACTGGCATTGCCGCGGCGACTCATGCATCCGGTGATGACATCGAATTTCGCACATTCATGTCTTTAATGAAGGATCGACGAATTCGCCGAAGCGGCGACGACGGATGACCTTGGCCACGCCCTGGTCCCGAGGATTGCCCCTAGTGTCCGGTCTTAACGTGAGTTTCTGCTGCAGCGGCAGCGTCGGTCGGCTCGCCGGATGACAAGCTCTCCTGTACTACCGGTATTCTGGGCTGCTGCGCGGACAGAGCCGGCAAGCGTGCTACGAGGGCGACATAGGCTCCCGAAAGCGTGACAAACCTGTCCCGACTTTTTTCGAAGACACGAAGCCGCTGCACGAGCAAGGGGACGAGCCCGTGGCCGTGGCGAACCTCCCAGGCGATTTGCCGCTGCGCAGCGGCTTCGCCCTTCCTGAGCGCGATCATTCGGCTGAGTACCGCGGCGACCACCTGCTGATCGACAGCCGAGGAGCAGGCGGACACGGGGTTTGTGCCATTGCCCTGCGCCCGCGCGGCCCACCTCAGATAGTCGGCCGCAGCTTGCCCAAGCTGTGCGCCAAGCGGATCTTGCACTTGCGGTTTGGAGAAGCGGCGTCCCGTCCTGTGAATTCGCTTCGACGGTCCAGCGCGGCGTTCGGTAGGACATTGCGACAGGGCCGGCACCGCGCTTCCAAGCGCAGGCTGAAGGGTCACGGAGACGGTCCCCATCTGAACTCCGGCATAGGCCTGTACGTCACGCAGAGAGGAAAGCAGAGCGGACGAGAATCTTTTGCGTTCAGCGGATGACAGCTGCGCGCGCTTAACGAAGCCAGCATAGACTGGCGAAGCCGCAAAGTCCTTCATCGCCTCAGAGAGTTGATCGACACCCAAGGCCTTCGCTTCGCCGTAATGTCCCGAAAGCAAAGTCGACACCGTCGCCAAATTGACCTTGGGATGCGCGGTTGCGAAGTCCCGGTAGGCGTGGACGGCTTCGGCTTCGGCTTCATCTTTGAAGCTTGCCTTAGCGAGCTTCGCGTCCCCATGTGCCGGGTCCCCGCTGGCAAGCAAGTCGACGACCGAGAGGGGATCGGGTTTCGCGACCCCGTTTACGACCACCGCGATTGGCGGCCCTGCGTCCGCGTCCGGGGCATTGCGGTGCGCCACGAGCGACGCGTTCCGCAGCTGCGTTTCCTGCCAAGGCTCTCCCGCGTAGCGCTGCCGGAACGCATTAGGTCGACCCCATGTGCCGGGCCAGCGATAGAAGATGTGGGCGCCCACCTGCGCGTTCTTGGCCAGGGAGCCTGCCCAGTAGGGAACCACGCTGTTGGCGTGATAATGCGTTGCGAGGCCAGCCCCGGCAAGCACCGTGCCAGTCAAGGCCGTCGCCGCGATCGTTTCCGCCGCCATCCAGCCCCGCGCGTTGCGTTGGCGCAGCAAGGAGCCGTCGCAGGTGAAAGTGAACTGGCAGCCCGTCGGTCGTGTAGAGCCTTGGTAAACGACTGCACACACACTTGCCGGGAAGGCCGGATGGCGCACCCGGTTGAGCACCACCTGTGCTACCGCCGCTTCGCCGACTGGGCCTTCGCCTGACGCCTCGTAAAATGCAGCGGCGGTCAGGCACTCCAGCGAGCGTGCGTAATCGGCAGACCGCACATCCAGCCTGAACGGCTTCGCTGGAACATTGGACTCAACGGTAAAAGGCACAGCGGCATTGTAAGCAGCAGCCTTCTCCCGTGACATTTTTCGATAGAGCATCGGCGGGGGAAGAGGAGGTTGTGCTACGACCCTCCCGGCCAATCCTGGGACAATGGTTTGAGAACTCGTGCTGCTGGGATCCGGCGGACCGACAAGAGCTGTCACGAAGGCCAGCCCAAGGATGCCGCAGGAAAGCGAGGCGGGATCCAACAAGCGATGGAAACGAGGGTGCCTTTGCAAGTCCATAATCAACTTATTGGTTTGGCGGCAGCTCTCTTGTTTGAATGTCTGCGATTCGAAATTAGGTGCTACTGATGCCGGTGCTGGCGAGTTCAACATTGACAACACCTGTGTCTCATACTCGTTCCTATTGCCGATTTCATGAGTGCCATATTCGCCGTCTATCGAAGGCACTCTTCGGTTGCCAGCGTCCTGCCAGAGCAACTCTCGTCGGCGAGCTCATCTCCGGACGTGGCAATTAACCATTTCATAACACGGCAGGACTCGCTAAAGGTCTGAAATGGTGGGCTGAAACACGCCGTATAGAAGGCCGGTCATGTACAGACTCGTCATCGCCAGTGCATCCGCGATCGGCGCGCTACTTTTTGGGAGCGCAGCTTTGCCCCCTCAAGTGTCCTCGGCCTCAGCGCCCCCGTTGTTCGCTCAAAGCCCGCTGACACTCTATCCTGGTGCTCGCGTTCCAACGCTGTTCGGACCCTATTTGGGATCGCGCAGCCTGAAGCTGCCGGATCCTGTGGAGCCGTCGCCCCCCACCCCAACCGAAGCTCTGCGAGACGGCGTGTTGATTGTCGTCAGTCTGGCTTCACAGCATGCTTATGTTTTCTGGAAAGGAAGGGAGTGGGACTCAACGCAGGTGTCGACGGGCAGACCCGGCTATGACACGCCCAAGGGCACCTTCCCGATCTTGCAAAAGAAAGTGCTTAACCGGTCCACTCTCTACAACGATGCGCCAATGCCCTTCATGCAGCGGCTCACATGGGATGGAGTGGCACTGCACGCCGGCAGAGTACCAGGCTATCCAGCCTCTCATGGGTGCATCCGCTTGCCCAAGGCCTTCGCGCAGAAACTCTACGGCATCACCAATTTCTCCTCGACGATCGTTGTGGTGACGGACCAGCGCGTGTCCTCAGCTCAGGAGGCACGAAAGCTGACGTAGCTCAGCGCGGCACGAATTCCGCTTTGGGTGGATCCCAGACATTCGTCCGGATGTTCGTGAGGCCGGGGGCAACGACGACTGGCTAGCACGACGTCGACGTTTGTGTCAGACAGCCAAGTGGCAGATAGATGTGCCCCTGAAGAGCGGAATGGTGAGTTGGGTGACTTCTAACCATTATGACACATTGCGAGTGTTACCTGGGGCTGAAGACGCCGTAATCCGGGCTGCGTTTCGTGCTCTCATCCGCCTTTACCATCCCGACGCGAATTCTGATCCGCAAGCACAGGCGCGAGCGCGAGAAATTATAGCGGCTTTTGCGGTGCTCGGCGATCCGGGAAAGCGCGCCGCCTACGACACGATGTCACCGCTAAGCGATTATCCGAAAAGCAGGGAACAAGCTGAGTTCGCTGCGGAGCAGCCTAGGCAGCGAATGGTGCGCAACGTCGGGCTCGCCTGCGTCGCAGTAGCTCTTGCTCTTAGTTTGATGCTCGTGGTTCAGAGGGGGGCGGGGCTCGCATCGAGACCTAAAGAAGTACGAGAAGCGGCTCCGATCTCAGGGACGGTACAGGTCACGCCGCGAGCAGATACAATCACTAAACGGCAAAGGCTAGTCGCACCTCGCGACGATACTCGTTCTGGTCCCTCGAGAGCCGACATCACGCCTACTCTGCCTCAAGTTCCGACGCACGATCCGGTTGCGGGTTCACCGATCCCCGCTCTGCAAATACGCAAGCAAGAGATGGCGCAGGTTGTTACTCCGCAGACCGAGCGGGGCGCACCGAGACCTGCTGGATCCTCAGATGTAGCGACCTGCAACGGCCCCTCATCTTTCGGTGGCACCGTCAAATGCCGCGCTGATCAGGCGCAGGTTGAGCGCATGGCTCAAGGTTTTCTCGATCAATCCATGGCGCACGCGGACTTATCCAAACGGCGCTTGTTACTACGCACCTTCAACCGGTCGATCATATCCCGTAAGGCGTGCGGATCCGGCGACTGTGTGGCAGACGCCTCTCTGCGCCAAATCCGTGAAGTTACCGGAATCATGGAGGGCCGCCGCCCTAATCAATGAGGGGGCTGTTCGGAAAGTGCGTTTGGACACCCAACGCAAATCAAAGTGCGCGGCATTGTCGGGAGCGATACAACCATAGGCACGAATGCTTTAATAGGTGCTGGCGCTCATTATATTGTAGGCGATGTCAATGATACGACCGCACCCTGACTTTGGTATACTGATCAGTGTATACAACTCAGCTTGTTTGGCTCCCACCAGGTCGCCCTGCGCGGTCGATTATGCGGAAAGTCTCCTCCGCGCCGCCTAAGTAAAATAATGCGGATTGCCGGACGATAGCTAACCTGCATACGCGACACCCGCGTTCAATCGCCGGTGATTAGGCCCTAGCGGCGGGCGGGCACGCGCCTTAAGGGTGACGCCATGTCGATTTTGGTCACTGGCGCAGCGGGTTTCATTGGATCGGAGACAAGCCGGGCACTGCTGGCGCGTGGCGACGAGGTCGTTGGGATCGATAATCTCAACGATTATTACGACCCCGCGCTGAAGCAGGCGCGGCTCGACCGGATCGATGCCGAGTTCGGCAAGTCCTTTGCGTTCGAGAAAATGGATTTCGCCGAAGCCGACGCGCTGGCCGAACTCATTACGCGCCACAAGATCGAACGGCTCATCCACTTGGGCGCCCAGGCCGGGGTCCGTTACAGCCTTGAAAATCCGCAGGCCTATGTCCGCTCTAACCTGGTCGGCCATTGCAACATGCTTGAAGTCGCTCGGCGGCTCGAAGTGCCAATGGTCTATGCCTCGTCCTCCTCGGTCTATGGTGGCAACACCAGCCTCCCCTTTCGGGTCGAGGATAGAGTCGATCATCCGCTGTCGCTCTACGCCGCGACGAAGAAGTCGGACGAATTGATCAGCGAATCCTATGCCAGCCTTTACCGGCTGCCGCTGACCGGGCTGCGCTTTTTCACCGTCTACGGTCCGTGGGGTCGGCCCGACATGGCCATGTTCATCTTTACCAAGGCTTTGTTTGAAGGCACTCCGCTGCCGCTGTACAATCACGGCAATATGCGGCGCGATTTCACTTATATCGACGATATCGTGACGGGCATCGTCGCTTGCTTGGATGGCCCGCCGGCCGACGACGACGCCGAAAAGGCCGGCGGAAGCCACACTCCCCACGCCCTCTATAACATCGGCAACAGTCGCAGCGAGGAGCTGAGCCGGGTGGTACACCTGCTCGAACAGGCCACCGGCAAGACCGCGATCCTCGATCTGCAGCCGATGCAGATTGGCGATGTCGCCAACACTTTTGCCGACATCAGCGCGATCGAGCGCAATCACGGCTTCAAGCCGACGACGACAATCGACAAGGGCATTCCGCGACTGGTGGACTGGTACCGCGAGCATTATGGCGTCTGACGATTGGCCGTTCCCGACATCCTCAAGCGCGTCCGCATACCCGTCATCGGTGCGCCCCTGTTCATCATTTCCAATCCCCAGCTGGTCATCGCCCAGTGCAAGGCGGGGATCGTCGGCAGCTTTCCGGCGCTCAATGCGCGGCCGCAAAGCCAGCTCGACGAATGGCTCCATGAAATCACCGAAGCACTCACTGAGCACGATCGCGACCACCCCGAGCGCCCGTCGGCGCCGTTCGCTGTCAACCACATCGTCCATCGCAGCAACGACCGCTTCGAAGCCGATCTGGCAACGACCGGCGAATGGAAAGTGCCGATCGTCATCACCTCGCTCGGCGCGCGGGTCGAGCTCAACGACGCGGTACATTCATGGGGGGGGATCACGCTCCACGACATCATCGACGACGTTTACGCCCGCAAGGCGGTTGAAAAGGGCGCCGATGGGCTGATCGCGGTCGCCGCCGGCGCTGGCGGCCACGCCGGGCATTGGTCCCCGTTCGCCCTCGTTCAGGAAATCCGCAAATGGTTCGACGGGCCGCTGTGCCTGTCGGGCGCGATCGCCAGCGGCCGAGCGGTGCTTGCAGCCAAGGCCGCGGGCGCCGATTTCGCTTATGTCGGCTCGGCCTTTATCGCCACGGACGAAGCGCGCGCCAGCGACGACTATAAGCAGTACATCGTCAAGGGCGGCGCGGCGGACATCGTCTATTCAAGCCTGTTCACCGGGATCCACGGCAATTATCTGCGCAAGTCGATTGAAAATGCCGGGCTCGACCCCGATGCTCTCGAGCGCGGCGAGCCCGAGGCGATGAAGTTCGGCTCCGACGGGTCGGGCAAGGACAAGGCGTGGAAAGACATTTGGGGGTCGGGTCAGGGCATTGGCGTGATCGACCGCATCTGCCCGGCGGCCGAGCTGGTCGAGCGGCTGGAGCGCGAATATGTCGAGGCCAAGGCGCGGCTCTGCGCCAGTTGAGGACTAATCGCCACCAGCGAGCCGGCGCTCTAGCCGGCCCATCAGGGCTCGCGCCGGGCTGATCGGGGCGTCTTCGCTTTCGATACTGCCTTGGTCGACCCGTCTAACCCGGGCGTAAAGCTCGGCGCTGGCGTTGATGAGGACACGTGCGGCGCGGGGAAGCTGATCGACAACCAGCTGATCGCTGCCAAGGACATGGCCGAGACGCCGTTCTGACCGCCGCCCCTCGACGCCGTTGAGCTCGCCGCTTTCGATCGCCCGCTGGGTCAGCAGCCACGCGACGATGTGCATGATCCGGGTCGTGAGCTTGAGCGATTCACAAGCGAAGCCGACCCGCGCGGACGGCTCGAGCATGGCGCGCTCGTCACGGCCGGCCTCGTCAAAATACTTCCGCGCCTCGTCGGCCAGTATCATCGTTTCGGTGTGAAGCGAGTCGATCAGGCGCGTTGTTATGTGTGCCTCTGGAGTCAGACATTGCGAGTCGTCCATTGTGGTGAAAGTGCCATGCATGACGGGGAAATGAAACGCCTGAAGCGACCAAATCCACAAGCCGAACTCCTTTGTTCCCCGATGGACGGCCTCAGGCGCTGATGTCGGGCGTCGTGAAGTCGCTGACCTGCTGGATCAGGTCCTTGAGGCGAAGCTTCTGTTTCTTGAGCCGGGCCAGTTCGAGCTGGTCGGCTGAACCCGCCTCGATCAGCTCGGTGATGAGCCGGTCAAGCTTTCGATGCTCATCCTTGAGTTCAGAAAGCTGCGCCGCGATCGGCTGGTCGTCGTTCATTGCACCGCACCAATAGCCCAAAGCGGCACAGGCTGAAACCAGAGCCGGCGTTCGCGGCGGGACGATTGCCGAAGTCGCCGTGCAGCGAGGAAAACGAAGACAAAGCCCGCAAATCGTGATTTATTGTACGGCGGTGACTCTAGATTTGCGAAAGGATTGGCACCGATGGAAAAGGCAGTCGTCGAGGAATTGCAATCAAAGCATGCCGCGCTTCACGCGCTGATCGAAGAAGAAGAACATCGAACGACCCCCGACGAAGACCTGCTCCACCGCCTCAAAAAGGAAAAGCTCAGACTTAAGGACGAGCTTTCCGGCCATTACACCGAACATTGACGCAAATGGAACGTTAGCGTGACGACTCAGTCGTCGCGCGACAATCGCTCGGCCCGCTCATGCTGCTCCTGCGCCTCTAGCGTCATGGTCGCGATCGGTCGCGCTTCGAGCCGCGCCAGCGTGATCGCGTCGCCGGTCACTTCGCAATAGCCATATTCGCAATCGTAGATGCGACGAATGGCGCAATCGATCTTGGCGATCAGCTTGCGCTGGCGGTCGCGGGTGCGCAGCTCGATTGACCAGTCGGTCTCGTTCGCCGCGCGATCGGCAAGGTCCGGTTCGCGCAGCGAATCCACCTGGAGCTGCGCCATAGTCGCGCGCGATTCCTCGATGATCGATTCCTTCCACGCCGTGAGCTTGTGCAAGAAATAGGCGCGATGCGCTAGGCACATGAATTCCTCGCGCTCGGTCGGGCGATAGCCCTCCGCGAGGATCAGTCGATCGAATGGTTCGAATTGTTTGCCGCCGTAAAGGTCGACTAGCGCAGTTGCCATCTTAGCCCTCCCCGGACTTGCGTTTCGGAATCACTCACCGAAGCGCAGTTACGCAGCCGCCGACTGGATCCGAGCCACCGGTCCAACGGAGGCAAATTAGGCAGGATTTTCCGCGAGTTAGCCTCGCGAACTGCCGGCCATCCCCACAAGAGGCTATACTTAGCGAGGTTTTACTTAACAAGGACTGGCAAACGCAGAATGAAAAAATCGCGAAGCTGTTGCGAATATGGCGCAATTTTTCGCCAGTTGCGGCATCGGCCGCCCTCGCCCATAGCCTCAACCGATGCGTATCCTGCTCACCAATGACGACGGCGTCCGCGCGCGCGGGCTCAGACTCCTCGAAGCGGCCGCCCGCCGGCTGACCGACGATGTGTGGATCGTCGCACCCGCCGACGAGCAGTCGGGCGCCGGCCACTCGCTCACCCTGACCCGCCCCGTGCGGCTGCGCGAACATGGGGAGCGCCGCTTTTCTGTAACCGGCACCCCGACCGACGCGGTGATGCTCGCGCTTGCCCATGTGATGAGGGACAACCCGCCCGACATCATCCTGTCGGGCATCAACCGCGGCGCCAACTTGGCCGAAGACGTGACCTATTCGGGCACGGTGTCCGCAGCGATGGAAGGCGCGCTCGCGGGCGTTCGCTCGATCGCGCTTAGCCAGGCTTATTCGCGCGAGGGAATGGGCGACACGGTGCCCTTCGCCGCAGCAGAGGCTTGGGCCGAGCGGGTGCTTAGGCCTTTGGTCGAGCAGCAATGCGACCCGTCAATCCTGCTCAATGTCAATTTCCCGGCGCTCGCGCCCGAGGAGGTCAAAGGCATCAGGGTGTGCCGTCAGGGCCTGCGCGATTACGGGCGGCTTCGCATTATCCAGCGCAAGGACCCGCGCGGATATGATTATTACTGGTTCGGGCTAGGGCCGATCATTAGTACGCCGAGCCACTCGACCGACCTCGAAGCGATCGCGGACGGCTATGTCTCAGTGACCCCACTGCACATGGACTTAACCCACGACCCATCAATCGACGCACTGCACAAATGTTTCGCGGCCGGGGGAAGGCCCCCGACCGCGCAGTGATTCGATAATCGAAAAGGACGCTTATTTGCCTCGTTCCGGCCCCGGTGTTGGCGGTGGCGGTGGCGGTGGCGGGGGTGCATTGGTCGCCTGCGCGAGCCACATCTCGCTCGCATTGCACGAACTTGTGAGCGTTAGTGGCTGCCCAGTCTGGAACGCAGCATTATAGGGGACACATTCCTGCGCACCGGCAGCGCTGAGACACAGCTGTCCACTCCCGACCGTCCAAGTTCCGGGCACGGTGTTGCCGCCTGGTGTCAAGATCCGCAGCGATCCGCCTTGATCGAAATACACCGTGTTTGTGATGCCATTCGTGACGACCTGAATTGGCTGGCCAAGGACTTCATCCATCGGGGCCATTGCCTGAGCCATGGCACCGCTGGATAGGACAAGGGCGCAAACTGCAGTCGCGCAACGAACGAACGATTTGGTGGTCATTGTCACTCTCCGCTACGCAGATTTAGGTGGGGCTGTTACCATTGTTACGGTGGTGACCGTTATGCAGCAGCAAATAAGCCAGCAAACCAGCACCAAGCAGGCCCAGAACAATAAACAACGGGTTTATGCGACCCCCAGCGACCGCACCCGGAAGTGGAGCCGGTAGCGGCTGGGGCGCGTCAACCTGGGGAAATACGCACCCTGTGCCCGCCTGAGCGGCGACTGCCGCGCCGCAATAAGCTATGGCCGACGCACCGCCATTGAGCACGGCGAGCGCCTGCCATGAATTGACCTGCGCTGGTGCGCGACTAGTCGCGGCGACAGCAGCGGTCGAACTACCCATCAGCGACACCGCGGCGATCATTCCGACAATACCTAGTACAGACTTTCGCATGGCACTCCCCAAGTTCAACAAGGTAGGAACACATAAACCTCAGAAACGATCCGATAGACCCAAAACATATCACACATCAACCAATTTTAGCATTTTGCGAAAAAATTCTTGAAATGCGCTTATGCGAGACTGCAGTCGCCTGCGCCTAAAGCATCGGAATCGATGATATGGCTTCGGTTGAATTGCGCTTCCGAAGATTACAATTCCCCACCTCCTCCGGATCCGCTTTCGATAAGAAACCATTACCGGCCGACCACCGAACTTGATTGCTCGGCGCATTTTAGGTGTAGCGTCGGCGACTCGCGAACCGAGGGAGGGTTTCTGGTCTAGGGGCTTACAGCCATTGGTGCGCGTTAGAGCCTCCACGGCATGTCGACGAACATGATCGGGTCGGCGTGCATCACACCCGCAGACATCGGACAGATGATTCCGACATCGCCCATTTGCTAGGGCGCGTCGCAATTTTTCGCGGGCTTCTTTGCTCCCTCTGAAACATGCCAGCGCCAGGCGCTTCTGACGATTTGGTCGATCTCGCTCAATCGCGGCGACCAGCCCAGTTCGCGCTGGGAGCGCGCGGAATCGGCCACGAGCACCGGCGGATCGCCGTCCCGCCTCGGTCCGAATTCGAAAGGTACCTTTCGGCCGGAAGTGCGCTCGACCGAGCCGAGCACTTCGAGCACGCTGACCCCGTTGCCGGTTCCGAGGTTGAGAGCGCCAGATTCCCCTCCAGCAAGAAGTTTCTCTAGCGCCGCGACGTGAGCCTCGGCCAGGTCGGTGACGTGGATATAGTCGCGTACGCAAGTTCCGTCAGAGGTCGGGTAATCGTTTCCAAATACCGTCAGCGCCGGGCCGCCGGTGGCCGCTTCGAGTGCCAGGGGGATGAGGTGCGTTTCGGGTTCGTGACATTCACCGATATCGCCTTGGGAGTCCGCTCCGGCGGCATTGAAATAGCGCAGCACGGCCGAGCGTAGCCCGTGGGCCCGGCCGAAGTCGGAAATCATCTGCTCGGCGATGAGCTTGGTAGCGCCGTAAGGGTTGATCGGGCGCTGCGGCCAGTCCTCGGCGATCGGCACGTGGTCGGGGACGCCATATGTTGCGCAAGTGCTGGAAAAAACAATTTTTCCGATCCCGTGGTCGCGCAGGGCTTCGATCAGGGTCAAGGTACCGGCGACGTTATTGCGGTAATATTTGCCCGGGTCAGCGACCGATTCGCCAACATAAGCGAATGCGGCGAAATGCATTACCGCGGCGAAGTCATAGGCTTCGAGGACGGCGTTAAGGCGAGCGCGGTCGAGGACATCGCCGCGCTCGAGCGGGCCCCATTTCACGGCTTTTACGTGTCCGTACACGAGATTGTCATATGCGACGGGGCGGAAGCCCGCCGCTGCCAGAGCCTTGCAGGCGTGTGCGCCAATATAACCAGCCCCGCCGGTGACAAGGATGTCGCGGGACTCAACCAAGGATACGCTCGCGCAGATCCAGAATAGTCAGCTCGAGTCCGTCGCGAAGCTCGACTTTCGGTTCCCAGCCGAGGCGGCTGCGGGCAAGGCTGATGTCGGGCTGGCGCTGGCGCGGATCGTCGGCCGGGAGCGGCGCCTCGACGAGCTCAGATTTCGATGCGGTGAGCTCAATCACCATCTCCGCCAATTCGCGCATGGTGCATTCAACCGGATTGCCAAGATTAATCGGGCCGGTGAAACCGGGCTCGCTGTCCATTAGAGCGACAATGCCGTCGATCAAATCGTCGACAAAGCAGAGGGACCGGCTCTGTAGGCCGTCGCCGTAAATGGTCAGCGGTTCGCCGGTCAGTGCCTGGACGACGAAATTGCTTACCACCCGACCATCAGCGGGGTGCATCCGCGGGCCGTACGTGTTGAAGATTCGCGCAACCTTGATGTCGAGTCCATGTTGGCGATGGTAATCGAAAAACATGGTTTCCGCGCAGCGCTTGCCCTCGTCATAGCAACTGCGCGGCCCAATCGGGTTGACATTTCCCCAATAATCTTCGGTCTGCGGATGGATCGAGGGATCGCCATAAACCTCGCTGGTCGAGGCCTGGAGGATCCGCGCGCCCAGCCTTTTCGCGAGACCGAGCATATTGATCGAGCCGTGGACCGAGGTCTTGGTCGTCTGCACCGGGTCGTGTTGGTAATGGATGGGCGAAGCGGGACAGGCGAAATTATAAATCTGGTCGACCTCCACGTAAAGCGGGAAGGTCACGTCGTGGCGCAAAAACTCGAATCGCTCATGACGGCGCAGATGGGCGACATTGTCCCGGGTCCCGGTGAACAGGTTGTCGACGCACAGCACTTCATGGCCATCGCCGAGAAGGCGGTCGATGAGGTGCGAGCCGAGGAACCCTGCCCCCCCCGTGACCAATGAGCGCTTGCGAGGGCTGTAGCTTCGCGACACCGATCCTCCCGTTCTTCGACGGACTGTCCGTCGCAGGAGCGCTTTGACAACGAAGCTCGACATCCGCAAGTAACGGCTTGAAGGAAGTCGCGACCGCTAGCCCCGTAAACGGCCTTCTCCTGCACCTGTCGCTGACTCGTTTGGGAAGGCCGTTTCAGTACTCGCCGCTCACATTGTTCGACCGCTGGAAGACTGCGTTTATTAGTTAGCGGCCTTTTGCCGCAAGCGCTTGGCTGAGAGCCTCGCACATCAGGGTACAAATGGATGGGTTGCCCGCTCCCGCCACTCCCACGTGCGACCCATACCCGCGCTAGTTACGAAAACTAAACCATTATGTAAGGAGAGCCGCCGCGCCAGGATCCGTGGCGCGCGAGCTGAACACGTGCCAAGGCTTTCGCATCCGAGCTATTCAGCCGGATACATCCTTAGGGCAGTCACCGAAGGACCTTGTGACGAACAGCTCTTAAATCACCTGGGAGCTTTCGCGCGACTACGGGAGGCATCGCAAGCATGGCAAGGAACATACCGAAAGAGGCTGTTATCGCGGCCGTGCGCAGTGGAAAATCAACAACACTGTGAGCCAGAATTGCCGCAGTGGCGATCGACGCTGCCCGAGGAAAAGGCCCCGCTTCCGCAGTGCGCCAGACACGCCAGACTGCCACGCACCAGCACCCTAAGAATAGTGTTAGCAGGATAATGCCAGCGATTCCGGTTTCCAGGGCGAGCTCAAGATAATCATTGTGAGCGTGCACAACGTATGTCGTGGTCACATGATTTGGATCTTCATACAGGTGATACACGCTAGGAAAGGATCCCAATCCTGACCCCCACGGGAAGAAGTCACCAACTGCTCTCGAGGTTGCGGAATAGATTTCCTGCCTTGACTGGACGGACACCGTCGCTTGCTCCGATAAAACTTCAGTGCCTACGGGCTCAACTACGAGCACCGCTACCGAGCCCAATAACAGCAAAACCGCTCCAATTGAGCCCCACAGCCGGACGCGCCTGCTTCCTTTGGAGACAATGAGGGCGCTCGCAGCGAGCACGGGTAGTGCCAGTGCGTACGCCGCGAACGAGCCATTCAGGGCGACGCCTACAAGGACGAGGAGACCTCCGCCGAACGTGAAAGCCAATCTGGCAGGGTCTCGTTGCTCACTTCCCGCTTTCGGCAAGGCAGCGACAGCAGCTAGCAAGGGGAAGCAACTAACCAAAAGGATCCCCATGTGATTAGCATTTGCGAAAAATCCGACAGCACTTCCAACGTTGGTTTCCGGATAGAAGTACCAAGGCGAGGGTCGGATTGCGCTGCCAACTTGCATGACACCGACTACTATTCCGGCGAGCGTGGCGGCGAGCAGCGCCAACGCCATCCACTCAGGGCGATAAGCCTTTAGTCTGAGCATTGAGCAAAAAACTGCTAGGCCCGGGATAATCCCGAAAAGCGAGGCCAGCGCGTCATAGGGCTTAAGCGATAGCGGCGCAGCGTTGGGAAGTAGACCGAGAAGCTGGTACCCGGCAGCGATTTCGCGACGCGGGCCCATCTCTGACCAGAAAGCCCATGGAAGGGGCACCAGCTGAAGGGCTACAATGGCTACCGCAGCGATGGCGAGGATTAAGATCTGCCGCTCGAACGGCGACAAGGGGTCAGGGTTTTTGTATGCAGCAGCCCATGCGAGGAGGGCAAGCCCCGCAAGCTGAAGGATCATGTTTTGCCAAATGCCCTGCGCACTCCCGCCAAGCACAAGGCAGGCAAATAGGTAAGCTGGCGCGGCGCCATCGCGAACGTATTTAATCACCTTCAGCCACCTGCTTGAGCTGCAAACCGCCTAGGGTGGCCTCTGCCTGCTGCGGGACGTCCTCGGATCTACCCCAGAGCTCCAGCCACTGCGCGTGGCAGTTTGCCGGTACTTTGAATGTCCAGCCACGCTGAGCAGCTGCATCAAGCGGAATGCTCGAAAGGGGGTTCGACGATTTGTTACATCGCAGCAACCAGCTGAGTTTTTCCGGGTGAATACCCCCCGACGCGACAGCCGCACGAAGCCGGTAGGTTCCTGGCCTGAGGAGCAGCAACTGGCTTGCGAGTACGCCATCGTCGGCCCCGTAATACAGAACGCGCAACCTGTGGTTCGGCTGCCTTTCAGCGATACCTAGGTGGGACGAAGTGAGCTGCCAATTGAAGGGCGGAGGCGCCGCCGGGTCGGAAAAGGTGGCATCATATAGCCAAGTGCCAGGACTTGTGTTCACACGAGCGACGGACGCCCAAATTACTCTCGCGCGCCCGAAGTCCCCGTTTCGCACCAGGCTTTGAAGCAATGTTGGGAGCCATGGGCTCGTGGCGCTACGATGGCTTCGATCGGCGATAGCCAATATCACTCCGGCATTCTTCCCGTCGCGCGCAAGTGCCATTAGAACATTGTCTTGAATACTTTTGTCGCTCCGAAAGAGGGCACGGATTTCCCGCCAGTTAGAAGGGTTTTGGGCGTAAGCCGCAACATACGGGGCAGCAGTCGCTACGCCGCCAGGGGAGAGCCGGGCGAGCAGCGTTGCCTGACGTAGCCCTTGATGCGGCTTACCCGCGCGAAGGTAATAATCAGCGAGAAAATAGGCAGCGGGCGTCGATCGCGGCTCGCGCCGTTGCGCTTGGATGAAGGCACGAGCTCCAGTCAGTTGATCGCCTGATAGAGATGCTTCAACCCCGCGCACGAGGAAGGGCTCGGATGACAGGGGCGACTTTATGGCGGCGTCATCCATCAACGCAAGTGTAGCCGCTGCGACCGGCTGTCGATGCCCGGCCGAACGCGCGATGCCCACCATCCCTTCGGAGATGTCCACCTGGGGGTGCCCTGCCCAAACTCGTGCAGCCCATTCCGGATGTAAGTCGGCATATCCCGCGACCGCTGAATTTCTAATGACTTGTGCCGCAATCAGCACAGCGCTGACCACTATGAGCAGTCGTGAAACTATCACTTTGAGTTGTCCCCTCCCATGGGCGGCCCTGGAGATTAGCACCCCGCAAGATGTATTTCATGGTGCTTTATAAATCGGAACCTATACGGACGAACTTACTTTGTCTTCAGCGATGTGGCGAGGCAAGCACAGCACGAGTGGAGCCACCTGCCCACGGTACCGCGACACGAGGTGGCTCTGGAATGATGATGAAAAGCCGATCAGTGCGTGGCCTTGGCCAATTTGATCTGATCGCCCCAGCTTCCGCCGCTCATTCAGGTTGACAGGCGTATATGAAACGTCTGCGCGAATCTAGCTAACCGTCAGGCGAAAACCACAAATTTGGCCGCAGCATTCTAATTTGGCGGCATTCTACAGTTTGATTGATTTCGTCTGCACGAATGATAAAGGACATGCGTTGCTATGGGGCGCTTAAGGGCCTTCCAACATAAAGGAGAGATGCGAGCATCACATTTTTTCAGTTTGACGATGATCGAGTTGGCCATCTAAGTTCAGGAACAAGTAAATTGCCTAAATATTGCTTTTGGCTAATCGTGGTGATCCTAGGGGGTTGCGCGAGCGAGACGCGCTTAGACCCCAGATCTAGGGCGGTCGCGGTTGCCGGCGTACTTCCGCCACCTGATACTCCCTTCACAACGACCCCGGTGATTACATACCTGATAGGGCCTGGCGACGAGCTTCAGGTGTCTGTCTTCGGCGTCCCTGAGATAGATCGGACAGCGATAGTTGATGCCGCAGGAAGTTTCTCGATGCCCTTGGCGGGACCCCTGAACGCGGCGGGAAAAACGCCTGACGCCTTTGCACGTGAGATCGAGGAAAAGCTGCGCGGCGGATATCTCAAAAATCCGCGCGTGGCGGTTAACATCAAACAGGCAACGAACCAACAGATGGTGACCGTTGACGGCGAAGTAACTCAGCCTGGATTGTACCCTGTGGCGGGCAAGATGACGCTTCAGCAAGCGGTCGCCACCGCCAAAGGATCAACAGACACCGCTAACATCCGGAATGTAATTGTGTTTCGCACTGCTGACGGCAAAAAAATGGCGGCCATGTTCGATTTGAAGGCAATCAGGTCAGGACGAACGCCCGATCCCCAAATTTACGGCAACGATATCGTTGTAGTTGGCGAGAACACAATTCAAAAATTCCTCAAAAATGCACCGTGGCTTGCGCTTTCGTCGCTAGGCCGCTTCATCCCCGTACCTTAGAGGCGTTTGTGACAGAGGTTCCAGCCGTTCGTCCCGGATCATTCGAAGTCTCGCGTAGTCCCAGAGATTATGAACCCACATCTACAGTGCTGATCCCCGAGGCCGGTGAAGAAGAGGCTGCTGTCCGCCGCTACTGGCGCATCTTCTACAGGCACAGGCGGGCTGTGTTGGGTGCCGTGGCGCTGTGTTTGTCGTTCGCCTTGATTGTTAGCCTTCTGACTCAGCGCCAATACAGCTCGGCTGGAACAATTCAGGTGAATCGCCAAGCGCCAAAAGTCGTTGACATTCAACAAGTCGATCAAGAGGCGACGGGCGGCTATCCGAACATGGAATTTTATCTCACACAATATACTTTGTTGAAAAGTCGCTCGCTTTCCGAAGCGGTTGTTCACGACCTTAATCTAGCGAACAACTTCCTGTACTTGGCACACTACAAGCAAAACCGCCTTGAGGACATTCGCCAAAAGCCTCCGAAGGAGCGCATGGATCTCGCAGTTGAAATGGTAAAAGGCAAGACAATCGTTTCGCCTGTTCGCGGATCCAGCATAATTAGTGTAGGATTCACATCCCCCAACGCGGACCTGTCTGCGAAAATAGCTAACTCCGTCGCCCAAAATTTCATCCAGTCCAACTTGACGCGACGGTTCGAAGCCGCAGCATATGCTCGAACGTTTCTTCAGAAGCAGCTCACGCGAACACGCGCAAAGCTTGAAGTTTCTGAAAGAAACGCAGTTCGGTACGCGCAGCAACAGGGTTTGATTAAGGTTCGCACTGGGACAGCCGAGGGGTCCGGGGAGCAATCGCTACTTGCCAGCCAGCTCGGAGAGTTGAGCACCCAGCTGACTGCAGCTCACGCGCAACGGGCGCAGGCCGAAGCTCAATATCGCGAGGGCTCTCGGGGAAGCGCCGCCGCGCAATCCCTGACCAGCGTGACAGTGAGCACGCTTAGGCAGCAAAAGTCCGAACTAGTCGCCCAACTAGCAAAGTTTCAAAGCGACTTCGGGCCGGAGTACCCGCCCATCATAGCTCTGCGCGCTCAAATCGTCGAACTCGATCGACAGATCGGCCGCGAAGAAACCCGCGTAAACTCATCAGTCGCACAAGACTACGGGGGACGGTACCAACAGGCTGTAGCAGCCGAAAGAGCGCTGCAGCGGAAAGTCGATCAGCTAAAGTCACAGCTGATCGGCGAAGAGGGTCGTTCGATTGAGTACAACATCCTTCAAAGGGATGTCGACACCAACAGGGCCCTGTACGATGCGCTTCTGCAGCGATTCAAAGAGGTTGGAATTGCTGGCGGGGTGGGTGCTAACAACGTCGCAATTGTCGATCCGGCTATTCCGCCTGAATGGCCCTCTTCGCCGAATCTTCTGCTAAATTTAGCTCTAGGATTAATCTTCGGGATTTTAATCGGCGCGGCAGCCGCGCTGATTTTAGAGCAGTTGGCCGAGAGTATAATATTGCCCGCGGAGTTCCAAAAGAAACTGGGCGTAGCTCTACTTGGAGCGACCCCCGCGGTCGGCAATGTGCAGCGAACCGCTCCGTTTCTGCCGAAATTGATCGAAGCGAAAAGCGGCAACCACCGACCTCAGGACGCTAGCGCGTTAGCTGAGAACTCTTCGCTAGCAGAAGCATACTCATCTATCGCAGCTGCAGTACAATTTTCCACATCCAACGGTGCACCGCGAAGCATGTCTGTTACCAGCACTCAGGAAAATGAGGGCAAGAGTACAACTGCGGTTTCGATCGCTCGGGCGCTAGGATCCTCCGGTCTCAGCGTACTTTTGATTGACGGCGACATGAGGAGACCCTCGCTGCATCGGACATTTCAGCGAGAAAACAAGCGTGGTTTGAGTGATGTGCTGACGGGCCACGGAACGATTGCGGACTTGGTTGAACAGACGGATTTACCTGGCGTAAGTGTTCTGCTCGGGGGGAAAACTCCCCCCGCTCCTGCCGAGCTTCTTGCTGCGCCTGTATTGGTTCAGCTTATACAAGACGCCACGAAGCAGTTCGATCACGTAGTGATCGACTGCCCGCCAGTGCTCGGCCTCGCGGATGGGCCTCTGATCTCACGCGCAGTTGAGGGCGTGATATTTGTGGTGGAAGCGGGGCGCACTCGGTCAAGCCAGGCGCGCCATGCGCTGGATCGCCTTTGGGCGGTGCGGGCCAATATCGTTGGCGCAGTTCTTACCAAGCTGGACAATCGTGCGGCCGGCTACGGTTACGGTTACGGTTACGGCTACGTATATAAGTATGGTAAAGCCTGATCGGGGATCTCCTAGACTTGGGGGCAGCCTGCTATTGTTCGACGTACCGGTTGGCCCATACTCTAAACCCGTTCTGAGCGGACGCCCGAAACTGCAGGTTAGATTTCTGCTGCCCGGAGGATTGAAGGACAGATATGGTGAAAAGCCGCGTAAACGGCCTGATCTTGACCCTTGTTGCGTTGCCGCAATCCCTTCGCCACGCGATAATTGCGGGTGTTGATCTAAGCACCTGTCTAGTTTCGGTGTGGCTCGCTTATTGGCTGCGCATGGGCGAGTGGCAGTTCCTATCTACCCCTGTCTTAATTTTCGCCGCAATAGCGTTTGCAAGCTGGATCGCAGTAGCAATCCTCACCAGAACTTACCGCTCCTTAGTTCGCTTTTCCGGTAGCGATACCATAATCGCCCTGATGCGCTCCTGCGCCATCATGTGCGCTCTTCTCGCGGCATTCTTATTCGCAGCGCGAATCCCCGATATTCCGCGAACCTTATCGGTAATCCATCCAATCGTTTTTTTCCTTATTCTATCAGTTGTGCGCGTTCTCCTTGCGCGCCTAATCACCCGAGCGTTTCACTCGTTTCCTGGTATCAGAGCTTGCAAGCGTATCCTCGTTTATGGTGCAGGCAGGGCAGGCAATCAGCTAGCACTTGCTGTCGGCAATGAGCCCTGTATGAAGATAGTCGGGTTCCTGGATGATGAACCGACCCTAGGTGGCCGAATGCTGGCGGGGAAGCCAATTTGGCATGTTAGCAAGCTTGAGATAATACTTGTGAGCGAGGAAATTGATGAAGTTTTCCTCGCTATTCCGTCGGCGAGGCGATCTGTCCGACGGACGATAATTGAACGAATTCGAAAAGCGAACGGGTCAATCCGCGTGCGCGTTCTCCCCACTGTTTCACAGTTGGCGTCCGACCGGGTCACCATTAACGATCTTCGAGAAGTACAGATCGAAGAACTGCTTGGACGCGACGAGGTCCCTCCTGACGATGAACTGATGTCAAAAAACGTTCTCGGCCGACGGGTTCTGGTAACAGGAGCCGGTGGGTCCATTGGGAGCGAATTGTGCCGCCAGATTGTTAGGCAGCGGCCAAGCGCTCTGATTCTCGTTGAGCAGTCGGAACATGCCCTCTATCGAATAGAATTAGAGCTCAGGGACCTGCAAGGCCGGGAGATCCTAGACGGAAAAATCCAGACCGCGCTAATCAACGTCGCGGCCGAGAACGAATGCGAGCGACTTTTTGCTCGTTTTCGACCCGAAACAGTCTTTCATGCTGCCGCTTACAAGCATGTTCCGCTGGTTGAAGCGAACCCGATAGCTGGGATCCGGAACAACGCGATTGGAACCCTAAACGCGTGTGTAGCGGCCGAGCGCAGCGGCACACGAAACTTCATCCTCGTCAGTACAGACAAGGCAGTCCGGCCAACGAATGTCATGGGCGCATCTAAGCGGATCTGTGAAATGATTATCCAGGCCCGAGCCGCAGCGCAGACCGGCACGAGTTACATTGCCGTTCGGTTTGGAAACGTGCTTGGTTCCAGCGGATCTGTAGTCCCACGGTTTAAAGAGCAGATTGCCGCGGGCGGGCCCGTTACCGTCACTCATCCGGACGCAACGCGTTATTTCATGACTATTTCCGAGGCGGCGCAGCTTGTGGTTCAAGCCGGAGCACTGGCTGAGGACGGTGAAGTGCTGCTCCTCGACATGGGCAAGCCAGTGCGCATCGCCGACCTGGCGCGGGCGATGATTGAGCTCTCCGGGCTCAGCGTTGCAGATGAAGAAAATCCTGACGGTGACATAGCAATAACGCAAATCGGACTTCGACCCGGGGAAAAGATGATCGAGGAACTTCTTATTGACGCAGCTTCCGAAGGTACGATCCACCCTCGCATTATCAAGGGCCGGGAAAGCATGCTACCTTGGAGCAAGCTTCACCCGGAGTTGACGAAGCTAAAGAGTGCCCTAGCGGCGTGCGACACGCAGCGGACGTTGGAATTAGTGAAGCGGCTAGTGCCCCACTACCGGCCAGAACAGGCAGAATCACGAATAGACAGTCCCAGCGAGGTGAAGATGCCACTTCGGCTCGTCAGCACACCACCAGCCTAGGTGCTCGCCTGCTCTAATACCCTTGCCGCAGTGGCCGCAGCTAGTTCAAGCTGTTCCTCGGTCAAGGTGGGGTGGACCAAGAACATTAAACTTGTCTGGCCAAGTTCCATGGCTATCGGAAGTCTCTCTTGCGGTCGAAATCCTGTATCCTCGAATGCTTTCTCAAGATAAATTTCTGAACACGTGCCTTGGTAGCAAGGCACTCCCGCAGCACAAATCTCAGATACTATGCGATCGCGGTTCCAGTCCGGTGCGAGATTATCTGGCCGGACGTAGCAATAGAACTTATAATAAGCGTGAACCGTCTTGCCTGTGCCTGAACCTGCCTCAGCTGAGGGAAAGGTTGGAAGCCGCAACGGGCCCCTCTCCCCGGCAAGAGGCTTAAGGGTACGGCGAAGCACTTCTGCGTGGGCGTTGCGACAGGCGGTCCACTGCTTCATCCGAATAAGCTGGATCAGGCCAATCGCTGCCTGAATCTCCAGCATCCGCCAATTGGTTCCGAAACTTTCATGAACCCAACGGAAGCCTGGCGGATGCTCCCGGTTGTACACGGCGTCATAGCATTTTCCGTGATCTTTGTAGGACCACATTTTGTGCCAAAGGCTCGGATCATTGAGAGTGACCATACCACCCTCGCCGCCCGTCGTCATGATCTTGTCTTGGCAGAAAGACCAGGCACCGATGTCGCCAATTGACCCGACACTACGATCCTTGTAGCGGGCGCCGTGCGCCTGAGCGCAGTCCTCGATGACGCGGATCCCGCGCTGAGCAGCCATAGCCAAAATTGGATCCATGTCCGCGGGCCAGCCCGCCAGGTGAACAACAATTATGGCTCGTGTTTTATCCGTTATCACTGGTGCAATTGTTTCTGCGGACAAATTGCCGCTGTCACTGTCCACATCGGCAAAAATCGGGATTGCCCCTGTATTCACTACGCACGAGGCCGAGGCGATAAAGGTACGCGGGGTGACTACTACCTCGTCACCTGGGCCGATATCAAAAGCGCGAAGTGCCAAGTCGAGAGCGACCGTACCGTTCGCGAGCGCAATAGCTTGCGATGTGCCGACCCACTCCGCGAACATCTGCTCAAACTGCCGGCACTTATTGCCGGTCCAGTAATTGACGCGATTCGAACGCAAAACCCCCGCCACTGCTTCGATCTCCTCCGCCGTGAAACACGGCCACAGCTCAAAGGATCTGTTGATCATCAGTTCTTCACGAGCTCTCTTGCCGGGTTGCCAACCACGGTAACTCCCGCAGGCACATCTTTCGTTACCACGGCGCCCATTCCGATCACTGCGCCCTGCCCAATAACGAGCGGCTTTTCGCGGGTGCCCTGCCGAAGCACCGCACCCGTTCCGATGTACGCATGGTCCTCAACTCGAACGTTGCCATTGCACATCACGCCTGGAGCAAAGGTCACGAAGTCACCGATTACACAATCGTGAGCGACATACGAGTAAATGTTTGCGTGGAAGGACCGACCAATTCGAACGTTTGATGTGATAGTTACGAAAGCGCAAAGGATAGCCCCATCGCCTAACGTTACGTCGTCGAGCTTGACCGAGTTTGGATGCGCTACAGTCAGCAACTCTACTTTCGCCTGGCGGCACCGGCCGTCCAGTAGCTCTCGAACGCGAGGATCCGCAATCGCCACGATCGCGCCGCGGTGCTCCGCGGGACGCGAGGTGAACTGCTCGAACGTCCACACTTCCCGATCGTTGATATGATCCGCAACAAGATTATCTTCGATGAAAACGATATCCGCATTCGGATGGTTCTCAGCGACAAAAGGGACAACCTCCCGGCCAAAACCACTGGCGCCGTATACTCCGATCAGATCAATCATAAGTCTGCGACCCTTCGAACCGGCTGGCTGTGGCCTCGCCTTCAGCATTGATGCCATCGCGCCGTAGTACCTTGGCTATGGTCATCAAGAGTATTTTTATGTCTAGAGTGAACCCACGATGATCTACATACCACGTGTCGAGCGCCAGTTTTTCGCCCCAAGTGATTGCATTCCGACCATTCACCTGCGCCCACCCCGTCAGGCCGGGCCGCACCTCATGCCGCCTTGCCTGATGGCGGGAATAGAGCGGAACATACTCCAGCAACAAGGGGCGGGGACCCACGAGACTCATTTCGCCCCACAACACGTTCCAAAATTCGGGCAACTCGTCTAGGCTACTCGAGCGAAGGAATTTACCGAAGGGTGTCAACCGCTGTGCATCAGGCGGTAAACCGCACCCAGTATCGGAAAGATTCGTCATCGTCCGAAACTTAAGCAGCTTGAACGGTCGACAGTGTAATCCAGGACGTACTTGGCGAAACAACACCGGGGAGCCCAGTTTCACACGTACCGACAGCGCAATCAGAAGCAGAAGCGGCGACAACGCTAAGAGAGCAATCAAAGACACGGCGATGTCGAACGGCCGCTTCAAATTCGGAGACCTTCGGTAACCCAGACCGACCAAGCGTCGCTGAGCTTAGCGCGATCAAAGCTTTGCGCAAGCTTGCCCGCATTGCGCCCCATTCGACCAAGCGCGTCACGGCCATTCGCCGCTCTCTCTAGGGCATCCGCAAACGCCTCAGCATTATCGGGCGGGACCACGATGCCCGCGTCGAAATCCGTGATCATTTCAGCTAGCCATCCAGGATAGTTATTTAACACCGGGAGACCGGCGGCGATGTAGTCAAAAAACTTGTTGGGGGAAGTCCCGTAGTAGAATGCTGGCACATTAGCCAGGATCTGCATGCCGATATCTGCCGAGGCAAGAAGGCCAGCTAGCCGATGCTTGCTTACTGGCTCGTGAAAAATTACGTTTGTGAGCCCTCGCCGATTCGCGTCTGCCACTAGTCCGCGCTTCAGCTTCCCGTCCCCGATTAGCAGTAGCTTGATATCGTCGCGGCGCCGGCTTCTGAGTACGTCAGCCGCGTTTAGTACGGCGTCTAGCCCATTCGCTATCCCGTGGCTCCCGGTGAACACGGCGAGAAAATCAGAATTCCTTACATTTGATGGGCGCCATCGCTCGCCATACTGACGAAAAAGCGCCATGTCGCAGCCGTTCGGGACTGTCGCGATACGATCAGTGTCGACCCCCCGACGCGCAATTCCGCGCGCAATTCCCGGTGAAAGCGCGACGCACCGAATGGCACTACGATAGCTTATCCACTCGAGCGCCGACATTGCAGCTAGGACAATCGGGTTAGTGATAACACCCATCGCTCGCGGAAGTTCTGGCCAGAGGTCACGGACCTCGAACACGAACGGCTTGCCACGAAACCAGTGTGCGAAAATCCCGGGAATGCCCGCCGTAAGGGGCGTCGTTGTCGCAAATGCCAGATCGTACCGTTCCCGAAGGGCGATTTTGATGCTTCCCAAAGCATACTTCACGAAAATTGCCATGCGCTTGAGAAACTTATCGTCATTTGAGTAGCTCAGATCGAATTCAATGACATCTATCCCGTCCACCATTCCTCGCCGCCGGCCACGCACGAATTGCTCCAGCACACCAGTTTGCCCCAAAGTATACCTCCCGCACACAAGGGTTACTGAGTGGCCATGAGCGATAAGGCGACGCGCCATTTCATACGAACGGGTGCCGGCTGCACCAGCGGGCGTTGAAAAATGTTGGTGGAAATACAGAACCCGCATCGCAACTAGAAGGCTACTGTTGTCTGGATTCGGGTCGGGACAGAAAGCATTATCTCAAGTACCGGAATTGGGCTTTCGTGTAAGTAGAAACGAGATTCTCGTCCTTCCGTCAAGCGAAGGCGGGCGGCACTGTTTGTCTCGATTATGAGTCGCACCTTACCATCGGTTGCCTCCATGCCATTTATTCGCCAGTTTCCCGGACGCAGTCGCCATCGCAGGACCGCCCGCTTCGCCGCTCCAGAAAGAGTATCGGTGCAGGTCAAACGGGCTCGCTCAAGCAGTATGTGGCGGTAGTGTTTCGCGCCCTTCCAGTCCCGATATCCGGCGGCTGCCTCAACTCCCAGGTCGCTAGTGTGAACTGCCTTCACGCCAATCGATTTGGGCCAGGCCCCGAACAGGAACCGGCTGATGCGCGGCATTTGATCACGTCCGTCGAAATGCACCGTATTGTGGGATTCGGTTCCGCTGTAGTAATCCCTCTCCCATTCGGTAGGGCTGTAGCTGAAAGTTCCGGCGTCGCGAAGGACGTATTGCCCGTCGATCCAAAGGTCGACGTGGAGGAGATCGGCTTGTGATGGCCGGAACCGGAAGCGTGGGTAACGCAGGTATGCCACCGCCCTACTCTGCCGGAGAACATGCAAACCGCCATTGTCGAGAGTGGCACTGCGAGGCACCTCCATTACTTCATCAGGTTGGGGTACGCCGAGCCAAAGCAGTGGTTGATCCCAGTTTCCCGCCTGCCATAGAGCGCGTCGGCCAAGGAAGAGCGCTGAAGCCCACTGCAACGTCGGCCGGAAATCGCGGTAGCCCGGCTCAACCAACCCCATGAGGCGGGACCCGTCGTTTGCGCCGAGGTTCGGGCCGTCGCCGGTTTTTGGGCTGGTAAGCTGCTGAAGCCAGAGGGTCGCAGAACGTAGCCTCTCCTTCACCACAGGTTCGAACGGCTCCAAGCCTAATTGGCGGCGCCACGTCTCCGCAAGGCAGTAGGTGTCGACCATTAGACGATGGTACACGAGCGAGTATTGACTGAAACTGCCGTCCAAACCAATCAGCCGCCTCGCTTGCTTGTTGAGGCTGCGTCGCCCCAGACGCGCGAATTCGACACCCTCCAAATTTCCGGCCCGGTTCAACCACGTTCCGCCTATGAAAAGGGCTGCGGCTTCCGACACCGCATGATTATTCTGTTGTGCTTCCGCATAAGAGAGCGTCGGCATTATCCGCACTAGATGGACCCTCAGAAGGTCGATCAACCCTGGCTCAGGGGCATCACGCTGATCAAGAATAAGTGCCGCAAGAGCTAGATGCATCACGCGAATCGAAGCTTCCTGACCGCACTTCCAGTTGGCGCCTCTAAAAGGTGGGTTCGATGCGCTCCAGTCTGCCAGCCAGCCGTTCAGTCGCTGCAACTCATCTGCCTCACCTTCAGCAGCGCGCTGAGCCATGGCCAGCAGCCAATCGAAGCGCGACGCTTCCCAGACTGCCTTGATGTCACCCACCTCACGGTCGAAATCGACGATCGCATACCACTCCCGCGAAGAATTCGCCCGGCGTTTAGTAAACGGGTTCAGGTGCCAATCCGGCGGCCCCTGACAGGGGAACTCATGAAAGCCGAACCAGACGCCTTTTTCACGCCAATCCTGCCGTGATGTGGCGCCGGCAGGAGGGGGCGACAATCTCTCGCGGAAAAATGGCCCCAGCGGTGGAGTTGCCTTCAACTTGGTGACGAGATGGGTTCCCGTCTTTAGGCCAAGACGGTACGCACCAACGCGAGCCAGATTTGAAGGACCCAGGGAAAAATATGCGCGGACGCGCTGGCCGAGCGATGCCATCAGCGCGTTCGAAGCTGCTCAGCCGCCTCAATCGTCACAGTTGCGACCTCGAAGAGTTCCTCGGGAGCTATCGGCGGCGGTCCACCCGTTTTAATAGCTTGCAAAAATGCCGCAGCGCAATCCTTTTGCCCCTTATTTTGCCGCAGCAACTTCACTTTGCGGAAACCCGGCCAGTCGAAGCCGTGAAGCACTCGAAAGTTATCGAGCAGTAGGGTGCGGCCTTCGACAAACACCTCAACGCGCTCTTTTGGGAACGACGGCGCACCATTTGCCAAGTAGTGCAGCGTTCCAAAGGAGCCGTCAGCAAACTTCAGCCCAATATTCGCTTTATCCTCAGTTACACCCGCGGTACCCGCCCCCATACCGGTTGCGGTGACCGATGTTATCGGAGCATCTGCGAAAAAGCGCATCAGGTCTATCATGTGACAGGCCTCACCGATGATGCGCCCTCCGCCGGCGACCGGATCCTGCGTCCAGTGCTCGGCTGGTATGCTGCCCGCATTCATCACCATGACGAAAGCCTTAGGTTGGCGCGTCGTTTCAAGTAGCTCCTTTACGCGGCGAACGAGAGGTGAAAAGCGCCGATTGAAACCCACGGTTAGAAGCTGGTTAGACCCCAAATACACTTCTTTCACGCGGGCAATTTCCTCTAAGGTGAGCGCAAGCGGTTTCTCCAGAAATACGTGCTTGCCCGCGCTGAGAGCCTCCACGGCGAGCATGGCATGGCTATCATGTCGCGTAGCGATGACGACCGTATCGATTTCAGGATTTTGAAAGATCGAATTTATGTCTGACGTGGCATTCTCAAAACCTGCTTGCCGTCCCTGCAAGGCGCTACTTGCGCCACCGGCAGAAGCAATAGTGTGCAGACGCGCGCCCGCGGTTTCGAACGCGGGTATTAAGACGCGCGACGCGTAATTGCCAGCACCAATGAAGGCGATCACTGGCTTTTCGACCCGCCTCGAGGACACCTTAGCCGGCTGCAACTTTAAAGACTTCACATGTCTAAGATCAACGGCATGCGAGTACGTTAGGAGAATGCCGAAGGCGCCCTTATCCCGCGCCAGCACGTCGAACGCTTCGGGAGCGCACTCGAAGGGGAAGCGGTGCGAAATCAGGTTCGATGTGTCAAAACTTCCGGCTGCGATCAAGTCGAGAATAGCTTCGATGTTGCGCTTCTCTGTCCACCTAACATATCCGAACGGATAATCATGTCCTTCTTGCTCGTATGAGCGGTCCAGTCGCCCCGGCCCATAGGAACAGGAAACCTGGAAACTTAGCTCCTTCTCGTAAAAATCCGCACGGTTGAGCTCGAGGCCAGTGACACCCACGAGCACAATACGGCCACGCTTCCGGCACATTTGCGCTGCGTGTTTCACCGGGTCCGAGGATTTCGTAGATGCGGTTATGATCACGCCGTCGACGCCCCGCGCGCAGCTGAACGCCATCCCACTGGCGACAGGATCCTCGCCCGCAGCCGGGTTGCACGTTTCGGCGCCGAACGATGCTGCGAGGCTTAGCTTCTTAGCGTCGAAGTCAATGGCCAGCACTCGACAGCCATTTGCGCGAAGCAGTTGCACCGTAAGAAGCCCGATTGTGCCAACGCCAATGACTACGAACGCCTCACCCAGTGTTGGCTCAGCCAGCCGGAGTGCCTGCAAGCCGATTGCGCCCAGCACGGCGAAACTCGCCTGTTCGTCCGTTACCCCGTCCGGGATCCGCGCGCATAGATTTACCGGCACCGTTACAACGTCGGCATGCGGCCCATTCGAGATGACACGGTCGCCAATTTGGAAGCCGCTCACTCCTCGCCCGATCTCTCGAACTTGCCCCACATTTGAATACCCGAGAGGGATCGGCTGTTTAAGCTTCGAGCGAACGGCATCGATGGTTGTGAGAAGCCCTTCAGCACGGGCTTTGGCGATCACTTGTCTAACCTTTTCGGGTTGTTGCCGAGCTTTGGAAATGAAGCTGGAGCGCCCGAAATCGACCAGCATTCGCTCGGTGCCGGTAGAGATCAGTGAAACCGTTGTGTCGATTAGCAAGTGACCGGGGCGAGCCTGCGGCGCGGGACAGTCCAAAAGCGTCGTCGCTCCGCTCGAGAGATCCTGAAAGACTTGTTTCAATTCTAACCTCGCGAAAGCAGTAAAATGATGGCGGAGCCAGCCCGCGCTCAATCTCAGAAGTTTGGCGCTCCGGGCAAATGCGCTCTACAGGGCTTCGTACTGCGCGCCGGAGTTAGAGTCACGTCCACTGCGCCTTGAGAATCGAGCCCCATGCAGCCAACACTAGATTGATGAACGTTATCCGCAACGGGCTGCGCTGGCGCGATACGCCAACCTCACCCTGATGGGTATGCTCGGTCGCCGCCTAACCTAGCGGCGGATTGGTCTTCTCGCAGCCGGATTACTTCCGCGCCCCTCTACACATAGGAGAACACCGAAAGCGTTGGACACGCTAGCTCTGTAGATCAAAATACAGTCTCAGGACGGGCCGTTGCTGGGCTTCTCTTCCGCGCAAACGAACACCTCGCCCTTTGCGTCGGGAAGAATTTCCGGTGGCATTGTTGGTTTGTCCGTCGTACCACCCGATGTGCGACTAAGGAGGATGTATGAGCCGCGTTCAATACTTCGTCGTGCTGCACCAAGGTCAGTGGAAGATTCGTTACAACGGCAAGCATTACGACCACTACTCTACAGAGAAGGCTGCGATTCGCGCCGCTGTGGATGCAGCGTACAAATCTACGAATGATGCGCAGGTGCTGGTGGAGGGAGAAGGCAACCAATTCCGCACGGAGTGGACCTACGGGCGCGATCCATATCCGCCTCCTGGCTGATTACCGCTTTCTTCTTTGATTCCTTATGCGGCTTGTAAGGCGCCTGAAAGCATCCGCCTCAATGCCGCCTCGCGCCGCGCCATCGTTGCCTTTCCGGAGTAGGTTTCTTCGTTGTCAGCCATCTGTGTTCACAATCCTTCGAATATCTATGACAGATTTTGAGCGCGACGAAGATCTGGAATTTCCCCGTAACGTAGGCCAGTTCGTCATGACCTGGAGCTCTGTCGAACACAGCACCGAGGGGTTACTCGGCGCCATCCTAAACCTCGATCAAGACCTTTAACAAGCCCTCTACGCCCGCCGCCCTCTACTTCGGCACGGACAAAACCATCCTCGACCGGCGCGCCTGTATCAAGCGAATGACCGTCGAACTCCGGCGCTTGCAACACCGCAAGATCGCCGCGCAACATCAAACCAAAACGAAGCCCTACTCCGCCAATCTGGGCAGCCAGTTGTTCCAAATGGCTTGATGCCGGACACATCAGGGCCGGTCCGACGATCGTTCCGCAAGCCTTCGAAACCGGCATCGGGACAGGCCGCCAGATGCACAGGGGTCACTCGAATGGCGGAAGTGGCTGCGCCTAGCAGATGAGAGTGCCTGGCCACAATCGAAGTCATGCCTAAATAGGCTTGTGAATTGGATAATTTTGCTTAAAAGTTCCCACCATGGGGAGAGCCGCAGAGAATAATCCGTCGTCCAAACGAGAATTTGACCGCGCAAAAAGCTTACTACGAGCCAATAATCTCGACCTTATTCGCTTGATATTGTCACTTCAAGTCATGGCGATGCACGCGCAGGCTCATTTACGCGCTCCCTTCCCGCACTGGGGACGCCAGCTGCTCGAATTGACCCCTGCCCTCCCGATCTTTTTCTTTATAAGCGGGTTGCTAGTCACTGCCAGCTTCGCGCGCAGATCGCTGCGTGAGTATGCCGAGGCCCGCATTCGACGGATTTTCCCCGCTCTATGGCTGACATTCTTCTTGACGGTCCCTTTGCTCTTCGTCGCTGGCCAGATTACGCGACAAACGCTCATGGAGCCACACTTCTGGGTATGGGTCGCGACCCAGCTGACAGTACTCCAAGTCTATCACCCGTCCTTCTTTCACCACTTCGGTGTCGGGGTGGTTAATGGGAGTCTGTGGACTATTCCGGTTGAGATCGGGTTTTATGTCACCCTACCGGTGCTTGCATGGATGGCCGGAGGTTTGAGGCAGGGCAAACAGAGATTTAGCGCGATTATAGTATCCGCAGGAGTGCTTTCGTGCGCTATCTACGCAATGTTGGAAGGCAACCAAAGTCTTCTGGCAAAAATCTTATTCGTGACGCCGATCGCCAACTTCTGGTACTTTGCGTTCGGCATAATGGTTTTCTTGAACTTCGAGCGAGTGATGCGGTGGTTAGCTCCTCTACGAGGCTACCCAGCGGGATTCCTTTACCCGCTTTTGTTGTTCGTGTTAATCCGAGTGCAGCTGTCTGGTATGCTGCCGGAGGCAGCAGTCATTGTCGTCACTTTTCCGCTGGTGGTGGCTGCCATCCTCGGGCTCGCCTACGTCGCCAAGCCGCTAGCAGGCGTGCTTCATGGCGTCGATTTGTCTTATAGCACGTACCTTTTCCATATGCTAGTAGTGAACTCACTTGTCGAGCTTGGCATTCTCGGCTGGCAAGGAGTTCTATTGACGTTCGCGGTCACTCTTACATTGGCATTCCTGTCGTGGTCGTACGTTGAAGCCCCCGTGCTTCATCGTACCTCTGCGAAAAGCAGCAACGGGTCTGCGCGCAGCTAGGCTCAGGACCCATGATCTACCAGAAGATGACGGTGGCGGCGATGGAGATGGCGGACATGAGGGTGTGGGCGCAGCGATCGTAGCGGGTATGGATGCGGCGCCAGTCCTTGAGCTTGCCGAACATCTTCTCGATCCTGTGGCGCTGGCAATAGAGGGCGCGGTCGTGCGGGATCGTTACCTTGCGGTTGGCTTTTTAGAAGATGCACTGCGTGATGCCACGCGCGATCAGGTCGTCTCGGAACCTGTCGGCGTCGTAGTCCCAGTCGCCGAGCATGGCGTCGGGTCGTGGCAGCGCGTCGATCATCAGCGCGGCGCACTTGTAATCGCTCATCTGGCCCTTCGCTGAGCTATCACCAACGGGCGCCTGGGGCCATCACACACGGCATGGAGCTTGGAGTTCAGGCCGCCCTCTTAGTGCGCCCGTTCCATCGGAGAATGGCCACTATTTTAAGAGGCTGGCGGCGGTGCGATACCCTTCGAATGGGTGACGTCGATCATCAGCCGATCCGGCTTGCCGCCCTTGGCCGCGAGGGCAGCGAAGATCTTGTTGAAGACCCCCGTGCGGCTCCGGCGGATGAAGCGGTTGTAGATCGTCTCGTGCGGGGCCACACTCCCTCGGCACATCGTGCCAGCGCAGCCCGTTGCGGATCATAAGGATGATCCCACTTATGACCCGCCGGTCATCGACCCGCGGCACGCCGTGCGACAAGGTGAAATACGGCTTGATCCGGCGCATCTGCGTCTCCGAGAACTCAATCAAATCAACTCTATGGTAGAACCTCCTGGCGCCGCCCATTGGATCAACTGATCAGCACTTCCGCATGCGATTCAACGGGTCCTGAGTCTAGGCACTTCAAAGCAGTGCGCGTTCCAGCTGACGATTGTTGAAGAAAATTGCAATAAAAGCCGAGATCACAAGACCAATCACGCCAATATAAACAAATGTCTGGACCCAACCATTTAAATCGGATCTGTAAACGAATACGGTAGCATATGTATATACTCCCAAAAGGAACAACTTGTTCTGATATTTCATCGAAGCAATCCATACAAAAGTCCTAGACAGCGTAATCGCAAGTATTGCTGGGCCAAAAACCGAGAAGTTCTGCATTGACTCCAAAAGAATATTGTAGCCGACTGCGCCCCCACTTGCAAACAACTTGTATTCGTACTGATACGCGTATCTCTGACTCGGCGACCAAAGCCAATCATCTCGAGGCACGAAACTGGTCGGAACTAACTGCAAAGGAATGAGGTGGTAGCTAGGATGCCAAGAAAAGACACCTTCCGTAAGTCCAACCGTATTCGCAATGACCGAACTTGCTCCGAGCTCGCTGTTCATAAGCGATAAAGTGTCAAAGACTTTTCCAGACGTGATCAAATAGACCCAGTCCGAAAGCGGATATGCGCGAAGCACTCCAAATACTAGGACCACGGGAAGGAAGCTTAGCGGGGTCAGAACTTGCCAGGTCTTCAAATTTAACCGACCCGCGCATTGCGCCGCGACAACGAACGCCAGCAAAAGAGAAAAAGCAGTTCGACGATCTCCAAAATAGAAAATCTCTACACAAAAATAGGCCACAGCTAGCACAAATGGAAAAATCCACCTCGAGCTTCGGTTACCAATAGCCTGGCAAAATAACAATAAGTTCAACGAAATGAAACCGAGTTCGCTGGCTGTTTGCACAAAACCTTGACCGGAGATCCTCTCTCCTCTGCTCATACCGCTAGAACCTAATATCGAAGTATAAAGGTACGCGCCAAACATTATGCAGCAAATTAGTGCTAATACAGAGAATGGAGACCTGTCATTGCTATATTCAACAGATGTGCTTTTTATCCGATTTATAAGGAACTCTTGCGTTGGCAGGGTCCAATATAAGATAACTAAGGTTATCCACGACCCGACTAGAAAATATAGTGCGATGCTTTCCGAGAGAAGGAATATATTGCCCTCCAAGCCGATGTGAGCGATGGGCGTGAAAGCGTAAAGTGTGAACGGGAAAAGCAACACTGTTCGATATGACAATTCACGATGCTTCCAGCTGTCAGAAAGTAATACTATGAACATGGCTCCAACATACAAAAAACATCCAAGCCCAAAGTACTTTAGGTTCCAAGCGGCTGCCGAAGATAAAATTGCTAAGAACGACGCCGCTATCTCAAGCGTCGGCCTATTGGTCTCTTGGAAACTCTTCATGTGCCCTGTTGTTTTCTTCGCCATGCCGCAAGCACTCACTCTTCTGAACTTTCGCAATGTTCATATCTAGGAACGGTTTTTATGTAACAGTAACCGGATGCCATCTCAAGCTACGACACCGCAGCGCCTCGTGGATTGAGAATCTGTTTCGGTCAGCCCGTCAATCACAAGAATTTATTTAAGTAAGTCAAGAGGGCCAAAGCGTCGTTTGACTAAACAAAGCGGCGCCCTGCAAGCAGCTGAATGGCCCTGGGCAAGTGCGGATCATGCACTCATTTGTCCGGGGAATTTGGCTAGACTAGCCTGCGATCAGCGCTGACCGGAGGCGGGGTTATCTCGCGGATCTTCGATTAAACGCTTGCGGGGACCTATCACGAACGAATTTGGGCAAAAGGGTTAGCCGGAAGGGTTGCCTTCGTGCGTGCCGACCGCCTCACTTTCAAGACTGCCGATGCGCTGAAAGAATCGGACGCCATTGACGGCCGTTGTGATGCAGCATGCACCGATCAGCGTCAGAGATGCAAAAAGCTGCGAGAATCCTTCGTGTAAGAGCCCGAATGACACGACTGCGCCAACTAGGACTATGACGTTCGAAACAGCAAGTGAGAGCAGCGTGCCTTGCTGAAATTTGTCAACGTTGAGGGTAAGGATCAACGTCAGACACGATGATCGCATGAGCAGCGCTACCCAGAGCAGCTGAGTTATGCCATCTGGAATTACGTGTAAAAACCTCAACAAAGGATAGGCGAATCCTGCGGCGCCGATGACAGCAACTAAGAGGCCAGCTGAGATTAAGCTGAATCGCCGCGCCTGAGGCTGCCAAGACCCATCTCTGAAAACGCGAGCCCGCGAAAGATCGAAGAGAAACGAAGAGAGGGTTTGGAATGCAACCGCATAGGAAAGTACCAACAAATATGCAGCGCTCGCTTCCGGAGTGGCGAGCGGAAGGTATTTGATGAGTAGCCGCTCTCCCATTCCAGCGATCGTAGCTAAGCCACCAATGGCGATAACCTGCGCGCCCAGGTGAGAAATCAAATGACTGCGGGCGAATTCGAGACTTGCTCTTGGATCCCTTAATGCGCGCCAGAAATCCTGTAGGAGTGGTTTTAGTCTAGTCAAGGCCGCCACTGTCAGGAAGAGTAAGGCTGGTACGATAATTCGCAGTAGTAATGACTTGGACTTAAATATCCACATTGCCGCTACGACGCCCGCCTCGACCGAAACGAAGATAATTGCCGGCAGAACCGCCCATGCGGACTCGCCCGCTACGAGCATGCGTCCGTACGCATAACGCTCCAGCACCTTTGCTACGCCGTAGATTGCTCCGGCGGCCGCCAGGACAAGCCGTATCGACGAGCTAGGACCCGTAAATATCAGCCCGCCGACCACAACCACGCAAACAATTGCTCCAGTGGCGCCGCTGGCCGGGCCGAAGTTTTCAGGCGAGTTTGCAGCCCAAAATGCCCTGTTTAATGGAGCCGCCAATGCTGACCCCAGCGCAAAGAAAAAAACGAGCAAGTTAAACAATGCAAAGTCGTCAGCAGTAAGCACGTAGTAGCTGAGCGTCAGCACGGCAAACGTGACAGTCATTGAAAGCACCCGAAGCGCTCCCAACAGCGCTGTCGAGACTAGGGCACTAGATCCCGGCGAACGATCAGTCATCTCACGCTTTGCGAGGCCCGTACGGCGCGTCACGCGCATGAAAAGGACAGTCGGTCCCCATCCGGCTCGGGCGCATCAATCATGCGGCGCTCCTAGTCCGTAGGTCCAGGACACACCGCTGCGCCGTTTGACCGTCCCAAAACTCCGGACGAGAAGGCGCCCATTCCCCACTGAGCGTTTGTTCGAGCGTCATCACGAGCGCGTCCGCTCTGACTAGTCGATTAGTACCTTTCGTAACGGTAATTGGGCGCTCAGTGTTTTCGCGCAAGGTGAGGCACGGAATACCAAGGTAGGTAGTCTCTTCCTGGATACCGCCGCTGTCGGTGATGACTACGCAGCAGTCAATCACAAGGCTCATGAAACGTACGTAAGGCAATGGATGAAGCAGCTTCAGTCCGGCTGCGCGGAGCCGAGCCGCAAGCCCACTTTCATTAAGGCGCTTTGCAGTGCGGGGATGCACAGGGAAAATGAGCGGGAGAACTCGCTGGGCATCTACCAGAGACTGAACGACGGTCTCGAGGGCAGCATCCGTATCCACATTAGATGGCCGGTGCAGCGTCACGACCCCATATTTGGTGGCCTCTAACCCAAGAGCGACCGACTCACTGGCGCTACTAATCTGTTCGCGAAGCAATTCGAAACTGTCGAGCATAATGTTTCCCACTCGGGTAATCCGTTCTTCCGGGATCCCTTCTGCTCGCAGGTTTTCATCCGCGTCGGGCGAAGGCGTCCACAGTACGTCGCTTAAAACATCGGTCACTAAGCGATTGAGTTCTTCCGGCATTGACCGATCATTGCTCCGAAGTCCCGCCTCAAGGTGCACCACCCGAATCCCGAGTTTGGCGCCCACCAGAGCGCACGCTGCGGTTGAATTGACGTCTCCTACGACGACGATCCAGTCCGGACGCCACCTCATCGCAAGCACTTCGAAGGCAAGCATCACTTGGGCAGTTTGCGCTGCATGGGTGCCCGAGCCGACGCCCAGATGATAATGCGGCTCGGGCAGTGCGAGATCGGCGAAAAAGACGGCCGACATGTTGGGGTCATAGTGCTGCCCCGTATGGATTATCTCAGGATTGAAATCGACGGAGGACTTTAGTGCATGATAAAGTGGCGCAACCTTCATGAAGTTCGGTCGCGCTGCTGCGATAAGCCAGACCGTTTGTGTCATCTCGCGCTGCAGTTCGAAACAGTTTCGATCGATCCTGCTGTTCTGGCGAATGCGACCGAACAATCAAACTGGCGAGCAAGGCGCTGCACGGCTCGGAGAAACTTTCGAGAAATTAACAATGGGCTCACTCGCATTCACAATATAGTGGATTTGCAAATTTCGACGTCAGTTACCAGTACTTCGCTATATCTCCACACGGGCATGAATCACGGCGAAGAATTAATCCCCTTACGACCTAAGGGATGTTATGTACGCGGATCGACTGCCAGAAATTCCAGAGCGGGCAAGACAGATGCGTGCAGAGAAACGATCACGTTGGTGCATTCGCAACCTTATAATCGAAGCGATTCGAAATTCCATGTTGAGACATATCGAAGTTGGCAAGGCGCGCTAGATGCCCGCTGCCGACGCTCGACAGGATTAGTGGATTAGAGAAACAACGCAGAGCCCACTGGAGATATGGATCGCGCATCCTTACGCCCGAAGACCTCCGAGAATAGGGTTTGGTACTGTCAAATGAAGTTTCCCCTCAAGCTGAATCGTGAACATTGGCCGAGCGTCAGCGCCCTTGGTGTTCCGTCCACGGCCGACCCCAGGGCCATTTGCCGGGATTCGAATGGCGAGGCGTTCACGAAGGCTGTCTCCATACTAAAGTTCGGGAGCACATTCAAAACCACCCGAAAGGCCCGCTTCCCGCTGTCGATTGCTGCGATTGCAAAGCGCGAGCAAGGGTCCGCGCCGGTCGTATTGGACGTCGGTGCGTCGGACGGCACGACATCCATCGATGTCATGCGTGCCTTCGATTTCAGGACGTATTATGTTACCGACTTGAATGTCGAGGTTTACGTAGCCGTCGCCTCCGGTGCAACATGGTTTTTTGACTGCGAGGGCAATTGTATCCTGAGGGCGACCGACAACTGGATTGTTTACTGTGATCAGGAGGGGGGTATTTTTCCGTTTAATTGGGTGGCTAGGCGGCTGATGGCGAGGGCGCCGCCGTTTGCGGGCAACATGGCGCAAATTCCCTTGATCAACCACGAGTTGCGTTCGTGCCAAGGAGATGTGCGCGTCCAAAAGTATGATGTGATGACTGAGTGGTGCTTGGAAAAGGCGGACATTGTCATCGCCGCAAACGTACTGAACCGTGCCTATTTTTCAGATGAATCCATTTCCCTTGCGCTTCAGAACCTCCGCAGAGCCATGAAATCTGGAGGCCGGCTTGCGGTGATCGATAATAGGCCCGAAGAAAGATCGACCATCTTCCGTTTGGTGGCAGGCGTCTTGGTGGTTGAGGAACGGATCAATGGAGGTACTGATATCGAGGCGTTAGCAATGTCTGTCCTTGGCGATGGCGGTTGATTAGGAAGAAAACTGGCTTCGAGGAATTCTTGCCGGCCTTTTGCCGCTCTGCGCTTGGCTTCCGGGAATGCGTGAGGCTCTAGACGAAATGACTGTGAAGCCTTCGTTTCCAAAATTGATGATCGTGGGTGCCTTCCCGCCACAGGGGTCGGCGATCTTTGGCGGCGTGGTCACCGGCTGCCGGCTTCTGCTCGAGTCGTCGCTACCAAGCCGGGTCAGCCTGCAGCTAATAGACAGTACGCAGATCACCAATCCGCCGCCGTCGTTTAGCGTGCGCGCGTACCTGGCGATCACGCGCTTCGCCAAATTTGTGCGGGCCTTCGAGGCCAACAGGCCCGATGCAGTCCTTCTGTTCACGTCCTCCGGTGCTTCGGCGCTCGAAAAAGGACTGCTTGCCTGGTATGTCAGGACGCGAGGCAGCCGGGCGATGTTGTTCCCTAGGGGCGGGCGGCTGATCGACGCGGTTGCTGGATCGCGTGCGACAAAGTTCTTGGTTCGTAGTGCTTTTCGCGGCGCGGCTATGGTGCTCTGCCAAGGCGATGCCTGGCAGCGATTCGCGACCGAAGAACTTGGTTTCGAAAGCGCAATGGCACCGGTAATTCCGAACTGGACGGCAACTCCTCGTTTGATACAGATAGGACGCGATCGCCCTAGTCGTTCGGATACGGCGCCCGTTGAGCTATTGTTCGTGGGATGGGTAGAGCGCAACAAGGGGGTGCTCGAGCTCGTTGAGGCATTTCGTGTCATTTCGGAAGTGACCAATGCGCGGCTCACCATCGTGGGCGACGGGCACGCGATGGAGGAGATTCGCGACTTCGCGTTTGAGCACGGCCTGGAAGACCGCATCATGTTCACGGGATGGCTCGATAATAATAGCATTGCCGAAGCGTATGCAAAAGCCGACGTCCTCGCGCTTCCATCTTGGGCGGAAGGACTTCCCAATGCGATGATCGAAGCCATGGCGGCACGGCTTGCGGTCGTCGTATCTGCGGTAGGAAACATCCCGGATGTGGTGAATGACGGCCGGGAAGCGCTACTCGTCCCGCCCAGGAATGTTGATGCGCTCGTCTCGGCACTCTATCGCCTCTGCAGCGACCCTACCCTGCGCCAGTCTCTTGCCGACCGGGGTCATGAACTGGCGAGCAAGGAATTCGTAGTGGAAACTGCGGTCACGCGTTTGCTTGATGCGGTCGACCAAGTCCGGTTCCAGCCGAAAGCACGCAAGGCACGAGATTCTATCACTCATAACTGAGTCGACCCACTGTGGTGTGGGCGCGGTTCAGCGGCCGGCGCGCTCCGCTCGGCGCAGCATCGCGCCGTTTTGGCCACCATTTTATGAATGGTCGCAGAAACGACGGATGAATCAGCCAATCGATATCATCTTAGCCGCGCAAACCATCCCAGCGATCTATCGCACACTTGAAGAGCAATTCGACGCCGAATCAGCCGGTACAGCGAAAGAAAGCCGAATTCAAAGACGAATCGGCCACGACAAGCTCAAAGGTCTTTCCGGTTTCCGCCATGAACTCGCTAAACGCGCGCGGTTCATGGTCTGGCCGGGACATATCATCAAAATAAATGTAGGTGTTCGGCAAGATGTAACGTTCGAGACGGTCGAAAACAGTCTTCGTAGAGCTGTAGAGATCCGCGTCAAGATTCAACACCAACACGTCGTGTGTTGGCACTTCGTATGTCGAAAGCGTGTCTTCAAACCAACCCTTGTAAAATCGAAGCCGGGGATCGGCGATTTGAGGCAACTGGCCGCCGACGTTGAACGTTCCCTTAGTATAGGGCCCGTTCACATCGAAGTCTTCTGGAAGCCCTTCGAAGCTGTCGAAGCCGTGTAGAATTGTGTCTGGATGTTTCAGTGCATTCGACCAGTAGCGCATGCTGGCGCCCCGGAACACGCCAAATTCCAGATAGAGAACTCGCTTGTCCCGGACGGTAGCGGCTACCGCATTGAAGACCTCATCTCGTGTCCGGACCCGTTTGGGAATCGCGAACGAGTGTTGCTTCATCCAACGCCCAAGTTTTAGATAGTTCACCACCATCTGCAACTGGTGCAAAACGCGAACTGGCATGCGCGCTCCACTGAGCGTCAGCCCATGCTTAAACGAACGAAGAACGGGAACGCCGACCCTCACGAAATCGCTACAAAGTCGTGCTTGATCAACGTGTCAAGCGATTTAGCTCGCTTGGCCCGGCGCCGAGCTATCTTCAATGCTATCTGACCCTGGCTGAACAAGCCGTTCTTAAATCCCAACTTCTAACCTCCCTGAGTTCCAACATAACCGTCCGTCGAACACGAGTCGGATACTCTGGTCGACGAGGCCTTGGTCGACATCCCATCCTCGCCTTCACTGGTATACCCTGTCCCCGGCGCAAATCGCGTCATGACAGCGATCTCCTCTCTGTTTTGGCCTGATAACGCTGGTATTGGCCCTGCCCAATTACGCATCTGGAGGAAATACGCCTTATTCTTTGGGAAGTCCTATACAGCCAGTTAATGAGCTTTCAAGGTCCCCGGATTTAAATTCTCATTCCGTGGCATTGTTCCGACGCGGAGCGCGCATCATCACTTAGGTCCTCGGGAATCGCGTTCAGAAGCAAGCAGCAACATCTCTCGATTAGCCGCAATGGCGGCATCCACCCCAACCAATTTAGACGCCGCGGCCCGTATGAGTTTGCGCCATGCCAGCCGTTCCTTAGGAAGGAGGTTTGCGAGAGCGTCGATCTTCTGAGCAAACTTGGCGGGCCCCTCTTCGAGCGGCAAGTCCCACCCAACACCGACCTTCTCGAGGCCCTGCCAAGGGGTCCGATCAGAAATCAGCACGGGTATTCCGGCAATGAACGCCTCGGGTATGATGTGACCGAAGTTTTCTCCTCGCGTAGGCAAAAAGAAGAGATCGAAATTTCTAATATTTTTAACTACTTCGCCATGAGGAATGATCCCCCCATAAACCACCGCTGCCGGCCGCGGAAGGCGCCGAATCAATGCCTCACATCGTCGCCAGTATTTTCTGTCGCGAATGGGTCCGAAGATCGTGAGCCTCACTGGTTCACTGCAGAGAGCCAGTGCTGCTATGGCGAAATGAAGATTTTTCTTTGGCGTGATGCGGGACACGAACACGACCTCGAGTGGCCGCGTTGCCTTCGAAACACATCTTATGGGATCGATGAGGATCTGAGAACGTGGGAATGACGGGCCGACATCCGACGCCACAAGTATTCGCGCACTCGGAAAAATACGCGCGATGTCGTCCTTTTCACGAAAATTGGAAGCTTGAAAGATAATATCAGAGTGTAGACCTAGCAACTTTGACAAAGCAATGAAGGCCCACTTTTTACTTGGCTTGATTTCCAAAGCTCCGGGAGAAAACTCACCTCGCGGAGCGAGGAGAACGGGCGGTCGAATTTGTCCCATTCGGCGGAAAGTGAGTACCGGCAGAATTGAAGATTTGAAGGCGAAAAAGCTGTTAAGATAAACGACGTCCGGCTTTTTAAGCTTAATTAACGATGCAATATTGCCCCAGGTCCACCAAATAGGTGAGGCATAAAAAACGTTTGCTTTTCCCACGCTGTTCCACTGATTGATGGCCACATCTGAGAAAGAAGTTTCGTCCAAAGCGTCGCGATCGCTGGCAATCACCGAGAAGCGAAACTCGTGGCCCAGTCCATCAATCAGGTTGGCAATGCTGCGTACAGGCCCTCCCGATTTGAATGACGGGAGATAATGCGCCAGAAAAATCAGACAGCTGGTCATAACGAAAAACGCTCTGTGGGTGCCTGGGTCGCCAAGGTCGGCAGGCATCCATTCAGCAACATAATATAGAAATGAATATTCGGAGCCTTTCCAGGCGCTGAGGCGGCATGTCCAGTTTGCTCCATTGCTCGCCGGTCATATCGCTATCATCGTTGTAGGTACTACCAACCTTACAAGCCAGCCTTTTCGCCTCCGCCAGGAAATGCTGAGGGATCCCGTCAACCCGAGCTGCGGTTCTCACGCCCAATAAAAATGCAGAACGTATTTTCACGAAGATCCTATGAAGCCAGCGCATTACTGGATCCGGGGGTGAACAATACGACTGCCGGCGCGCCACAGCCAGAGCGGCACGCGTAGCAAGTGGTAAAGAAAGGTCAGTCGTCGAGGTAGGTTTAGCAACATCCGATCAGCTCGGGACGTCCAAACTAGACGTATCTCAGCTCGGATGTAGCGAGCACGGGGTTGTAAAAAGAATCTGGCCACTAATCGTCGAAGGTTCGCGATCGAATAGACACTAGGCGTGGCGGCCGGGTGCATCAAAGCAGAGAACGAATTCGCTACCAATGCGTTCGTAATGCGGCTGGCTTCTATCTCGCGGAGCAGTAGGCTAGGCAACTGGAGGCCGAAGAGCCGGTAACAGAGCAGCAGCGCGACAGCAGGGCACCGACCCGCGCCGAGCGCGATTGCGGCCCGGTAAAAACGGTCAATTTCAGCCTCGCTACGCTTCCCCAGAAAGGCGCCAACGTCCGCCAACCACTTAAGCCTTCCCCAAGCATGCACGGTGCCGTGAACGCACAAATAAGCGAAAAGGATTTCATCCTGTAACGTGCGCACAAAGCCGCCGCCCACCGGTACCGGCTGCGCTTGAGAGTGTGCAGTAATGCCCGGCAGAAGGTATTCATTATCAACCAGCAGCCAATGCAATTCGACCGCGACGGATAGTCTCCGATTGAGAAATATGGCTTCTTTAGATAGCTTCGTAAAATCCCGGAACTTCCGGTCCTCGAGACCCGCCGGGCTAACAAGATCATATCCAAGCTGGAAGAGTATGTCTCGCGCGGCGAGGGCTTTTTGGGGTGTGGTCAGCAGATCAATGTCCCACGATTCCTTCACCCCGAGCGAGCCATACACAAGAATGGCTAGCGTCGACCCTTTTACAAACAAAGCCGGAACAGCCGCTTCGTCGAAGACGCGTTGCAAGCGAAGCGTCTCCCGCGCCTTGACCAGCGCATTGCGGGTTGCAACTAGCGCGGATCGGGCAAGGCTCGCCGCTACGTCCGACGGCAAAGTAATTCCGGCGGTGCACAAGCCAGCATATGCCAAAGCCGTGACCCGATGCCGTTTGAGCAATGCTTCGAAGTGCAACCAATCGATTTGCGCTGATGCCGCAGCAGTTATGGCGGCATCTCGCGATGGTGACGGCGGCCATCGGCAACAGCCAGCGAGAAGACGTAATTCGGCCGAGAGATTGTTCACGCGTGTAGACGGGGGCAATCGTCTGCAACCAGACGGCCATCGATTATTGTATGGATGTGGTCGCACGATGAGAGGTTTTCGGCTCGATGTGCGATAATGACAATGATGGGTCGTGGAGCGAGCCCGCGTAATCGTTCAAGCACGTCGTGCTCCCCCACGC